>CP119311.1:1839062-2145572 GCA_029202545.1 Candidatus Pseudobacter hemicellulosilyticus
TGTAAAGGTGGCGGCGTTGCCGGAAGTGAAGGTGCAGAGGAGGTCAATCAGCTGAGCTGCATGTTCTGCAAAACCATAGATCTCGGTACGGTTACAGGTAGAGACAATGAAGAGTTCATTCAGTCCGTAAGAAGGAGCCAGTGCCAGTAAGGAATCATAGTGATCCTGCGTAATAGCAAATTGTCCCCGGATGGAAGCGTCGGTTTTTTTGTAGTTGATGCCTGCAATGAAGAATTTCGATATGTCTCTGCTGCTCTGTCCTTGCATGGATTAATAAGGGGTCTGAAATTTCTGAACACAAAAATACTTGCGATCCCGTCATATACCTAATTCCACTGTCATTGGACTGTCATTTTAAGAACTGAGAAATATCAGCTTATTTCCTGAGCAAGTTCTTCATGGTGCAAAGGCAATGTGGTGGTGGGTTAGCGGCTACCGCAGCGGGTCCTGGAAAGGAAAAATCCCTTTACTGAACTTTTCAGGCCCGACAAGGTTACTTTTGCAGATCATTCCCCAAATCGTATGGTAAAAAAAGGCATTGTATTGATGAACCTCGGATCGCCCGATTCTACGGCGGTCAGGGATGTGCGCCGGTACCTCAACGAGTTCCTGATGGACAGTAAGGTAATTGATATGCCCCTGCTGCTGCGTGCCCTGCTGGTGCGGGGTATCATAGTACCGTTCCGGGCGCCGAAATCGGCCGAGGCCTACCGGACAATCTGGACCAAAGAAGGATCCCCCCTGATGGTGATCAGCCGGCAGCTGAAAGATGCTATGCAGGAGCAGGTGAGCGAGCCGGTGGTACTGGCTATGCGGTATGGCAATCCATCGCCGGAGGATGCCTACCGGGAGCTGATGGAAAAAGTACCGGGCCTGGAAGAAGTGGTGCTGGTGCCCCTGTACCCGCATTTTGCCATGTCCAGCTATGAAACGGCGGCCGAATATGCAAAGAAGGTCCACCGCGACAAAAAATTCCCTTTTACCCTTTCCATAGTAGAGCCCTTTTATAGTGATGAGGAATACCTGGATGCGCTGGCGGAAAGTATCCGTCCTTACCTGGAACAGGAATTTGACCATGTGCTGTTCAGCTATCATGGGGTGCCGGAAAGACACCTGCGTAAGTCTGATCCTACGGGTAAGCATTGCCTGCAATCGGGCGATTGCTGCGCTGTTGCTTCCCCGGCCCATGCCACCTGTTACCGGCACCAGTGCCTGGACACTATGGCACAGATGGCGGTAAGGCTGCAACTGCCGGCGGGTAAGTATAGTCATTCTTTCCAGTCGCGCCTGGGTCGTGATCCATGGCTGCAACCCTATACCGTAGTGCGGCTGGAGGAACTGCCCAAAGAAGGGATCAAAAAATTACTGGTGGTATGCCCGGCCTTTGTGAGCGATTGCCTGGAGACGCTGGAAGAAATAGCCGAGCAGGGGAAAGAAGTATTCCTGCATGCCGGCGGGGAATCCTTTGAACTGATCCCCTGCCTGAATGTACACCCAGCCTGGGTAAAAGCCCTGCGTTCACTGGTAGCCACCGCATAATCCCTCATTGCTATGTATAGTTATATTAAAGCGCTGCACATTATTTTCATTGTTACCTGGTTTGCCGGTCTGTTCTATATACCCCGGTTGCTGATGTACAACACGGAGGCGGCGGAAGAGGCAGAGCCCGGCAGAACAGTACTCCGGAAGCATTTCAATATCATGATGAAGCGACTCTGGTACGGCATTACCTGGCCTTCTGCAGTGCTCACGGCTATTTTTGGTGTCATTACCTGGTATATGTACCTGCGGTTCAGCCTGCCTGGCTGGCTGTTGATCAAGCTGCTCTTTGTAGTGGGATTGTATGTGTATCATTTCTCCCTCCAGTCTATGGTAAAGCAGCAACTACAGGGTGTGTTTAAATATACATCCCAGCAACTGCGTTTATGGAATGAGGTAGCTACTATTTTCCTGGTGGCTATTGTGATGCTGGTAGTGGTGAAGGATGGACTGAGTGCTATCTGGGGACTGGTTGGATTATTACTTTTTATTATACTGCTCCTGCTGGCTATAAGGGTGTATAAACTGATCCGGCAGCGAAAGAAATAAATGTAGATTCTGCACCTCGTTTAGGCAGGTGCAATACCCATTTTTGAAAAGACCTCCCTTTTTGTGGAGGTTTTTTCTTGTCTGCATATACCCTTCCGGGAGCTATTCGGGTGTACCGCAGGGTAATAGGATCTCTATAAGGTTATAAAATAAAACAATATGCCAACCTTGCGGATGAAATGCAGGCTGCTGGCTGGTTTAACCAGGACAGGCAGGGCATGAGGTGGCTGATGTTGATAAACACAACAGCTGCCGGGAACAATAAATAAAAAGGAAAATTATATAAGAAGGAACGCAGGATCCGGGAAGGTATAAAAACAGAAAAACCTTTCCTCAAGTTTTGGATTTTAAAAGGAAAGGGGAGCAGGAATACTCCCCTTTTTAACCCCTAAACCCTAAACCGTAGAAAAGGTTTTTCATGTAATGCGTTCTAAAAATATATCAAATAACTGAATTAAATAACGGTAAAAACACTTGGTAATTCTGCCACTCATTTATAGTAGCAATAACCACACCACTCTCCTAATTCCGAAAGCACATTTTCGTGGTATCCATTATCATAAAGAACACCTAAATGATTTCATAAACTATGCCAAAATCAATCTTGCGGTAAAAAAACTTGGAATATTTAAAGAACTGGTGATCTGTTTTAATACCCCTTTAACCCGCCTTTTTTCAGGCATTGATCATGGCTATAGCTGACAATAAACAAAGAACTACCGTTGCACGCAAAACGCACAAAAACCAAACTGCTACTGGCTCCGCATACCTTGACACCGGGATACGGGTCATTGTTCTGGTATTGGGATGAGCGTGCTACTAACAATCCTCAACGGTTGAAAAAGCTGATAAGCTGAAAATACGGGAGCGTTAACCAATGGATGAGCTGCTACTGTGAAACTTCGCCTTTGGTGGCGAACTGCTCAGGGAATCTATCTACGAAGTAATCAGGCCTCGCGGTTTTCTTTCCCTGAAAAAATCAGGCATGAAGATAGGGAAATTGCCAGAAATAAATCAACTAACGAAAAGGCAGAACCGATAATCTGCCCGGCTCTTTTTCGCTGTAATCCGCTAAGGAATTGAAAATCTTTTGTGTAGTATAATTTTGATGTGCCGCCATTGATCGAGGCCGGATTTGGGAAGCCGGCATTTTTCCCAATGCCGGAACACCCTGAAATGCCCCGGAATTCAGTACCTTTGCCACCTTTTAAATAAGGTTATCATCCTGTTCCCGGCCGGTTTCCTGCGCCCGGGAGCAGATCATCCCAGATCACATTTATATATGTTGGCCAAATACAGAGAGTTTAGCAAGCTGAACCTGCCTTCCATAGAGCAGGAAATATTGACTAAATGGAATGAAAACCAGGCTTTTGAAAAAAGCGTTTCCCTCCGGGAAGGCGCCGGCTCCTTCGTATTTTATGAAGGTCCGCCCAGCGCTAACGGAATGCCGGGTATTCACCACGTGATCAGCCGGACCCTGAAGGACCTGGTTTGCCGCTATAAAACCATGCAGGGCTTCCAGGTAAAACGCAAAGCCGGCTGGGATACCCATGGCCTGCCCATTGAGCTGGGCGTGGAAAAAGAACTGGGCATCACCAAAGAAGATATCGGTAAAAAGATCACCGTAGAAGAATACAACCAGAAATGCCGCGAGGCCGTAATGCGGTACAAGGATAAATGGGACGACCTGACCCGCAAAATGGGTTATTGGGTAGACCTGGATGATCCTTATATCACGTTCGACAATAAGTATATTGAAACTCTCTGGTTCCTCCTCAGTTCTCTTTACAAAAAAGGATTGCTGTATGAGAGCGTGAGCATCCAGCCCTATTCGCCCGCTGCCGGCACAGGCCTCAGCTCCCATGAGCTGAACCAGCCCGGTACCTACAAAATGGTGAAGGATACATCGGCAGTGGTCATGTTCAAAGCCGTCAGTAATGAAAGATCAGCCTTCCTCTTTGATAAAGTAGCCAAAGATGCTGAACTTTTCTTCATGGCCTGGACCACTACGCCCTGGACATTGCCTTCCAACCTGGGCCTGACCGTAGGCGCCAATATTGATTATGTCCTGGTCAGGACATTCAATCCCTATACGCATCTTCCTGTCAACCTGGTACTGGCCAAATCCTTACTGGGCAAGTATTTCAAGCCGGAAGGAGAAAATGGTGATTTTGCCGGTTACAAAGAAGGTGAAAAATTATTACCCTGGACCATCCTGGCTGAATTCAAGGGCGCACAGCTGGAAGCGTGCCGCTACGAGCAGCTGCTGCCTTTTGAAGCCAATAGCCCCGCTCATATTGAAGGCGATCCCTTCCGGGTTCTTATCGGTGATTTTGTTACTACTGAAGATGGTACCGGCATAGTGCATACGGCGCCTGCCTTTGGTGCGGACGATTATCGCGTAGGAAAAAAATATGGCATCGGCATCCTGACCCTGGTAGACAGGCAGGGCAAATTTGTTGATGGCCTGGGTGAATTCAGCAACCGCTATGTCAAGAACTACAAGGACGATCCGGCCTATGCAGATGTCAACGTGGATATCTGCGTGAAGCTGAAAAAAGAGAACCGCGCTTTCAAGATCGAAAAATACGAACACAACTATCCCCATTGCTGGCGTACCGATAAACCGGTGCTTTACTATCCGCTGGATGCCTGGTTTATCCGCACTACTTCGCTGAAAGATAAAATGGTGGAGCTGAACAATACCATCAACTGGAAACCCAAATCCACCGGTGAAGGCCGTTTTGGCAACTGGCTGGAGAATATGGTGGACTGGAACCTGAGCCGCAGCCGCTTCTGGGGCACGCCGCTGCCTATCTGGAAAACAGAGGACGGCGAGGAACAAAAATGCATTGGCACCATTGCTGAGCTGAATGCCGAGATCAAAAAGGCCAGCGAAGTACTGGGGGGGGATGTTAACAAAGATTACCTGCACGAAGGCATCCTGGACCTGCATAAACCCTATGTGGACGAGATCGTACTGGTGAGTGATTCCGGCAAACCGATGAAAAGGGTACCGGACCTGATCGACGTATGGTTTGACAGTGGCGCAATGCCCTATGCCCAGTGGGGACTGGATGAAGAGAAGCTGAAAGCCGGTGATCCCCGTCCTTTCAAAACGCCTTTTGGCCAGAACTACCCGGCTGATTTTATTGCCGAAGGCGTGGACCAGACAAGAGGCTGGTTCTATACCCTGCACGCCATCTCCTCCCTGCTGTATGGATCTGTAGCCTACAAGACCTGCGTATCCAACGGGTTGGTGCTGGACAAGAACGGCAATAAGATGAGCAAACGCCTCGGCAACGTGGTGGATCCTTTCAAGACAATTGAAGAGTTTGGTGCGGATGCCACCCGCTGGTACCTGATCACCAACGCCTCTCCCTGGGATAACCTCAAATTTGATATTGAGGGCATCCGGGAAGTGCAACGGAAATTCTTCGGTACCTTATATAATACCTACCAGTTCTTTGCCCTTTACGCCAATGTGGACAGCTTCACCTTTAAAGAGGCTTATATTCCGCTGGCGGACCGCCCGGAAATTGACCGCTGGATTCTGTCTTCCCTCAATACCCTGGTGAAAAAGGTGCAGACGGCTATGGACGATTATGAGCCTACCCAGGCAGGCCGGGCTATCGAGGAATTTGTGGACGAACACCTGAGCAACTGGTATGTAAGGCTTTGCCGCCGCCGGTTCTGGAAGGGCGAATACGAACATGATAAGATCTGTGCCTACCAGACCCTTTATGAATGCCTGGAAACCGTCAGCCTGCTGATGGCCCCCATTTCTCCCTTCTTCAGTGATATGCTGTTCCGGAACCTGAACGAGGTGACAGGAAGGCATGCCGGCGAGTCCGTACACCATGTCCTGTTCCCCAGGGTCAAAGCAGAAGTGGTGGATACCCTGCTGGAAGAAAGGATGCAGATGGCCCAGGATATCTCTTCGCTGGTGCTTTCCCTCCGGAAGAAGGTCAACATCAAGGTGCGTCAGCCGCTGCAGAAGGTGCTGATCCCGGTCCTGAATCCGGTGATGAAGGAGCAGATTGGCCGGGTGGAAGACCTGATCATCAGCGAAGTGAATGTGAAAGAGCTGGAATACATGACTGAGGACAATGGCTTTATCAAAAAGAAGATCAAGCCCAACTATATTGCCCTGGGTAAAAAACTGGGGGCGAAGATGAAGCCGGTGGCTGCCGCTTTGGCAAATTTCGGCCAGGAAGACATTGCCCGTTTAGAAAAAGAAGGTGCAATTTCATTGTTTATTGATAACGAACCCTTAATATTACAGGTTAATGAAGTAGACATCACCAGTGAGGACATCCCCGGCTGGATGGTGGCGAACAAGGATTCTCTGACTGTAGCACTGGATATTACCGTAACCCCGGCATTATTAAGCGAAGGCAATGCCCGGGAACTGGTAAACCGAATCCAAAAAATCCGTAAAGACAATGGGTATGAATTAACGGACAGGATCCTTGTCCAGGTTACCGGACATCCCGACCTGAAGGACTCTATAGCCCAGTTTAATACCTATATTTGTGCGGAAATTTTGGCAGATAATTTGGAATTAGTACCCGAATTGCCCAATGGCATTGAAATTGAGGTGAACGATATTCCATTAAAAGTGTTTGTCACTAAAAAAGCCTAACAGTATGGCAACCAAGAAGAAAGCAGCAAAGCCAGCCAAGAAGGCACCCGCGCCCAAAAAGGCTGCTCCGGCTAAAAAAGCCGCTGCCAAACCTGCTGCTGTCAAAAAAGTAACTAAACCTGTTCCGAAGAAGGCAGTCAAGCCCGCTCCGGCCAAGAAGGCCGTGCCGGTACCTGTCGTCAAGAAAGTCGCCGCTAAAGCGGCCCCGGTGAAAGCTGCTTCCAAACCTGTTGCTAAAGCTCCTGCTGCCAAGGCCGTTGCCACCAGACCTGCGCCCTTCCCCGTTAAAAAAGCGGAGGTAAAAAAAGCGCTGCCGGTTGTGGCCGCTCCCAAGGCTGAATCCAAACCGGAGCCCAAAAAACTGGTGGAAGTTAAAAAGCCAGACCCGGTAATACCCCCCCCCATGCCCAAGAAACCGACAGTTCCGCCCAAACCTATTAAAGTGGTCATCCCGGAGCTGAAAACAAAAACGGTTCGAAAATATGAACCCGATTTCACGAAATCTGTATTAGATCAACCTGAAAATATTCAAACGGGACCAACCATGAGATACAGCGATAGCGAATTAGCAGAGTTCAAAGATCTGATTCTGAAAAAGCTCGAACAAGCTAAGAAAGAGCTCACCTACCTGCAGGGTTTGATTACGCGTAAAGATGAAATGGGAGGCGATGAGAACGAAAATCGCTACATGACCATGGAAGATGGCAGTATAAGTATGGAACGGGAACAGCTGGCCCAGATGGCCAGCCGCCAGATCAACTACATCGATCACCTGGAGAAAGCCCTGATGCGTATTGAGAACAAGACTTACGGCATCTGCCGGGTGACAGGGAAACTGATCGATAAGGCCCGTTTACGTGCCGTTCCCCATGCTACCCTTAGCATCGAAGCCAAGCAGATGATGAACAAGTAACACACTGCGAACAAAAAATTTTCAAAGACCGGCAGGCTTGCCGGTCTTTTTGTTTTATTGTATAGTAAAAATTCTAATACATAGAAGCCGCTGGACGATTGAATTGATTGTTTAAGCAGCCCGCTTGTGTACATTCACCCTATAAAAGCTTTCAACCGGCGCTTAATCTGCTCCGCAGCGCAAGAGATATTGAGACAAATCGTCTACTATTTGAATCAATAAAATCTGATTTATAGTCTTTCTTCGAAGCTGCTAAAAATCCTTCATTATGCGCCAACAGCTCAACAAAAGAGGGAGTATCATTCTGATTGCCGGCCTGCTCTTCAACAGTTGTGCGGCTCCTACCAGGGTAGTCAGCAATAAGCGTCCCCCTAATATTATATTCGTTCTTACTGATGATATGGGTTATGGAGATATCGGCTGCTTCAATGGCCAGTACCAGACGCCCTATATTGACCAGCTGGCCGCAGAAGGGACCAGGTATACACAGTATTACAGCGCCTCGCCCATCTGCTCTCCCTCCAGGGCCGGCTTCCTGACCGGCAGTAACCCCGCCAGGTCCAATATCACCAGCTTTCTCCAGACCCGCAAAGGCAATGCGTCCTGTGAGCAGGCGGATTACCTGACCACCGCTGCGCCCTCAGTAGCCAGGCTGCTGAAAACGCATGGTTATGCTACCGGCCATTTTGGCAAATGGCATATGGGTGGGGGAAGAGATGTGGATGATGCGCCTTCCATCAGGGAATATGGATTTGATGAATACAACAGCACCTGGGAAAGCCCTGATCCCGACCCGCTGATCACCGGCTCCAACTGGATCTGGTCTGATAAGGACAGTATCAAACGCTGGGACAGGACCAGGTACTTTGTGGACAGGGCGCTGGCTTTTATGGACAAGCACCGGGATCAGCCCTGCTTTGTCAATATCTGGCCGGATGATGTGCATACCCCCTGGGTGCCTGGAGATGAAAGTACTGGTCATGAAAAAGGCGGTCAGGAAAGTCTGGCCAGTTTCCGGGCAGTCCTGAAAACCTATGATCAGCAGATAGGCCAATTACTGGAAGGCCTTAAAAGGATGGGGCTTGCGGAGAATACCATTGTTATTTTCACCAGCGATAACGGCCCCCTGCCCACCTTTGGCCATAGTCGTTCGGCCGCTATGCGGGGATCCAAGCTATCCCTGTATGAAGGCGGTATACGACTGCCCTTTATTGTCCGCTGGCCCGGCGTACTGAAGGCTGGCGCCGTTGATTCTACCTCGGTGATCTGCGGCACGGACCTACTGCCCACCTTCTGCAGGATTGCCGGTACGCCCTTGCCGGAAAGTGTGCAGGTGGATGGGGAAGACAGGAGCGCGGTCCTGCGGGGCGCCCCTGCGCAAAGGACCAGCACCATTTTCTGGGAATACGGAAGAAATGATATTGGTTTCAAATATCCCCAGGGTGCTGACCGCAGTCCCAACCTGGCCCTGCGGGAAGGCAAATGGAAATTCCTGATCAATGCGGATGGCAGTAGCCCGGAACTGTACGATCTGGCCGCTGATCCCAATGAAACGCGGAATGTACAGGGTTCCCAGGCCGAACTAACTGCAACGCTCAGCAAAAAATTACTGGATTGGCGAAAGGCGCTGCCGGTGCTTCCGGCAAAGTAGTCTTTCCTTAATAAAGTTTCAGTCCCCCTTCCCTGACTGACTACTATCCGGTCCCTGCCGTACCTTATATAAAAAGCCCCATGCCGCTGAAACGGATGGGGCCTTTTTATTCTTTTGCCACCGGCCGGTGGTAGGGAATGCTTATTGGTTCGTCCCGGAAAAATAGACAGGGACAGGCTTTGCCAGCAGGTATTGGTAATAAAAGCTTGCTGCTGCCGCCTGGATATGTTTTCTCTTCAGGATGCTATTTGCTCCAATGCTATGTCGTTCGCCGGGATAAAGCATGAGCTCGAATTTTTTGCCGAGGTTCTCCAGCTTGTCTACCAGGGTAAGGCTGTTCTGCAGGTGAACATTGTCGTCCGTAGTACCATGCACAATCCGCAGTACTCCTTTGAGCTTATCGGCATAGGTCATCACAGCTGTTTGTTTATAGCCTTCGGCATTGTCCTGGGGCATATCCATGAAACGCTCGGTGTAATGCGTATCATAGAACTGCCAGTCGGTCACAGACGCATTGGCAATGCCGTGGGTGAAAACGGACGCACCATAGGTAAGGGCCATACAGGTCATATAGCCGCCGAAGCTGCCGCCGGTGATACCGATCTTAGTGGTATCAGCCCAGGGCTGTGCGCGGATGTAGCGGCCGCAGGTCATGAAATCCTCTATTTCCCAGATGCCCAGTTTGCGGTGAATGAAATTCATTCCTTTCTTTCCAAAATGGCCGCTGGCGCGGTTGTCGAACACTACCTGCACCAGTCCTTCCTGGGCCCACCACTGGGAGAAGCCGGTGGCGGGTTTCCAGCGGTCGTAGATGCTGCCGTGATCCGGTCCGCCGTAGATGCTGACCAGCACGGGGTATTTTTTAGTAGAATCAAAGTTGATGGGATACGTGATGGTAACGGGCAGGTCAAACAGGCCGTCGTCCGATCTTACGGTCAGGAGCCTGGTCTTTGCAATAGCATACTGGTCAAAGGCGGCGCCTTTGCTGCTGCCCAGCTGCCGGATGGTTTTACCCTTGTTATTCAGCAGGGCCATGGCGGGCGGCGTGCTGAGGTTGGAAAAAGTGGTAATGAAATAAGTGCCTTTGGGCGAAAGGAAAAGCTGGTCGTGGGAGTAATCGCCAAAGGTCAGGCGGGTAAGGTCTTTACCGTTGAGATTGACCTTGTACAGGTCAAAGCGGGCGGAATTTTCTTTGCGGGCCTGGAAATACACGGTGCTGGCCTTCTCATCCACCAGCAGGATACTGGTGCTCCAGAAATTGCCGGTGGTGATGGGATTTACTTCTTTGCCATTGGCATCATGCAGGTAGAGGTTCTGCCAGCCGTCCTTATCGGATTTCAGGATAAAGCCCTTGCCGGAGGCCAGCAGTTCAATGCGGCCGCCCATGTCCAGGTCTACCCAGGTACTTTGCTGTTCCTGGTAGATCTGCTCTTTCTGGCCGTTGCTGAGGTTGATATTGTAGAGGCGGAAATCGGTCTGATCCCGGTTAAGCCACTGGATGGTCAGTGCGCCGGTGGATGTCCAGAGGGGTTCGCCGAAATACTGATCGTCCTTGTCATTGAAATCACACCAGGTGGTATTGCCGTTGTCAACAGTAACCAGGCCTATTTTCACTTCCGGATTTTTATCGCCCACCTTGGGGTAACGGGTATTTTCCAGGTAGCCGTGCTGGCCATCCAGCACATAGATGGGGAACACGGGAACGGCGCTTTCATCAGAGCGGAAATACACCAGCTGTTTGCTGTTGGGGCTCCACCAGAAAGCTTTGTAATCACTGAAGCGGCCCAGGATCTCTTCATAATATACCCAGGAGGCGTAGCCGTTGAGGATGGTGATGGAACCATCGGCAGTGAGCTGCTTTTCTTTCCCGGACATGATCTCCCGTACGTAGAGGTTATTGTCTGCTTTGGTATAGGCCAGCAGTTTGCCATCGGGCGAAGGCGTTGGGTTACGGGCGCCTTCCACTTTGCCGGCGGGCGGCAGGAATTTTTCGGTGGGCTGGTAAGGAACGGACTTGCCGGTCTTCACGTTGACGGACATTTTAACCAGCTTGCCATCGGCGCCTTTCACCTGCTGGATATAATTGTCATCATCTGCCCATCCGGAGATATAGGGCAGGGGCTGGCTGATATTGGTGGCGGCGCCATCGAAGAGCTGTTCATAGGAGAACGTTTTTTGCTGCGCCGATACGGAAGAAGCGACAATGATCCCGAGCAGCCATGCTGTTCCCGGCAGTACAAATTTTTTCATGTTACCAAATAGTTGAGGCGTGAATATACGAAACGACCGCTTTGGACGGCGTCAAAATACATAGCTGGCAGCCGGCATGGCTTATTTTACTTCCTGCATTTCTACCAGCTTGTGGTAGAAGCCCTGCTGTGCAATCAGCTGGTCGTGCGTACCGCGTTCTACAATCCGGCCTTTCTGTAAAACAATGATCTCATCGGCATGGCGGATAGTGCTGAGGCGGTGTGCGATCACGATGCTGGTGCGGTTGGCCATCATTTTATTGATAGCGTCCTGCACCAGTCTTTCACTTTCCGTGTCCAGGGAAGAAGTGGCTTCGTCGAGAATGAGGATGGGAGGGTTTTTCAGGACGGCGCGGGCAATGGTCACGCGCTGGCGTTCGCCACCACTGAGCTTGCTGCCGCGGTCACCGATATTGGTCAGGTAATTCTCTTCTTTCTGCATGATAAAATCATGGGCGTTGGCGATCCGGGCGGCCTGTTCAATTTCTTCGATATCGGCTACGGGATTGCCCAGGGCGATATTACCGGAGATGGAATCGTTGAAAAGAATGGGTTCCTGGGTAACGATGCCCATCTGGTGGCGCAGGGAGTTCAGCGAGTATTCGCGGATATTGACGCCATCGATCAGCAGCTCGCCGCTGCTAACGTCATGGAAGCGGGGCACCAGGTCGGCCAGCGTGGACTTACCCGCGCCGGAGGAACCTACCAGGGCTACTGTTTTTCCTTTGGCAATGGTGAGGTTGATATTGTCCAGGATGGTGACATCCTCATATTTGAACGTGACATTTCGGAATTCAATGCTGTGGTTAAAATCGCCCAGCTGACGCGGATTGGCGGCTTCTTCCACTACAACAGGCGCTTTGATGATCTCTTCCACGCGCCTGATGGCGGCGCTGCCGCGCTGGGCATTGTAAAAGGCGGTGGACAGGGATTTGGCCGGGTTGATGATCTGGGTGAAGAAAACGATATAGGTGATGAAGGCGCCGGGTTCCAGTGCTTTGTTGTCGCCTTCGCCCAGCACCATCTGCCCGCCGATCCAGAGGATACAGCTGAGTACTAATACGCCGAGGAACTCGGATAACGGGGAGGCCAGGTCGCGGCGGAAGGCCATTTTCACGCGCAGGTTGTGCAGGAACTCGCTGGTCTCAAAAAATTTACCGCGCAGCAGTCTTTCCGCATTAAAGGCTTTGACCACCCGCAGGCCGCCGAGCGTTTCATCCAAAAGGGACAGCAAGAGGCCCTGTTGTTCCTGGGCAATATTGGATTGCTTTTTGAGGCTGCGGCTCACGCGGCCAATAATGAAGCCGGTGGCGGGCAGCAGCACCAGCAGGAAGAGCGAGAGCATGGGGCTCAGGAAAACCAGCGTGGTAAGAATGATGATGATATTGAGCGGGTCACGGATCAGTCCTTCCAGCGTACTCATGATACTCCATTCAATCTCGTTCATGTCATTGCTCATGCGGGACATGATATCACCCTTGCGCTGTTCGGTGAAAAAGCCGATGGGCAGTTTCAGTATCTGATCATACATATCGCCGCGAAAGCGGGTCATTACCCGGTTACGCAGGGGGATCATGATGCGGAAAGAGAGATAGAGAAAAAAGTTCTTGAGCAGTACGGAGGCCACAACGGTGATGCAGATCACTGCCAGGGCTATTTCCTTTCTTCCCTCGTTCTGCCGGATCAGTTGGCTCAGCAGGTATTTGAGATAAAGAATAAGCCCGGAAGAATTGAGTGTGAACGTCGGTTTATCTATTACCAGCGCTTCCTGTCCAAAGAGCAGCTGGAGGAAAGGCGCCAGCATAGCCAGGGAGATCAGCGAGAAAATAATGGATAACAGTATAAATACCAGGTACAGCAGTATTTGTCCTTTCTGGTGACGGAGATAAAAAAGAATGAGTGAAAATCGCTTCATGATCCTTTAAAATAGTCAATAAACAGCGCAAAGTAAGTAATTTTGGCCTCATCAATCGTTAAAGCAATGCAAGAAGGTAAAAGACAAAAGCAGGTGGCAGGTTTGCTGAATGAGGAATTGAATGGTATTTTTCAGCGCCTGGGCCTGACCATGCTGGATGGGGGAATGGTGTCCATCTCTTCTGTCAAGGTGACCCCCGACCTGCTGGAAGCGCGTATTTACCTGAGCCTTTTCCAGGTGAAGGATGCTAATGCCACGCTGAAACGGATCGAGGACCGGGCCTGGGAGATCAAAAAAGAGCTGACCGCCAAAGTGGCCAAGCAACTGCGCCGGATGCCCGAGCTGAAATTCTTCCTGGACGATACCCTGGATCATGTGTTCAAGATGGAAAATGTGTTCAGGGAGATCAATAAGGAGCGGGGTGACACTGAAGGTCAGTAACCGTTTATAAACCTTTCAATCGTACCATTTGACTTTCCTCTTCGCCTGGCGTTATTTCAGGGCCAAAAAATCCACCAATGCTATCAACGTGATTGCCTGGATCAGCATGCTGGCTATCCTCTGCATCACTTTTGCCTTTGTGGTAGTGTTGAGCGTGTTCAATGGGTTTGAAGGCCTGGTGAAATCCCTCTATTCTTCTTTTTACCCGGATATACTGGTCTCTGCCGCCAAGGGTAAGACCATCCTGGTGACCCCTGAGCAGCTGCAGCAGCTGCGGGCGCAGGGCGCTGTGGCGCATTACTCGCTGGTAGCGCAGGAAAAGACCTTGCTGCTGAACGGCGATATCCAGGTGATTGTAGACCTGAAAGGGGTGGACGAGCAATACCTGCAGGTATCCGGTGTGCCGCAGAAAATGTACCGGGGGGAGTTCAAGGTGGGCACGGCGGATCATCCGCTGATAGTACTGGGTAACGGCATAGAGAATGCGCTGGTAGTGGCGGCGGACCGCAATGTATTTCCCTTAACGGCTTACCTGTTCAAGCGTGGCGTGGCTATCAATACGGTGGATCCCTATCAGTCCTTTGCGGCGGCCAATATCCATACGGCCGGTACATTTATGATCCAGGCCGACCTGGACAATAAATACGCCCTCACCAACCTGCCTTTTATGAAAGGCATGATGGGTTTGCAGGTGGACGAGTACAGTGCAGTGGAGATCTCTCTTAAAGATCCTGCGCAGGCGGATGCGGCCAAGAAAAAACTGCAAAGCATCTTTGGCAGTACCTATAAAATTGAAACCAAGTACGAGCAGAACCAAAGCCTGTACAGTATCATGACCCTGGAAAAATGGGCTATCTATGGCATCCTTACCCTGATGCTGATAGTGGCTGCCTTTACCATGATCGGCGGGCTGACCATGCTGGTGCTGGAGAAGCGGAAAGATGTGCAGGCCCTGAAAGCGATGGGCGCCAACAATGCGCTGATCCGGAAAATATTCCTCAGTGAGGGGTTGCTGCTGGCCGTGATAGGCGCGGTGATCGGTGCGGGGCTGGCCCTGGTATTCTGCTGGGCGCAGGTACAATTCAAGCTCATTGCCCTGGAAGGGGGTACTTTCCTGATAGATTACTACCCGGTACAGCTGGTGGCCAGCGATTTCCTGCTGGTGGCGCTGACGGTGCTGATAGTGGCGCTGACGGCCTCCTGGTTCCCTGCCAGGAAAGCTGCTTTACAACCAATAGAGTTAAAAAGCTGAGGCGTCCGATATTCCCTCTTTCATATCAGTGTTAGAACATGGATAATGCATTCCGGCAAAAACCGGTGTGAGTGGGTATTTTAGGGGTAAAAGGGGGTTTGATATATGTCAAAAAATTTAAGAAAGGAGGCTGCTTAAAAGGCTCCAAAAAGAAAGGGTGCAACCGGCAGTTGCACCCTTTCTTTTTTATTATTTGGGACGAACCAATTAGTAGTCGCCAAGTGTTTCGGGCAGTTGTGCCAGGGCTTTCTGCAGCTGCTCATCATTGGGAGCGATGCCATGCCATTCGTGGTGACCTTCCATGAAGTCAACACCGGCGCCCATGGCGGTGGTCATGAGGATTACGATGGGTTTGCCTTTGCCCACAAAGGTTTTGGCCTTTTCCAGGGTAGCTGCTACTTCGTCCACATCATTGCCTTTTTCCAGGCGGATCACTTCCCAGCCGAAGGCCAGGAATTTGGCGTTGAGGTCACCGAGGGACATTACTTTATCGGTAGGTCCGTCGATCTGCTGGCCGTTCCAGTCGATGGTAGAGATCAGGTTATCGACTTTATGGTGTGCGGCAAACATGATGGCTTCCCAGTTCTGGCCTTCATCCAGCTCACCGTCGCCATGAAGTGTATAAACTACATTTTTCTCGCCATTCAGTTTTTTGGTAAGGGCTGCGCCGATACCTACGCTCATACCCTGTCCCAGAGAGCCTGAAGCTATTCGGATACCGGGCAGGTGCTCATGGGTAGTGGGGTGTCCCTGCAGGCGGGAATTGATCTTCCGGAAAGTTGATAATTCCTTAATATCGAAGTAACCGGCCCTGGCCAGTGTGGAATAAAATACCGGTGAAATGTGTCCATTGGACAGTACAAAAACATCCTCATTCGTGGCGTCCATATTGAATGCGGGATTGTGCTGCATTACCTTAAAATACAGGGCTGTGAAGTAATCAGCGCAACCGAGGGAGCCTCCCGGGTGACCGCTGGCGGCGCCGTGGACCATTCTGACTATATCGCGCCGGATCTGTGTGGCAATGTCTTTTAAAGCAGGCATATACAAGGTTTGTTTGTGGCAGCAAAACTACAAGAATTTGAGGAGGGCTGCTAACTCAATTAAACTTTTCTTTATTTTTGGGCTCCAAGAAATCCTTTTCGATAGCTTACAATAAAGTAGACCGTTTTGTTGTTCATATGAGAAACGGGCCGGGGAAATTTTCCTCCGGCATCAAATTTGCCCCAACAGGTCAGATTAGCAGCACGTAGAATTAGTATTAGACAATATTTAGGAAAACCAAAAACAGGGCTGATGTTTGATGTATTACTCTCAATCGCTGTCTCTTTTACGATCACATTCCTGGCAATCCCAGTGATCATTAATGTGGCCGACAAGAAAAAACTGTATGACATTCCTGATGAGCGGAAAGTCCACCACAATCCAATTCCTTCCCTGGGGGGACTGGGTATTTTCGCTGGATTCATTCTGGCTTGTCTCATTGCCATACCTTTTCCGGAGGCTGCCGAGTTTCCCTATTTCATGGCTGCTGCTTTCGTGATCTTCTTCCTCGGATTAAAAGATGATATCCTGGTCATCTCTCCCATAAAAAAATTCATCGGCCAGGTACTGGCCGCTTTCCTGATCATCTACAAAGGTGGGGTACAACTTAAAAGCATGCATGGCTTCCTGGGCATCTATGATCTGCCGGAATCCTTCAGCCTGCTCTTTACCTACCTGACCGTAATTGTGATCATCAACTCTTTTAACCTGATTGATGGTATTGACGGCCTGGCCGGAAGCCTCGGTCTGCTGGCCTGTACCGTTTTCGGGTTCTACTTCCTGCAGATCAATATGACGGCGTATGCGGGCCTGTCCTTCTCACTGGCCGGCAGCCTGGCTGCTTTCCTGATCTTCAATTTCCAGCCTGCAAAAATTTTCATGGGGGATACGGGGTCGCTACTCATCGGGTTGATAACGGCCATCCTGACCATTAAATTCATTGATGCGGCTGACGCGGTGGATGTAGCATATCCCATTGCTGCTTCTCCGGCTATCGGCTTTACTATCCTGATGGTGCCCCTGCTGGATACTTTAAGGGTATTTGCCATCCGGATCCTGAACAGGCGTTCGCCCTTCAGCGCGGACAGGAATCACGTACATCACCTGCTGCTCGATAAAGGACTCTCTCACCGGAATATCACCATGACACTGGTCACTGTTAACCTGTTCTTCATTGTGGTGGCCTATGCCTTCCGTGATATCGGCTCCACCTGGTTGCTGACCAGTATCGTTGGGCTGTTCTTTTCCGGTATTGCCGCTCTTTATTTCACCAGGCCCCAGCCCCGCCTGTTTGTGGCCAAATCCATTTCCCTGAACAAGAACAAGGAAAAAAGCTCCAAGATCGTTCCGCTGACCAAGGATACCATCCTGGAATCAAAGAATTGATAGCTTTCTGTTGCAGTCCCGGCCCTTGCCCGCGACCCTGTCAATAAATTGGCCCTACTTCTTTGTTCCCTTTTTGAATTAATGTAGGTTTGCAGCGCATTAATCTCTATTATTTATGTCAGACGAATTAAATATTATCACCATGGAGGCGGTGGATGCCATGGAGAAAGCCATCAGCCACCTTGAAGCGGAACTGATCAAAGTGCGTGCAGGTAAAGCAAATCCCAACCTGGTAGACGGACTTGTAGTGGATTATTATGGGGCAGCTACCCCCATCAGCCAGGTAGGCAATGTCACCGTACAGGACGCCCGGACGCTGGCCATCCAGCCCTGGGAGAAAAATATGCTGCAGCCTATTGAAAGGGCTATCATCAATGCCAATATCGGCATCACCCCCCAGAATGACGGGAATATCATCCGCCTGTTCATGCCGCCGCTTACTGAAGAGCGCCGCCACCAGCTGGTGAAAAAAGCACATGGCGAAGGGGAGAACTCCAAAGTGTCTATCCGCAATATCCGCAGGGACGCTATGGAAGGGATAAAAAAATTACAGAAGAACGGGCTCAGTGAAGATATCTGCAAAGATGCTGAAAAAGAGATCCAGGAGCTGACCGATAAATTCATTGCTTTGGTAGACAAACATCTTGTTGCCAAAGAGAAAGAGATCATGACCGTATAACCGAACGGCAAAATTTTTCCTTCAAAGCCGCCCTGTATCCAAGGCGGCTTTTTTGTTAGTAGGATAAAATACCATACCTTAAAGAAACAGCCTCAATCACTGATATGGGAAAAATCAAACTGGCGGAGATCCCTACCCGGGCCCCCAAAACCTTCAGTAAAGAAGACACCAAACTGGCCACGGGCCAGATCCTCGAAAAACTCAATGAACTGCAGAACCTCCTGTATGCCGAAGGCAAACACAGTATCCTGGTGATCCTGCAGGGAATGGATGCAAGCGGCAAGGATGGTACTATCCGGAATGTTTTTGGAAACCTGAATCCACAGGGCGTTACGGTCCGTTCCTTCAAAGTACCTACCGCGGAGGAGCTGAGCCACGACTTCCTGTGGCGGATCCACGCTGCGGCCCCGTCCAAAGGCATGATCCAGCTGTTCAACCGGTCCCAGTATGAAGATGTCCTGGTGACCCGTGTACACCGCATGATCGATGACGATATGGCCAAAAAACGCATGCGGGCCATCAATGATTTTGAATGGCTGCTGCAGGAGCATAACCAGACGCAGATCCTCAAATTCTACCTGCATATCTCGCCCGAAGAACAACGGAAGCGGCTGCAGGAGCGCATCACAGACCCTGCCAAGCAGTGGAAATACAATGACAACGACTTCCGGGAATCCAGTCTCTGGGACAATTACCGGAAAGTCTATGAAGATGTATTTGAGCATTGCAATGAGGTCCCCTGGACCATAGTTCCGGCAGACCAGAACTGGTACAAGGAATACCTGATTGCCTCCACTTTGCTGGAAACACTGGAAGGATTGCATATGCAGTACCCCGGTATCAAGAAATAGGGTCTATAATTTTTGAGCATCATATTTGCGTGCCGTTAGCCCCGGATTTAATAAGTTTACAAAAGTTTTTATTTTATTACTCCTTAAAAACTAATCACTATGGGTTTGCTGAAAGAATTTAAAGATTTTGCGCTGAAAGGGAATGTGGTGGAACTGGCTATTGCGGTGATCATTGGTGGCGCCTTTGGCACCATCGTTTCTTCCCTGGTGGATGATGTGATCACACCGCTGCTGCTCACCCCTGCTCTTAAAGCTGCCAATGCCGAAGACCTTGATAAACTGGCCTGGGGCACGGTTAAATACGGCAAGTTCCTGGCCGCTATCATTAAATTCGTCATCATTGCCTTTATCCTGTTCCTGATCATCAAGAGCATGAAATCGCTGACCAAAAAAGAAGAGGCCAAGCCCGCAGCGCCGCCTGCTCCCACAGCTACTGAGACCTTGCTGATGGAGATCCGGGATGAGCTGAAAAAACAAAAACAATAATCAGTTACCTTTTTATGTTTATCCGGGCGTTGTCAGGCAACGCCCACATTCTTATTTTACTTAAATGAACAGTATGCGAAAACACCTGCTCTTTGCAGCATTGGGCGCACTCATGGCCACAACGGGCATGGCGCAGCGTAATAACGCTTCCGTAAAAGAAGCGCAATCCTTATCCGAGAAAAAGCAGGCTGTTGATACAGCGCACAAACATGGCTGGAGGAAAGGAGGTATGTTCTCCCTCAATGTAGGACAGGGCAGCTCCAACAACTGGGCGGCAGGCGCAGAGAAATTCTCTTTCTCTACTGCAGCCACGCTCAATCTCTTTGCCACCTACAGGGAAGGCCGTTTCTCCTGGTTTAACACCCTGGACCTGGGGTATGCCTTGGTGAATACCACTACCCTGGGTAACCGGAAAACAGATGATAAGATAGACTATTACGGTAAACTGGGGCATGACCTGACGCCCACCCTGAGCCTTTCAGGTGTTGTCAACTTCCGCTCCCAGTTTGTGAACGGGTATGATTATTCCTATCTGGGCAAATACCAGCGCAAGACCTCGTCCTTTGTAGCCCCGGCCTACCTGGTACTGGCGCCTGGTATCGACTGGCACCCGCAACCTTATTTCAGCGTGTTCCTGTCGCCCGCTTCTTCCCGTTCCGTATTTGTCAGCAATCCCTATAACTACTATTTCCCCGATGGGGTGATCCCCCCGGATGATGGCGGTGGTTTTGAGCTGCCCCTGTCCGCTTTGTATGGTGTGGACCCGGCCCGCAAGGTAAGGGCAGAGATTGGCGGCTTCCTGTCGGCGAATTTCAACAAGGAGCTGGTTAAAAACATCAGCTACAAGACCCGTCTTGACCTGTATTCCAACTACTTGCCCAGCTACCGCTTCACAGCCTCCGGCCCCAGACAGGTGACCATTGAGAAAACCAGTTCCAAGCCCCAGAATGTGGACGTTTTCTGGACCAACGTTATTACCATGAAAGTCAATAAGTTCCTGAATGTGAACTATAACTTCGACCTCATTTACGATGATGATGTGCGGCAGTTTGGTCCTGAAAAGACCTCGGCCGGCACCCAGATCAGGTCCCTCCTGAGTGTGGGTTTTTCGGCTAAATTCTAAGCAGGATATTCATTACATTTGCCCATGCACCGAAGCCTTGCAGCTACTGCAAGGCTTCGGCGACTTTGGCCCCTTACCGGCTGGTACCCAATTGCTGATCATAAAATACTGTGCGTGAACCAGGATACTTTCCAGATAAAACTACCCCAGTTTGAGGGACCTTTTGATCTCCTGCTCTTCTTCATTGAAAGGGACGAGCTTGATATCTATAATATTCCCATTACCCGGATCATAACCGATTTCCTGGATTTTATCCATTCCCAGGAAAAACTCAATATTGAACTTTCCAGCGAGTTCATCCTCTTTGTATCCACCCTGATGCGGATCAAGGCCAAAATGCTGCTGCCGCGCAAGGAACTGGATGCCCAGGGCAATGAGATAGATCCCCGGCAGGAACTGGTGGACAAGATCCTGGAATACAAACGCTACAAAGAAGCTTCAGCGCAGATGGCTGAAATGGAAGCCGTGCGGATGCTGATGGTGCGCCGTGGTAACCTGCACAAGGATATTTCCCAGATCGGTGAAGTGTCTGGTGAAGGTACCGAGATCCAGACCATTACCCTTTTCAAGCTCATGAAGACCTTTGAGCGGGTGATGAAAAAACTGGAACAGCGCAGCAAGAAGCCGGTACATACCGTGGTGGGTTATAACTATACCATGGAGCAAAGCCGTGAGTATATGATCAGTACGGTGAAGCGTGAAAAGCATATGGCCTTCGAAAAGATCTTTGATACCTGTAACGACCGGATCCATGCCATCTTCCTGTTCCTCTCCATGCTGGAGCTGGTGCAGATGAAATACATGAGCATTATGGTTGGTGAAGGCCGTAATAATTTCATTGTGGAGTTCAATGAGAACAGGGAGGAAGATCCTGAATTTGATATGTCCATGTTTGACCAGAACAACAAGGGAAATAACGACGAGGAGGATGAAGAAGACGACCGCAGGCCGCATCCGGATGAATTATTCCCGCTGAATTAAGATCATATTGTCTTTAAATAGAAAGACCGGCTGGTGGCCGGTCTTTTTTTATGCAGTATAGCTACTTTTTTTTGCTGTGGTGGCTTAGCCCAGTACGTTGATCTTGTCCAGCATCAGCTCCCGGGCGGCGGTGGCAATACCGGCGGCATCATAGCCACATTCGCGGTGCAGTTCTTTGGGCGTGCCATGCTCTACGATCCGGTCCGGGATGCCCAGTAAACGAACATCCGCTTTGTATCCGTGCTGCGCCATGAATTCCAGTATAGCACTGCCGAACCCACCAACCACTGTGCCATCTTCCACGGTGATGACCTTGCTGAATTTGCCGAACACTTCATGCAGCAGGGCTTCATCCAGCGGTTTGGCAAAGCGCATGTCGTAATGGGCGGGGTTCAGGCCCAGGGTCTTCAGTTCGCGGATAGCGGCAGTGGCAAAATTGCCGGGATGGCCAAAGGAAAGGATTGCCAGCTCTTCGCCGTCTTTCAGTTTCCTGCCCTTGCCGATCGTGATGGCTTCAAAAGGCGTTCTCCATTCGGGCATAGTACCTTCGCCGCGTGGATAGCGGATGGAGAAAGGATATTCATTAGAAGGGAGCTGGGCGGTATACATGAGGTTCCGCAGCTCGCTTTCATTCATGGGTGCGCTGACCACCATATTGGGGATGCAGCGGAAATAGGCAATATCATAGGCGCCATGGTGCGTGGGGCCGTCTTCGCCTACCAGTCCACCCCTGTCCAGGCAAAATACTACCGGCAGGTGCTGGATGGCCACATCATGCACTACCTGGTCGTAGGCGCGCTGCATGAAGGACGAGTAGATATTGCAGAATACGCGCATGCCCTGGGTAGCCAGGCCGGCGCTGAGGGTAACGGCATGCTGCTCGCAGATGCCTACATCGAAAGCCCGGTGCGGCATTTTCTCCATCATGAATTTGAGAGAGGAACCTGAGGGCATAGCCGGGGTGACCCCCATGATGTTATCATTCATTTCCGCCAGCTCAATCATGGTATGCCCAAATACATCCTGGTATTTGGGGGGCTGGGGAACTTCAAAACGTTTCTTGTAGATCTCGCCGGTGATCTTATCAAACAGGCCGGGTGCATGCCAGCGGGTCTGGTCCTGTTCTGCCAGCGAGTAGCCCTTTCCTTTCACTGTTACAATATGCAGCAGTTTGGGACCGGGGATATTCCGGAGATCGTGCAGGGTGTCCACCAGCTTGGTGATATTGTGCCCGTCAATTGGTCCAAAATAACGAAGCTTCAATGCTTCAAAGAGATTGCTGCTTTTGCTGATAAAGCCTTTGATGCTGTGTTCCAGCTTGCTGGCCATATCGCGGGTAAAATTCTTGCCTACGGGCAGTTTACCCAGGGCTTTCCAGATATCGTCCTTGAACTTATTGTAGGTATGGGAAGTGCTGATATCAGTGAGGTATTCTTTGAGGGCGCCTACGTTAGGGTCAATGCTCATGCAGTTATCATTCAGGATAATGAGCATATCGGCATCGGCTACCCCGGCATGGTTCATGCCTTCGAAGGCGAGGCCGGCGGTCAAAGCGCCATCTCCGATAACGGCCACGGCTTTCCGGTTCTCCCCTTTGTATTTGGCAGCCATAGCCATACCCAGCGCTGCTGAGATAGAGGTGGACGAGTGACCTACACCGAAAGTATCGTATTCACTTTCACCGCGTTTGGGAAAACCGCTCAGTCCGCCATATTTACGGTTGCTGCTGAACTGGTCCCGGCGGCCGGTGAGGATCTTATGGCCATAAGCCTGGTGGCCTACGTCCCAGACCAGCTGGTCGTACGGTGTATTGTAAATATAATGCAGGGCCACAGATAGCTCCACCACGCCCAGGCTGGCCGCAAAATGCCCGCCATGAACGCTCACCACATCAATGATGTATTGACGCAACTCATCGCTGAGCTGGTGCAATTGTTCGCGGCTTAACTGTTTAAGGTCGGCCGGCGAATTGACCATTTGTAACAAGGGGCCCGGGGTGATTTCCATGAAGACTGATTTGAAATCCAAAAATACACTTTTCTCGCCCGAAAGCGACCGTTCTGGCTGATTTTTAGCAGAATACCGGGTTTGGGCGACCAAAAACCATACATTAGCCTGCCGATGAGCTATTTATTACACCACCTATCTAAAATACCACAGGCAGGCTGTCCAATTGGTTAGATTTGCCAGGATTGGAGATAACTCATGGCGAAAAAAATACCATATTACTGGCTTTGCCAGATCCTTGGCTGGAGTGCGTTCATCCTGGTATACACTTTCTTCTACCTTTCCCTGCGTACAAGGGAAACCCCGCACTTCTATGAAGTCCTGTTTATTGAAGCCCTGGTAGGCTTTGCGGCTACCCATATCATGCGGATGTTCATCAAGCGCTTCCGCTTTGTGGAAAAGCCCATCAATGAGCAGGGGTTCTATATCTTCTTCATCTCCTTTGTGTTTGCCCTGGTCTATGCAGCGATCGGCACTTCCCTCGAGCAGTTCCTGACCATTGAGGCCGACCGCCAGCGGAATATTGCCCTGATCAACAAGATCCTGCGCGCATCCATGGGCTGCTTTACGTTTGTGCTGATCTGGAACCTGATCTACTTCGCTTACCACTATGTCATCCGTACGCGCCAGGCGCAGCTGGACAGGGTCCGGCTGGAATCCCTGGTCAAGGAGCTGGAGCTGAAGACCATCAAATCGCATATCAATCCCCATTTTATTTTCAACGCCCTTAACAGCATCCGGGCGCTGATAGATGAGAACCCCAACCGCGCCCGCAACGCCATCACTGAACTGAGCAATATCCTGCGCAGCAGCATGCAGGCTGAGAAAGTGGAAACAGTACCCTTTGAAAAGGAACTGAATATTGTCAGGGATTACCTGGCCCTGGAGTATATCCGTTTTGAGGACCGCCTTAAAATTGAGTACCAGATAGACGAGGATACCCTGGACCAGCCTGTGCCTCCCATGATGCTGCAGACCCTGGTGGAAAATGCCATTAAACATGGTATTGGTAAGCAGATAGCCGGCGGTGTGGTGAAGGTGATCTCCGACTTCCGGAACAATTACCATGAACTGATTGTTCAGAATACCGGCTACCTCAACGGCCATGGCAATAGCGATGGTTTTGGCCTGTCCAGCACCAAAAACAGGCTGCAGTTATTGTTTGGCGAAAAAGCTAACTTTACCATCAGGCAGGTGGACCCGCAATTAGTGGAGGCGCGCATCCTGATTCCCATAGAATTCATTTAAACATACCAAGCTATGATCAGAGCCATTATCATCGATGATGAACGACTGGCCCGGAATGAACTGAAGAAACTGCTGATGGAGTTCCCCGAAATTGAAGTGGTGGCTGAAGCAGCCAATTCCAGCGAAGGCGTTGAGAAAATTGAGAACATTAACCCCGACCTGGTCTTCCTGGATATCCAGATGCCGGGAAAAACAGGGTTTGATATGCTGTCTGAACTGGATCGTATCCCCAACGTGATCTTCACCACTGCGTATGATGAATATGCCCTGCGGGCCTTTGAAGTGAATGCACTGGATTACCTGCTGAAACCAGTAGAACCCAAGCGGCTGGCCGATGCCATCCAGAAACTGCAGCTCCATGAGGATCGTGATATTAATCCTGTCAGTCCTGCTGCTGTGAATAACTCAGTGCTGAGTGAGAACGACCAGGTATTTGTCAAAGATGGCGAGCGCTGCTGGTTTGTGAAGCTTTCTGATATCCGTCTTTTTGAAAGTGTTGGCAATTACGCCAAAGTATATTTCGGCCCTAATAAGCCGCTGATCCTGAAATCGCTCAATGCGCTGGAGGAAAGGCTGGATGAGAAGATCTTTTTCCGCGCCAACCGCAAGCATATTGTGAATCTACGGCTGATTGACAAAATTGAACCTTATTTCAATGGTGGCCTGCTGCTGGAACTGAAGGGAGGTGAGAAGATAGAAGTGAGCAGGAGGCAGACTGTGAAATTCAAGGAAATGATGAGCTTGTAAGCCGTCGTCTGTGTTGGCGGGCTGGCATGCCCGCCATTGGTTATTTTCATCATTGAACCCCAAACAACATCATTCCATGTTTAAAAAGTACATTTCCATTTTTACGCTGGCCTTCCTGGCCCAGGCTTGCTTTGCCCAGAATATCGACAAACTGATCAACCAGGGTGAAGTGGAAAGGATTGAGCGGACCCTGTCGGCCGATGATATGCAGGGGCGCAAGACCTTTACTCCTGGTATTGACAAGGCTGCTGAATTCATTGCCGCCGAATTTAAAAAGGCCGGTATCCAACCACTGAAAGATAATTCCTGGTTCCAGGAATTCTTTATGCTGAAGACAAAATTTGAATCCGCCAAAGGTGAACTGAATGGCCAGTCGCTCAATGAACGGGATATTGTAGGCCTTACTTCCAAAGAGGAGCTGAGCGTTACGCAATCCTCCGGTTACGAGTATGTAAAGATCGGCAAAGGTGAAAACCTGTACGAGAAAGTGATGGCTATGGTGGAGACCAGCAAGAACTATTTCGTTACTGTGGATACCAGCTTTGGCAGGATGTTCAATAGCCTGAAAAGATTCCGGCAGAACGCTTTTCCTTCAGACGCCAATATCCTCCTGGTATTGTCCAATGAAACGGCCGCTACTACCTACAACATCAGCTTTAAACAGACCGTTACCAAAGATCCGCTGAAGAATGTAGTAGGCGTGCTGCCCGGCAAAAAGAAAAAGGATGAATATGTGATCTTCTCTGGTCACTATGATCACCTGGGTATTGGCAAGCCCAATGCAGAAGGCGATTCCATCTACAACGGCGCCAATGATGATGCTGCGGGTATCACTGCCGTGATCATGCTGGCGAAATATTTTGCAGAGAAAAAAGACAATGCCCGCACCCTGGTCTTTGCAGCTTTCACGGCAGAGGAGATCGGCGGCTTTGGCTCCCAGTATTTCTCCAAACAGTTTGATCCCGCCAAAGTGATGGCCATGTTCAATATTGAGATGATCGGGACTGACAGCAAATGGGGTACTAATTCGGCCTATATCACCGGGTACGAGAAAACAGATATGGGGAAGATCCTGGAGAAGAACCTGGAAGGCAGCGCTTTCAAATTCTATCCTGATCCCTATCCGGATCAGCAGTTGTTCTACCGTTCAGACAATGCTACCCTGGCGCGCCTGGGCGTTCCTGCCCATACTATCTCTACTTCCAAAATGGACAGTGAAAAACACTACCATACCTTGGGTGATGAGATTGAAACGCTGGACCTGAAGAATATGACGGAGATCATTAAAGCTATTGCTATCAGCTCAGCGTCTATTGTAGCTGGAAAAGATACGCCGGCAAGAGTGGATGCGAAGCAGCTTCGTTAATAAGGACTGCAAATGATATTGTGAAAAGCCCCGGTTTTGCCGGGGCTTTTTTATTGGGAAAATAATGGGAGAAACCGCAGGAAATATTGGTGCTTCCCGCAGGTTGTACAAACGCTTTTGTATAGACGAATGTTGGCGTGGTTATTGAGATGATTGAGGTCAATAAATAGGAGGTTGCTTGGGATGGTGATGGGAAATGTTTGTAATTTCGTTTAACCATATTGTTTAATTAAAAATTACAGCCATGCATGATTATCAAATAGAATATCTGTTGGCTTCAATGGAAAGAAGACTTGCAGAAGGTGTTTGCCGGGAATATGTGCTGGAAGGGTTGCAGGCAATTGGCGTGCTGGATGAATATGGAGAGTTTAACGAAGGGTATAAAGGCCTGGCAACTGTATTTAAACGCAAAAATCAAAATGATTAAGTGCTATGTATAATGAAAGACATGGGCTGGTAGTAGGATTTCACGGTTGTATCAAGGGTTTCTTTCTTCCAAGGGAAGAAGTGAACTATGATGCATTGTTGGACAAGTACTATAAGAAGGGGCCGAAGAGGCAGATCGGCTTTGTACTTTGATTTTTCTAAAACTTCGCCAGGGCCTTTGCCATCTCATACACAATCTCGTCATTGCACAGGTTCCCGATACTTCCCTCATGCGTATGCTGTAACTGCTGTTTATAATCAAACGCAAAAGCATTTTCCTCTATCAGGTTACCCACCTGCTTGTAAGCCTCCCGGAAAGGGATCCCTTTATTCACCAGCTCGTTGACCGCTTCCACACTGAACAGGTAACGGTATTTTTCATCATCCAGGATATTATCCTTCACCGTCATATTGGACAGCATCAGCTGCATCATTTGCAGACAGGCTTTCAATTCCTGTATGGCGGGGAACAGGATCTCTTTGGTCAGTTGCAGATCCCGGTGGTAACCGGAGGGTAGGTTATTGATCAGCAGGGTCAGCTCATTGGGCACGGCCTGGATGCGGTTTGATTTGGCACGGATCAGCTCAAATACATCAGGATTCTTTTTATGCGGCATAATACTGCTGCCGGTGGTCAGCTCGGAAGGGAAGGAAATGAACCCGAAGTTCTGGTTTATATAAAGGCAGCAATCCATGGCCAGCCGGCTCAGGGAGGCGGCAATACTGCCCATGGCGGAGCCCACTACCCTTTCCGTTTTACCCCGGCTCATCTGAGCATATACGGCATTCCAGTTAAGTGTGCCGAATTGCAGCAGTTCCGTAGTGCGCCGGCGGTTCAGCGGGAAGGAAGAGCCATACCCGGCCCCACTGCCCAGCGGGTTCTTATTGGCCACTTTGTAGGCGGCAGCCAGCAATTCCATATCATCTACCAGGCTTTCGGCATAGGCGCCGAGCCAGAGGCCAAATGAGGAAGGCATGGCGATCTGCAGGTGCGTATAGCCTGGCAGCAGCTTGTCTTTGAACTGGTTGCTGAGTTTGATCAGCAGGTTAAACAGGTTGCGCGTTTCATCCCGCAGTGCCAGTACTTCGGCACGGAGGTATAATTTGATATCCACCGCCACCTGGTCGTTCCGGCTGCGGCCGCTATGTATTTTTTTACCGGCATCGCCGATACGCTGGGTCAGCATCATCTCCACCTGGGAATGGATGTCTTCCACGCCTTCGTCAAGGGCAAAGGGTTTAGCCGGATCGTTGATCTCCTGCAGGATCTCCTGCAGGCCTTTAATGGCCAGGGCGGCTTCTTCTTTGGTCATCAGCCCCACTTCCGACAGCATCTGCACATGGGCTATAGAGCCCTGCACGTCATACTGCGCCAGCAGCAGGTCAAATTCTTTATCGCGACCAACCGTGAATTGCTCTATCTGCGCGGATACGGCGGTATTGTCTTTCTGCCACAGTTTGGTGGGTGCTGCCTTGCTCATAAAACCTGGTTTAAAAGTTGGATATACAGGTCGATCCCCTGTTTGATCTCGTCGATAAAAATATATTCGTCGGCGGTATGGCTGCGGGCTGAATCGCCGGGACCCATTTTCAGGGTAGGGAAGGCCATCAGCGCCTTATCAGAAGTAGTGGGCGATCCGTAATAGGTCCTGTTGAGCTGAATACCTGCCTGTACCAGCGGGTGGTCCAGCGCGATGGAAGTGCTGCGCAGCCGGGTGCTGCGGGGCTGCACTTCGCAGGATACATGCTGACGGATGCAGTCCAGTACTTCTTCAAAAGAATACAGTTCATTCACGCGGACGTCCACCACAAATTTGCATTGGGCAGGGACCACGTTATGGGCTTTGTTCTCTGTCTCTATCACGGTGACCGTCATTTTCACTGGCCCCAGCAGGTCGGATACTTTGGGGAAGGCGTAGTTACGGAACCAGTCGATATCAACCATTGCTTTGTACAAGGCGTTCTCACCTTCATTGCGGGCCGCATGGCCGGCACGGCCGTGAGCAATGCAGTCCAGCACCATGAGGCCGCGTTCTGCTACCGCCATCTGCATCTGGGTTGGTTCGCCCACAATACCAAATGCCAACGGAGGGAGTGTGGGTATCAGCAGCTCCACGCCATCGCGGCCGCTGATCTCTTCCTCAGCGGAAGCCACGAAGAGAAAATTGTAAGGCAGGCCCTGCTGTTCGTTATAATACAGGAAAGTGGCCAGCAGGGCTACCAGCGGGCCGCCGGCATCATTGCTGCCGAGGCCAAAGAGTTTGCCTTCCTTTTCAATGGGATCAAAAGGGTCCAGCGTATACCCTTTGTTTGGCTTTACTGTATCATGGTGCGAATTGAGCAGGATGGTGGGTTTTGCAGCATCAAAATATTTGTTGCGCACCCAGACATTGTTCTTCAGCCTTTCTACATGGGGTGTTCTCCCAGTAAGAAAACTGACCAGGAGATCAGCGGTAAGGTGCTCCTCTTTACTGAATGAAGGAATGGTGATCAGCTGTTTCAGCAGATCAAGCGCTTCCTGTTGCAGGGTATGTAGGATATTGTCAGGCATGAACGATGCTTGTGCCGGCAGTACCGGCGATGAGTTGTTGAAGGGCTTCTGCTTTGCCGATGATCACTTTCTGTACGCCGCTGTCCAGGGCGGCGAAGGCATTGTCCAGTTTAGGGATCATGCCGGCAAATATTTTCTGTTCGGATTTCAATTGCTGGTAATAAGCGGGGTTGATGGTAGGGATAACGGTGCTGTCGTCCTCAGCATCCAGCAATACGCCGCTTTTTTCAAAGGAATACACCAATTGTACCTGGAACAGCTTACCCAGGGCTTTGGCAGTTTCCTGGGCAATGGTGTCTGCATTGGTATTGAGCAGCTGGCCTTTGCCATCATGGGTGATGGGGGCCATCACAATGGCTATATCCTGGTCCAGCAGGGACTGCAGCAGCCCGCTGTTCACGGTGTCCACATCCCCAACAAAACCATAGTCCATGGTAGCATGTATGCGCTTATGGGCGGCAATGGCGTTGCCATCAGCGCCCGACAGGCCAATGGCATTACAGCCGCCGGCCTGCAGTTGCGCCACGATATTCTTATTGATATAACCAGCATACACCATGGTCACTATCTTCAGCGTCTCTGCGTCCGTGATGCGTCTGCCGTCCACCAGCTGCTGGGGGATCTTCATTTCTTCCGCCAGCCTGGTAGCCAGTTTGCCGCCGCCATGGATCAGGATCTTTTTGCCTTTAAGGGCTGCAAAGTCCAGGAGAAAAGCAGCGAGCTTTACTTCGTTATCAATAATATTGCCGCCAATTTTTACTACGGTCAGTTGTTCCAAGCAGATTGATTTATTGAGCTTTTAAGATCTCCGACAGTACGGCCTGTGCGGCCCATACGCGGTTGGATGCTTCCATGGTCACCAGGCTGTTGGGCCCGTCCAGGATCTCATCGCTCAGCTCCACATTCCTGCGCACGGGCAGGCAGTGCATCACTTTGGCATTGTTGGTGAGCTGCAGCTTTTCATTGGTCATCATCCATTCGGGATCGTTGCAGTAGATCCTGCCATATTCATTTTTGAAGGTACTCCAGTTTTTCACATACACAAAATCGGCGTCTTTGAGGGCCGCGTCCTGGTCGTGGGTAATGGTAGCGCCATTCGTGAACCGGGGATCCAGGTCGTAGTCTTCCGGATGGGTGATCACAAAATCGGCTTCCCCCCAGGCGTTGACCCACTGGGAGAAACTGTTGGCTACACATTGAGGCAGGGGCTTTACATGCGGCGCCCAGGTGAGCACGATCTTCGGCTTGCGCTGCTCTTTAAAGTTCTCCCGGATGGTGATGATATCGGTAAGGCTCTGCAAGGGGTGCAGGGTAGCGCTTTCCAGGCTCACCACCGGGATGCCGGCGTATTTGATGAACTGGTTGATGAACAGCTCGCTATAATCGTCCTCGCGGTTCTTGAGCGAGGGGAAGGTACGGATGGCGAGGATATCGAAATATTTACCCATCACCGGTGCTGCGTCCTTTACATGCTCTACGGTGCTGCCGCTCATGATGGCCTCTTCCTCAAACTCAAGCGCCCAGCCTTCGGAGCCCACGTTGAACACAATGGCTTCCATGCCCAGGTTCTGGGCTGCTATCTGGGTACTGAGACGGGTGCGCATACTGGGATTCAGGAAGAGCAGGCCAATACGTTTGTTGGCGCCCAGGGATTTGTCGCGCAGGGGATCAGCTTTATACGCAAGGGCTTTGCTGACCAGGCCATTGATATCGGGCACATCATGTGCGGAAATGAAATTTTTCATGCTTAGTGAGCGTAGTTGGGAGTGGAGACCAGTGTTTGAATTTCTTCTTTGAGCGCGTCAATGAACTCGTCGGCATCCTTCTTGCGCAGGGCGAGGGAAGGCAGCAGGCGGATCACATTGGGTTTGGCTTCACCGGTAAAGATCTTGTGTTTGAACAGCAGGTTTTTGCGCAGGTCCTTCAGGGCAGAAGGTACGTTGAAGCCGATCATCAGGCCACGACCCCGCACATTGTTGATGTTCTCTACCTTGTTCAGTTCTGCCATCAGGTATTCCCCTACTTCAGCGGCGTTGCTCATCAGGTTCTCCTGTTCCATCACTTCCACAACAGCCAGCCCTGCGGCGCAGGCCAGGTGATTGCCTCCGAAAGTAGTGCCCAGCATGCCATGTTTGGGCTGGATATTGGGGGCAATCAGGATGCCGCCAATAGGAAAGCCGTTGCCCATGCCTTTGGCCATGGTATAGATATCGGCGTTTACGCCGGCATGATCATGGGAGAAGAATTTACCGGTCCTGCCATAACCACACTGCACGCTGTCGGCAATGTACACGGTGCCGTATTGATCGCAAAGCTGGCGGATCTTCTGGAGGAAGGAGTCGGAAGCGATATTGATACCGCCTACACCCTGTATACCTTCAATGATCACAGAAGAGATCTCGTTGCCCTGTGCTGTGAAGCAGGCTTCCAGCGCTTCTTCATCGTTGAAGGGCAGGAAGATGACATTGTCGGTCTGGTTCACCGGAGCTACAATAGCGGGGTTGTCGGTAACAGCTACAGCCAGGGAGGTCCGGCCGTGGAAGGATTTGCTGAAAGCCACTACTTTCTTGCGGTCATTGACAAAGGAAGCCAGTTTAAGGGCGTTCTCATTGGCTTCAGCGCCTGAGTTCACGAGGAACAGCTGGTAGTCTTCCTTACCGGAGAGTTTCCCCAGCTTAGTGGCCAGTTCTTCCTGCAAGGGGATCCGGATGGAGTTGGAATAGAAGCCCACCTGGTTCAGCTGCTCAGTGAGCCGCTGCACATAATGAGGATGGGTATGACCGATGGAGATCACGGCATGACCGCCATAAAGGTCCAGGTACTGGCCACCATCGCTATCCCATACATAGGAGCCTTTGGCTTTAGTAATAGTTATGTCGTTGATCGGATAAACGTCGAATAATTTCATGGACAAAAAGTTTAAAAATAATTGGCCTTCAGTTTCAATCCTGCACATTCCTCAAAGCCGGCCAGCAGGTTCATATTCTGCACAGCCTGGCCCGAAGCACCTTTCAGGAGGTTATCGATTATAGAATGCACCACCAGCTTACTGCCTACCTTTTCCAGCTGCAGGATACACTTGTTGGTGTTCACTGCCTGTTTGAGGAAAATAGGGGCCTGGCTGACAATGGTGAACGGATGGTCCTGGTAGAAATCCGTATAGAGTTTGTTCAGTTCTTCTATGGAAAGGGCGCAGTCCACCTGGGAGCTGATGAAAATACCGCGGGTAAAATCACCGCGCCAGGGTATAAAGCTTACGTCAATACTGCCGCTGGTCTGCAATTGGGTGAGCGATTGCCCGATCTCATGCAGGTGCTGGTGGTTCAGTGTCTTGTAGGCCTGGATATTATTGGCGCGCCAGCTGAAATGGGAAGTGGCGTTCAGTCCCTGACCGGCGCCGGTACTGCCGGTGATACCGGTAGTGTACACATTCTGCAGCAGTCCTGCTTTGGCCAGGGGCAGCAGTCCCAGCTGGATAGCCGTGGCAAAGCAGCCGGGGTTGGCGATATTGGCCGCGTTGCGGATGGCTTCCTTGTTCAGCTCGGGCAGGCCGTAAACAAAGGGGCGGTTGCCGATGCTGGCATTGGCCTGCAAGCGGAAATCCTGGGAGAGGTCAATCACCTTGATATGATTGGCAATGGTATTTTCTGCCAGGAATTTTTTGGCTTCGCCATGGCCCACGCAAAGGAAGAGGATGTCGATATCGGAACGCAGCTCACCGGAGAACTGCAGGTCGGTATCTCCTACCAGGTCCTGGTGAACGGCCGAAACGGGCTGTCCCGCATTGCTGCGGCTGTGAATGAAAGAAATGGTAGTATAGGGGTGATGGATCAGTAAACGAATGAGTTCGCCACCCGTATAACCTGCTCCTCCCACAATGCCGACTGATATATTCTTGCTCATGCTGTTATTTGTTGTCGTCCTGAACGGAATTCCAGATAGCTACCTGGTTGCCGAAGATCTTTGAAAAACCTCTTACATCCTCACCGGTATAGCCTTTGTTCATTTCTCCGTACTTGCCGAATTTGCTGCTCATCAGGTCAAAGGAGGATTCAATACCCATCACCTGGAAGCGGTAAGGCTGGAGGTATACAAATACATCGCCGGTCACATTTTGCTGGGAATGTTCCAGGAAGGCTTCAATATCGCGCATAACGGGGTCCATGATCTGGCCTTCATGGAGCCAGTTGCCGTAGAACTGCGCCAGCTGGTCTTTCCAGCCCAGCTGCCATTTGGTGAGTACATGTTTTTCCAGGGCGTGGTGTGCTTTGAGGATCACCATAGGGGCGGCGGCTTCAAAGCCTACGCGGCCTTTGATACCGATGATGGTATCGCCTACGTGAATATCGCGGCCAAGGCCATAGGGACCGGCAATGGTTTGCAGGTACTGGATGGCTTTGGAAGGATGATCAAAGGATTTATCGTCTACAGCGGTGAGCTGTCCTTTTTCGAAATGCAGTTTTACTTCCTGGCTGCCGGTCTGGGTCACCTGGGTGGGCCAGGCTTCTTCGGGCAGCATGCCTTTGGAGTTGAGGGTCTCTTTACCGCCAACACTGGTGCCCCAGAGGCCTTTGTTGATGGAGTAGAGAGCTTTGGCGAAGTTCATGTCCACGCCTTTTTTCTGGAGGTAGTCGATCTCTTCTTCGCGGCTCAGCTTGAGGTCGCGGATGGGGGTCAGGATCTCTACGCCGGGGATCATGATATGGAAGATCATGTCAAAGCGGACCTGGTCGTTCCCTGCGCCGGTACTGCCATGGGCTACGGCATCAGCCTTGAGGGCTTTGGCATGCTCTGCAATATAGAGGGCCTGGCTCAGGCGTTCTGCACTTACGCTCAGGGGGTAGGTGTTATTCTTGAGCACGTTGCCGAAGATCAGGTATCTGATGATACGATCGTAGTAGGATTGAACGGCATTAACGGTGGTATGCGTTTTTACGCCCAATTTATAGGCATGGGCTTCTATCTGTTTCAGTTCTTCTTCACTGAAGCCGCCGGTGTTAACGATGATGCTGTGCACTTCGTAGCCGAGGTCTTCACCCAGGTATTTCACGCAATACGACGTATCGAGGCCGCCGCTGAATCCAAGTACAATTTTTTTTGCCATGGCGATTGTTGGGAACGATTTTAAAAATTAAAGATCTGTTGGAAGAGGGATTTGTTTCTGTTGGCTTTTGCCTTCTGCTCTTTCTCTTTTTCTTTTTTAAGAAAGGGCTGCAGGAATTTCCATTGTTTGATACGGAGCAGCCTTTCGAAGATACTCTTGTTCTCTTCAAAATATTGCTTTGTTTCCTGGGGCTCGTAGTGGTCTTTGGGATCATAGAGCATAGCGGTACACATACAGTTCTTGCGCTCCTTGCTCATCAGGATATCATAGTTGACGCAGCTTTTGCAGCCTGCCCAGAAGGCTTCATCCTGGGTGAGCTCAGAATAGGTGACCGGCTCATAACCCAGCTCGCTGTTGATCTTCATTACGGCCAGACCCGTAGTGAGGCCAAAGATCTTGGCTTCGGGGTATTTCTGGCGGCTCAGTTCAAAGATCTTCTTTTTGATGGCTTTGGCCAGTCCGCCTTTGCGGAAATTGGGGGAAACAATAAGGCCTGAGTTGGCAACGTAGCCACCATGTCCCCAGGTCTCAATGTAACAGAATCCGGCCCAGATGCCATCCTGGTTAAAAGCGATGACGGCCTTACCTTCCCGCATTTTCTGCTGGATGTATTCGGGCGACCGCTTGGCGATGCCGGTGCCACGGGCTTTGGCGGAAGAAGCCATTTCGTCGCATATGATGCCGGCAAAACCTTCGTGGCTTTCATTGGCGACAATAACCTGGAATTGGTGTTGAGTTTCCATCTTTATTAAGACAAGACTATAAAGTTGATTGAATGGCAGCGATCCTGTTACTGCGGGAATACACGTATCCACCGGTCAGGTGGAGGCATAGTCAGGCACTATGGTAAGTAAGTATCAACGTCGCACCCGGACGGGAACTGGGTGGCAATAAAAAACTGTACGGAGCTGTACAGGAAAAACCCCACGCACTATAGTGCCGGCAGCGATTGCCAGTACATCAGCGAGTATGTTGAGATTTTTTTGCATTTCTCTATGAGTGGTTCTTTTGAACTTTATTTTTTAACGATACAAAGAAAGTACTTTTTTGGGGTTTTGCGGGATTTTTTAATGTAAAATTTATGATAAGATATTTAGGGTCAGTGGGATGGAACTGGTTGCGGGAATGTGCGGGAACTATGGATGCTGTTTTATAAAGGACTAACAATGAACGGTGTAAGGACCGCACTAATCCACTTTGGCCTGTGCTGCAATGTTCAGCAGCAGCGTCCGCACGGTATCTGCGTTCCGGAACCGGATCATATGCCCGGCATCGGGGATAAAGATGAAGGCTGCTTCTTTGCCGTCCAGGATCTTCCGGGCGAAGTCCAGGTTGAGGGGATCAACAATGTCATCGGCCCCGCCCTGGATGGTAGTGACCGGGATGCTGATCCGCTGCCAGTCGGGCAGCAGTTTGCGCAATTCCTCTACGTGGCTGTATTTTTCGGCTGTGGCATTGTTGATGAAGCGGGGAAGGAACCAGCTGACGGGACCGCCATTGATATAGGGGTTGAACCACCAGAACTTTTCATGGTCCGGGTCAATGGCAGGGGCCAGCATGATAAGGTGGCAGAATTCAGCTGGATATTCCGCGGCTATTTTTGCGGCGATAGGTCCGCCATAGGAACTGCCCAGCACCACTCCTTTTTTACCCGACCTGTTCAGTCGCATGGCCTCATGAATGGCGGTAGCCTGGGTGCTGATGGAGGTAACCGCCCGGCGTTTCCTTTTAAACTTCGATTTATGATAACCTGGCCGGTCCATGGCAATGAGCTGGTAATGTTTTTGGAGCAGGGTATCATCCAGCATATTGCGGCTGCCATACCAGGCGCCGGGCGCACCATGGATCATCAGGAGGGGCGGCAGGGTATCCGCGCCGGTGCTGGCGCAGAAAAGTTCTACCGAGTCATTCCGGATAGTGAAATAAGTGGGCTTAACCGCTTTGTTACGGTAATAATCACGCAGTTCTTTTTCCGTCATTATAAAACGGCCAAAACAGCCAGTGCTCAACCAGCAGACAGCTGCGAGGCAGCTCCAGGTCAAAAAGGATCGCATAGTATAAAGATAAGGCAGGAGCGCCCGTTGCGGCCCTTATAGTTGGCTGTGGAAGGGATTAATTAAGCGTTAAAAGATCAGCGGCTGGAAACCGGCACGGAATGGATGGCGGCGCTCATTTCCCGGATCAGGGAAGGATCTTTTTCAATAGCGTTACCGATCACTATCAGGTCAGCGCCGGCCTTGCAGTTGCGGTAAGCTTTTTCGGGGTCGGTAATACCGCCGCCAACGAACAGGGGGACCTCAATCACCTGGGCCACTTTTTCAATCATGCTTTCGCTGATAGCCCTTTTGGCGCCGCTGCCTGCATCCATATAGATCAGCTTCATGCCCAGCATTTCGCCGGCCATGGCGGTGCAGACGGCAATCTCGTTTTTGTCGGCGGGTATGGGAGCGGCATTACTGATATAGGAAACGGTAGTGGGAGCGCCGCCGTCAATGACCATATAACCGGTGGACATGATCTCAAGGCCGCTTTGTTTCACCACCGGGGCGGAGATCACGTGCTGGCCAATCAGGAGTTCAGGGTTCCTGCCGGAGATCAGGGACAGGTACAGGAGGGCGTCAGCATACCGGGATACCTGTGAGGGGCTTCCGGGAAAAAGGATCACGGGAATAGAACAGTTTTTCTTGAGTTGCTGCACTACTGTGTCCAGGTGGTTGGAGACCACCAGGCTACCGCCTACCAGCAGGTAATCCACAGCTGCTTCGGTAGCCAAAGCAGTCAACTCGTCGAGCCCTTCGACGGTAACCTTATCCGGGTCAATGAGTACGGCAAACGCCTTCTGGCCCTTCGCTTTCTTGTGGAGAAGTGACTGGTAAATTCGATTCATCATGCCTCAGCTATTGGATCCTTGCAAAAATGCAAAAACTTTTCCGGTTTTAATCAGTTAATTCCCGGTAGGTCTTTTACTACAAACGTACGTAGGCTGCCAGCTGGAGGATGTGGTTATTGGTAAATGCCTTGTTCCGGCCATTCACATACTGGTTCATGTAGCCGATCTCTGCATCAAATCTGGTATGGAGCCTGTAGCCCAGGGCGGCGTAAGCCCGGTTCTGGTCGAAGGTTTCCCCATTTACAACGGATTTGTCCCCGAAATTGATAAATAGTTCATTCTGCAGCCCGAGGAAGGGACCGGTACCCGTGGCCGACCAGGGAACGATCGGCGTGACATTCCGGAAAAAATAACGGATGCGGTTGGCGTACACATTACCATCGTGGGTCAGCTCATGGCCATCGGCGAAAGATTTGGATATGAACCGTTGTTCCAGTCGGAGGCGATGCTGGAAGCTGCCTTTGCGGGCGGCGGCGCCACTGCCTATAGTGAGCGGGTGATTGTAGATGAACTGCTGCCAGATGCGGTGTTCCGGCGCCAGCCCCGAGATACCACTGATCGTTCGCCTGTTCTGCACGTATGCATAACCGGTAGTCAGGATGGTCCTTTTGCCGGTATGCCAGTTGAGGCCCGGTCGCAGCAGGATGGACTGGATCTGCTGCACCTGGTCCGTACCCCGGACCTGGGCATCAAAATGAATACTGAGGTCCTTGTTCAGCTTAAAAGTATTAAAGGCTGCCACCCAGCCGGTGAACTGGGTCTGTGAAAAAGCCAGGATCGGCAGACAGCTCATTAATAATAGGGCAATTGTCAATCGTGGGTAGCTCATGCCGGCAAAAAAACAACAAAGTTGCCGCATCTCCTGACGCAATAGGATTTTTTAGAAAGCCTTAGGATTTGAGGCTGTTTTTGTTCTGCTTTTTTACTGGCGGGCCTCCACAAAAAAAGTTTGATCACCTGAGTGTACACAGACTTTGTTATTAAATTATTTTCCTGCATAAAATCCGCTCACCATCAAGGTCGTAGTTCTACGAGGCATGATGGTGTATTTACTGTCAAAGCCCACATGGTCAGCGCTTTGCGCCAGGCAGCATTTTTGCTATATCTACGAATCAGCGAAAAATGGGGAATCGGCTCTCCAAACATTTTGTGGCACAAGTTGTTGAAAAAAAAAGTCCCGTGGGTAAAGGATTGCCGCAAACGGAGACCCCTTTTGAGCTATGAATTTTTCACTGTCCTTTTTCCACAACCTGTGTATATCTCTGGAATAGAAAATACCCCCATTGAGGATACTTTCGTTCTTCCCTCCAGGGCCAGAAATCACATATTTTTTGAAAAGTTAATTATTAACCTCATGACTAAAAAGCAATCTGCCAAAGGCTTGCAGTTCAACCGCCGCTTCACCCGCGAAGGTACCAGTGTTTTTGATCTCTTTGAGTATGATTACCGCAGCTCAGTGATCCGCAATCCCAGCGGTGAAGTGGTATTTGAAATGAACAATGTTGAGGTGCCTAAGCAGTGGAGCCAGATTGCTACCGATATTCTTGCACAGAAATATTTTCGTAAGGCCGGCGTTCCCCAGGCTGATGGTTCGCTGGGCCGTGAAACTTCCGTAAAACAGGTTGCGCACCGTATGGCCAATTGCTGGCGTGTATGGGGCGAACGCTATGGATATTTTGCTTCCGGGAATGACGCCCAGGTCTTTTATGAAGAACTGGTCTATTGTATCCTGAACCAGGCCTGCACGCCCAATAGTCCTCAATGGTTCAATTCCGGCCTGCATGAAAGCTATGGTATCACCGGCAAACCCCAGGGCCACTATTATGTAGACCCTGTGGATAGCCAGCTGAAGAAATCCACCTCCGCCTACGAACGTCCCCAACCCCATGCCTGCTTTATCCTGAGCGTGGAGGACGACCTGGTAGGCGATGGCGGCATCATGGACCTCTGGATGCGTGAAGCACGTATCTTCAAATATGGCAGCGGTGTAGGGACCAATTTCTCCTCTATCCGTGGTGAAGGCGAGAAACTCAGTGGCGGCGGTACTTCCAGCGGCCTGATGAGCTTCCTCAAGATCGGCGACCGCGCTGCCGGCGCTATCAAGAGCGGCGGCACTACCCGCCGGGCTGCCAAGATGGTCTGCCTGGACCTGGATCACCCTGAGATCATGGACTTCATCAACTGGAAAGTAGAAGAAGAGAAAAAAGTAGGCGCCCTGATCGCAGCCGGTTATCCCAGCGATTATGAAGGCGAAGCCTATCGCACCGTGAGCGGACAGAACTCCAATAACTCGGTCCGTATCCCCAATGAATTTTTTGAGAAACTGGAAAATGGGGAAGACTGGGAACTCAAAGCCCGTACTGATGGCCGGGTGATGAAGAAAGTGCCTTCCAGGGAAGTATGGAACCAGATAGCCTATGCCGCCTGGCGTTGCGCTGACCCCGGCACCCAGTATGATACTACCATCAATGAATGGCATACCTGTCCCCAGGGCGGCAGGATCAATGCCTCCAACCCCTGCAGCGAGTATATGTTCCTGGACAATACCGCCTGTAACCTGGCTTCCGCCAACCTCCGCAAATTCTACGACGAATCCACCAATACCTTCGATGTGGAAGGATTTCAGTATACCTGCCGTCTCTGGACCGTGGTGCTGGAAGTATCTGTGCTGATGGCGCAGTTCCCTTCTAAAGAAGTAGCCCAACTGAGCTATGACTACCGGACCCTCGGCCTGGGTTATGCCAACCTCGGTTCCATGCTGATGGTAATGGGCATTCCCTATGACAGTGAAGAAGCCCGCGGCATTGCCGGCGCGCTCACCGCTATCATGACGGGTGTGGCGTATAAAACATCTGCCGAGATGGCTTCCATCCTTGGACCCTTTGCCCGCTACGAAGACAATAAACAGGATATGCTGCGGGTAATGCGCAATCACCGTCTTGCTGCCTATGATGCAGATGAGTATGAAGGACTGAGCACCAAACCTGTAGGCATCAAAGCAAAATATTGCCCCGACTACCTGCTGAAAGCCGCTACCAAAGCCTGGGATGAGGCAGTTCAGCTGGGTGAAAAATATGGTTATCGCAATGCACAGACCACGGTAATTGCGCCCACCGGCACTATCGGCCTGGTGATGGATTGTGATACTACTGGCGTAGAGCCTGATTTTGCCCTGGTGAAATTCAAGAAACTGAGCGGCGGTGGTTATTTCAAGATCATCAACCAGTCTGTCCCTACAGCGTTGAAGAACCTGGGGTATATTCAGAAAGAGATGGACGCTATTGTGAAATATGCGGTAGGCGCCGGCAGCTTTGCCGGAGCGCCCTTCATCAATCACCAGACCCTGAGTGAAAAAGGCTTTATTGCCGAAGAGATCAAAAAGCTGGACAGCGCTGTAGGTTCTGCTTTCGAGATCGGCTTTGTTTTCAATGTATATACGCTGGGTGAAGAATGCCTGCAACGCCTGGGCTTCAAACCTGAACAATATTTTAATTTCGAATGGAGCCTGCTGGAAGCACTGGGCTTCACCGGTGAGCAGATGGATGCTGCCAACGATTATGTATGCGGCGCCATGACCGTTGAAGGCGCGCCTTACCTGAAAGCGGAGCACCTGCCCGTGTTTGACTGCGCCAACAAGTGCGGCAACAAAGGGGAGCGTTTTATCCATGCTCATGGCCATATCCGTATGATGGCCGGCACACAGCCTTTCCTGAGCGGTGCTATTTCCAAGACCATCAACCTGCCGAATGAGGCCGATGTGGAAGATATCGCTGATTCCTATATGCTGAGCTGGCAGCTGGGCCTGAAAGCCTGCGCCCTCTACCGCGATGGTTCCAAGCTGAGCCAGCCGTTGAGCAATAAAAGCGATAAGAAAAAGAAAGACGGAACGGAAGAGACTGCTGCTGCCGCTGAAGGAAAAGTTACTGAAAGTGCGGATTCCAATATCGTGGATATGGGCAAGCTCACTATCCAGGAACTGCTGGATGAAGTACAGAAACGTGTACAGGCTTCTCCTGACACCAAGCTGAAACGTGCCCTGGCGACTATCGTAGAGCGCAGGACATTGCCGGCCAAACGCCGCGGCTTTACGCAGAAGGCAAAGATCAATGGCCAGGCCATCTTCCTCCGCACGGGTGAATATTCCGATGGCACAGTAGGTGAGATCTTCATTGATATGGCCAAGGAAGGCGCTACCATGCGCAGCATGCTGAACTGCTTTGCAATCTCCATCTCCATCGGCCTGCAGTATGGGGTGCCGCTGGAAGAGTTTGTAGAGAAGTTCGTGTTCACCCGCTTTGATCCCGCCGGTATGGTGGACCACCCGAATATCAAGACCACTACTTCTATTGTAGATTTCATTTTCCGGGCCCTGGCCTATGAGTACCTGAACCGTACCGACCTGGTGCATGTACTGGACCGCCCGGAGATCAATAATACTGGCACCGACGACTGGGACGAAATTCCGACCAGCCTGGAGTACGAAAAAAAAACTCCTGAACTAAGTGATGTGCGTGTGGTGGCCGCCAAAGCAGCTGCCAAGTCGCCCGATCCGGAACCCATTAAGTCCGCCCGTGCTACCGTCAAAGCTGATTCCGGACTGGATGCACTGAATGCTGCGGCCAAGAGCATGCAAAGCGATGCCCCGGCCTGCAACACCTGCGGTCATATCACCATTCGTAGCGGCACTTGCTACAAATGCTTAAATTGTGGTAACAGCATGGGCTGTAGTTAAGATCTTTCTGTAAAAAGGAGCGGCCACCTTTTGGTGGCCGCTCCTTTTTACAGACGCCTTCCCGGCGAATTTATACCCCCTAAATACGATTTTACCCCTCTGCACCAGCAGGGTGATAGGTTAACTTTGGCGCCTGCGCAACCTGTTGTGCATAGCAATCCTATTGTAGCCTAAAAAATTGTTTCCATGTTTTTCAGGACCCTTCTCTGTCAGCTTGCCCTTTCGCTTCCGTTGGCCCTATGCGCCCAGACCGATAAACCCCATTGGGAGAACCCCGAAGTGTTTGCCATCAACAAAGAGGCTGCCCGCACCACGGCCCTGCCCTATCCCAGTGAGGCGCTGGCCATTGCAGACAACTATGGGCAGAACCCTTTTTACCAGCTGCTGGATGGACAATGGTCCTTTCAATGGGCCGGCAAAGTAGCGGAAGTCTCCAAAGACTTTTATAAAGAAGACTATGATATCAGCCAATGGACCCAGATCCCTGTTCCCGGCTCCTGGGAGTTCAATGGCCATGGCACACCCCTGTATGTGAGCGCCGGCTTCGGCTTCCGGGCTAAACCGCCGTTTATTGACCGGGAGGATTCACCGGTGGGCGCCTACCGGCGCAATTTCACCGTCCCGGATAACTGGGATGGCCGGCGCATTTTCCTGCATTTTGAAGGCGGAACCAATGCCATGTATGTATGGGTCAACGGCCGTCAGGTGGGTTATACCGAGAATGCCAAGAGCCCGGCTGAGTTTGATATTACGCAGTACCTGCGCAAAGGCAGCAATACCCTGGCCTGCCAGGTATTCCGGTACAGTGATGGCTCTTACCTGGAAGACCAGGACATGTGGCGTATGGGAGGTATCAACAGGAGTGTTTTCCTCTACAGCACCGCGCAGACCCGGATACTCGATTTCTTTGCCCATCCCGATCTGGACAAGAACTATACAAACGGATTGTTCAGCCTGGACCTCACCCTCAAAAATTACGCTGACCAGGAGCAGGCGCAAAAAGCGGAGATCAGTGTGCTGGACAGGAATGGTAAAAAGGTTTTCAGTAAACAACAGGCGCTGCGCATCCATGCTAATGGCAGCAGTGTGTTGCAGTTTGCGGGTACTGTGAAAGCGCCATTGTTATGGACTGCTGAAACGCCCAATCTGTACACGCTGCTGATCACCCTTAAAGATGGCAGTGGCAAAATAGTGGAAGCCACCAGCCATAAAATTGGCTTCCGTAAAGTAGAGATCCGTGATGGCCAGCTGCTGGTGAATGGCAAAAAGATCTATATCAAAGGTGTCAACCTGCATGAGTTCAATACAAAGACAGGCAATGTGGTCAATAAGGAGATCATGCTCCGGAATATCCAGCTGATGAAAGAGCTGAACATCAATGCTGTCCGGACCTCGCATTATCCGCAACCTACGCTTTGGTACAAGCTCTGTGATGAGTATGGACTGTACCTGGTGGATGAGGCCAACCAGGAATCGCATGGGCTGGGCTATGGGCCGGACAATGTGGCCAATTTCCCCGAATGGCAGGAGGCCCATATGGACAGGATGGTGCGGCTGGTGGAGCGCGATAAGAACCATGCTTCCGTAATTATCTGGTCGCTGGGTAATGAATCCGGCAATGGCAAGGCTTTTTTTGCTACGTATGATTGGGCCAAAAGCCGCGACAACAGCAGGCCCGTGCAATATGAGCAGGCGCACGACCGGCACCGCAATACCGATATCATCTGCTTCATGTATCCCGGCTGGAACAATATGGTCAATGATGCAAAAAAAGACCTGGGCAAGCCCTATATCATGTGTGAGTATGCCCACGCTATGGGCAACAGCATGGGCAATATGCAGGACTACTGGGACCTGATGCGTACCAGTAAGAATATGCAGGGCGGCTTTATCTGGGAATGGTACAACCATGGCTTTACAAGTAAAGATGAGCAGGGACGAACCTATTGGGCTTACGGTGGCGATCTGGGTGGGTATAATAAGATGAACAGTGATAATTTCTGCATGGATGGCATCATCTCCCCGGACCAGCAGTACCTGCCGCATACCTACATTGTGAAAAAGGTTTATCAACCTGTGCTCTTTGCATCCGCCAACCCCGCCAGTGGATTGATCTCCGTAATCAATGACTACAAATTCCTCCCTGTTACTGAAAAAGACTATAGCTTCAAATGGGTATTGCTCAAGAATGGCCAGCCAGTAGCAGAAGGACCTTTTTCTGTGTCCCTCGCAGCTGACGCACGGACATCCGTACAGCTGCCGCTGCCTGCCCTGGAGCAAACGCCAGGTACTGAATATTTCCTGCAGGTATTTGCCACTACCAAAAACGCTACGCAGTTTATTCCTGCGGGTTTTGAAGTAGCCAAAGAAGAATTTGCGCTGAACACCGGTAATTATTTTGTACAGCCATCTGCAGGAGGATCGCTGAATGTAGAGAAGAAAGAGGATCGTGTTACTGTACAGTCCGGTAACCTTTCCTATGTTTTTTCTACTAAAGACGGACAAACGCTGATCAGCTTTACCCGGGATCAGCACCGTGTATTCCAGGAACTGCCCCGGCTGAATTTCTGGCGCGCGCCTACTGATAATGATTTCGGGGCTAATGACCAGGTGAACCTGGTACTCTGGTCGGCGGCCAGTCACAATATCCGGTATAGTTATAAAGGCATGGAAGAGAAAGAAGGGATCATACGTTTCCGCTATGAAGCCAAGCTGCGTGGCGTGGAAGCAAAGACTGACCTGAGCTATACGGTGAACAAAGATGGCAGCCTGACCATTGCTACGGATTACAAGGCATTGTCTGATGAGCTGCCGGAACTGATGCGTTTTGGTATGCTGATGCGTCTGCCGCAGCAGCTGGACAATTTTACCTGGTATGGCCGCGGGCCGCAGGAGAACTATGTGGACCGCTGTGCCGATGCCTTCATGGGTACCTGGAACGGTAAAGTAGCAGCGCAGGCATTTGCGTACTACAGGCCGCAGGAAACCGGCAACAAGACCAATGTGCGCTGGCTCACGCTAAAGGATGATTCGGGTAAAGGCATCAGGATACAGGGGCTGCAGCCCTTAAGCGTCAGCGCTACTAACTACCTGCCGGAAGACCTGGATCCGGGCCTCACCAAAAAGCAGCAACATCATTCAGACCTTGTCCCAAGAGATGAAACTGTGCTGGCGGTTGATCTGTTCCAACGTGGTGTGGGCGGGCTCAATTCCTGGGGCGCCAAACCGCTGGATGCTTACCGTTTCCGGGAAAGGGCGTACAGCTACGCTTTCACCATCATTGCAGAGTAAACGGCCAATCATGGGCAGGAGCAGGTAAAAGCGGATCATTGTTTCTGAGTGCCCTGGCAACATCCCGGAGTTACAGTCGCTCGCCTCCGGCGAGTGACCCGAATTTGTTAGCCTCGGGCTAACGTGTCCGGGATAGCTCTATCTTATTTTGGTCGCCGGGGTCAACAGAATAGCAGTCACTCGCCGGAGGCGAGCGACTGTAGCCGCTAACAATTACGGATTAGCCGCTACCGAAGAAGCCGGCGTCATCAATCCTTTGCGCAGGATCTCCTGCATCAGCTTTGCGGTGGTCAGCTCAGCGCCTTTTTTATTCAGGTGGCCCTTGGTGCCATAATAGTCAAACTGGTAATTCAGGTAATCTCCCAGGTAGATATATTCCATGCCCTGCTGCTTTGCCCAGGCGGTGAAGGTTTCCACATTTTTCCGGGCTGTAGCCGAAGTGTCCGCACGGCCCAGGGGCAGGGTGAACAGGATAGGCTGCACGCCGTTATCACGGCAGGCCTTGATGGCATGTTTGAAATAACGGTATTCCGAATTGGCCTTGTCCAGGTCGAAGCTGACATCCACTAAAAGCGTATCGGAATTGTCGTATGCATGCCCGTAATCATAGCGGGAACCGCTGATGGTATCGTAATCGGGTTTCATGTAATTGAACCAGGTGTTCAGGAATACATGGGGACCCCAGTAGTAATTGTATTCTGCGTATTTCCAGAAAGGCACGTAACGGTCAAAATACCATTTAACACCATAGGGTTTATAAAAGCTGAACACCTCGGGATAACTGAGGTAAGGCATCATGCGGCCATCCCCGATATCCGATAACACTTCGGTATTGATAGCGCTGGGGTTGTCAATGCAGAACAGGACATACTTAGCCTTGTTCTGGTTGCGGTTGAAATAAAGATCAGCCAGCACGCATTGCGTACCGATCAGGCTGCCGTCCAGGGACAGGTTAATGCCCCGGGAAGCGGAGAGGCTGTCGGCCACGCCGATATCAAAACCAACATAGGCATGGGAGGCGCCCATTACTACATAATCCTGCTGCGTATTCTTTTTGTTGAGGATCCATTGTGTTTTGTAGAGCTGGTCGTTCAGGAACCTGCTTTCAAACCAGTAGTGCAGCCCAAAGGCGATTATAGCCACCAATACAACACCTGTAACAACGTAACGTGGTTTCATGGCCGTAGATTAGAATTGAAAGTATATAAAGCTTTGTGCGTTCTTGAAGGAACCGAAGAAGATAAAGACCAGGAACATCAGGGCATAGGCGGCGTATTTGCCGTATACACTGTTGTTGAGTTTTGCCTGGAATTTCTCATCTCTCCATAATTTTTCCAGTACCAGGAAAATGATCAGCACCATGCCGCCTACCAGCAGGGAGTATTTCAGCGCTGCGGTGAAAGACTGGAAGGTGTTGATGAAGTTTTCGTAGTTAAAGATCCCTTTGATGGCATTAAAGGCCATGGTAAAGGATTCTGCCCGGAAGAAGATCCAGACAAACTGGAGGAAGGCGAAGACCATCAGCTGGCTCAGGCGGTTGTTGAGCCAGAGCGGTAGTTTGCCCATGGTCTTTTTTCGCCATTTCTTGGTCATGAACTCGTAGGACATGGCTACGCCGTGCAGGACGCCCCAGATGATGAAGGGCCAGCCGGCCCCGTGCCAGAGACCACTGATGAAAAAGGTGATGATCAGGCCATAGACCACGGCCCACTTGGCCCAGTCGCGCTTATTGATCACTATAGGCGTATACAAATAATCACTGAACCAGGTGGAAAGGGAGATATGCCAGCGGCGCCAGTAATCTGTGATGGTCTTGGCCTGGAACGGATAATTGAAGTTCTTCATCAGGGTGAAGCCCATGACCCGGGCGGAGCCCAGGGCAATATCCGAATAACCGGAGAAGTCACAATAGATCTGGTAGGCGAAGAAGAAAGTGCCGATGAATACCCAGATGGTATCATAGCCGTACTGACCGGAGTACATGGCGTCCACCACAATGGAGAGGCGGTCCGCCACTACCACTTTCTTGAACAGGCCCCAGCCCATGAGGCGGAGACCGCTCATCACGCGGTCATAGTCCCAGGTGTATTTGGTCCAGAACTGGTGCAGCATATTCTGCGGCCTTTCAATGGGACCTGCCACCAGCTGGGGATAGAACATCACATAGAGGGAGTAGATGCCAAAATGCCTTTCGGCTTTCTGGTTACCCCTGTATACCTCAATAGTATAGCTCATGGCCTGGAAAGTATGGAAAGAGAGGCCGATGGGCAGGATGATCTTGAGATAGGGAATATGGTTGTTGTACCCGAAGAGGTTGGCCAGCCCGGTGATATTGTCGTTGATGAAATTGAAATACTTGAATACTGCCAGTACGCCGATATTGGCGATGAGGCTGAGTACCAGGTATCGTTTTCGGGTGCCTGCGTCTTTGGCTTCTTCTATCTTGATGCCGGCATAGTAATCAATTACAATGGTGAAACCGAGTATCAGGATATACTCCGGTTTGAACATCATGTAAAAGAAACAGGATGCAATCAGCAGCATCAGCCAGCGGAAGCGGTGAGGCAGCGCGAAATAGAGGGTCGTGACAAAAACGAAAAAGATTAAAAAATCAATTGAATTGAATAACATTCAGTTGAGTTTATTGCCTGAAAGGGTTATAGAAAATTTTCCGCTTTTCAAAGGATCAGCGGGCAGCCCTTAGGCGCCCAGCTTGGTGGCTACGGCTTTGGCCATATCCCCTACGTTCTTCCAGCTCTGGATCTCGGAAGCGGTGAACTTGATCTTGTAGTGTTTTTCGATAGCTACTACCAGTTGGATATGATAGAGGGAATCCCATTCCTCAATATCGTTGGCGGTGGTGGTTTCAGTCAGGACGATGTCGTCATTTTCCAATACATCCCTGAAAAGTTCGGTAAGCTGCTGCAGAATTTGTCCTTGTTCCATAATGAACTATTTACGGTTTATATGTACTTGTTTGTCGTTGGTAAATTGGTTGATGTCCAGTTCCCAGCGGCTGTCGCCGATGCTGGTAAAGCCCAGTTTCTGGTAGTGATCCTGCACCAGTCCGTTCTTTTTGGTGGGCAGGTATTCACCGATGATCCTGTTGAAACCATGGGTTTTGGCCAAATCGATAATGGATAAAAGGGTGAAGACTTCCATTCCTCTTTTCAGGACGCGGCAGCTCATGATCCAGCTGTCGATGAACAGGGTGTTATTGTCCTGTTTGTTGAGGATAACGAAGGCGATCAGTCCATAATCACCGTAAATATCTTTGAGTGAAAAAGAGAGCGTGTAGCGGTCGGGCGATTGGGTGATATCCCGTACTTCCTCTTCCGTATACCTTACGGTACGCAGGTTGAACTGGTTGGAGCGCTGGGACAGCTGTGCAATACGGGGGATGGTGAAATTGTCGAAGGCTTTCACTTCGCATTCCATGCCCAGGCTTTTGAGGAAATCGCCTTCGCTGGTAAAGCTTTTCTGGAGGATGCTCCGGTTGGCTTCTTCCTGGTATTGTTTGGTTCGTTCACTGTCCTCTTCGGTGAAACTGGCGGTTTCAAAGAGGTTGAGGGTGCGCAGGTAGGGCAGGTATTCCGCGGGATCTTCCGGCAGGTTGGGCACGGTGATATCGGGAATGTTCTGTTTTACCATTTCGCGTTCAAAGGGGTTGTCGTCCAGGAATACCATGGAGTCAAAACCGATATTGAGGATGCCCTGGATATAGCGGATATTGTCCACCTTGGTTTCCCAGTTGGCTACAAATACAGCGATATCTTCCATCCGGAGTTTCATGTCCGGGTGCTGGAGGAAGGGCTCTTTGGCAATGCTTTCCGTATTCTTGCTGCACACGGCTACAATGATGCCTCTTTTGCGCAGCTCTTTTACCCACAGTTGCAGGTCCGTAAAGGCTTTGCCCAGTCCGAGGTCTCCGATCTGGATGCCTTCCATGCCATCATCGCCGATGATGCCGCCCCAGGTGGTATTGTCCAGGTCCAGGATGATACATTTTTTGAAACTGCCGGCAATGGCCATGATCACATCATGGATATGTTTGGCCAGGTAGGGCAGTATATCCAGGCTGAACACCATATCAGCGCTGATATACATTTTGGGATCAAAGCTGGCTTCGTAGCCTTTGGCGCCCACCAGGGAGCTGAGGTCTACCAGGAAGAGGTTCTTCCGTTGGCCGGCCAGTTCCATCAGGCCCATATTGGTCTTGCGGACCTGGTATAAAAAGGAGGCTTTTGTTTTAGTACCGAAGTTCCCGAAAACATTGTCGTTGATCTCCGGGAAGGTATTGGTGATCACGCGGGCTTTGAGCTGGCTGCTGATCTGCTGGTACAGCCCGTCCATATAGGCGGCCTGCTGGTCGGCAAAGTTTTCTTTATCGGCAGTAGACAGGCCATAGAATTTCTTGAGCAGCCTTTCTACGGAACGGAGGATGATCACATAGTCTGGGGCGTATTCGTACAGTTCGGAACCCGGGTCAAAGACCTGCCTGTCGATCTGGTTATAATCTGCTTCAAACACCTCGTAGTGGATGCCTGATTCAATACCATACCCTTTGATAGCCTGGTGAATGAACTGGGATGCTGAATCAGCAAGGATGGCAATACGGATGCTCTTCAACCCTTCGACCGGCTTTTTGAGGTTTTTTTTCAGCGTGTTGAAACTCCTGATGTCAGTAAGCATAAAATGAGTTGTTGTTGGATCCGTATGACAAGCTATATATGGTACAGGAAGACGCTGGAAATCTTTTACGATAACTCAGTGGCGAGTATATGCATTGCAAGATTGTCGAGGTAACCTGTGGTAGTATTTCAAGGTATGGAGATTAGGGAGGGGGGTATTCGTAGGCTATCCGGGAACTATTCGGGTGCGAAGATAATATATAAGATCACAAGTTGCAAGCCCCTGGGCTGTAAAGAGTTTTCCCGTTGCTGCCGGTCCCTGGCAGCGGGCAATTCTCCCCAAATACCCGTATTTGTCCGGTGGGCGGGTGAAATTTTGGCATTTTTTTCGCCTGGTCCGGGTACTAATCCCGGTCTTCCTGTCGTTAAGACCGACAATTACCCAAAATCTGGACGGATATGAAATGGAGCAACCTGCTGGCGCTGACGGCGCTTATTGTTTTTCTTTTTTCCTGTAACCGTTATATCACCCCGTATGAGGCCGCCAATGGCAAGGCCCGCTGCGGGAAGCTGATCCGCTGATCCCCTTATTTTAATTTTTTTACAAAATCCTCCAGGTAACTGCAGGTATTGTAGGCTTCTTTGTAAAAGGGCGTGGTATTGTATTGCCGGGCCAGCATGGTAAAACGGTCTTTATTGACCATGCCTGCTTTCACATAGGCTGCCATGGCCTTTTCATGATCATTATAGTCCGGGAAGGCTTTATAGGTAGGCACTATATGCTGTTTCTGCTCGCATTTGGCTACCATGAACAGGGCGCGGGCCTTGAAATTTTTGTCGGTGGAAAGGTTAAAGGCTTTGATATAATGGGCCTTGGCCTTATACACCCCATAATATTCCTTTTCTCCGGGTTTCAGTTCATTGTCCGGCCTGAGCCCATCCATACTGCTCCACCCGTATTGGGTCAGCATCCAGCTATTGCCCCAGTAGCTCATATGGTACAGTCCTTTGGCGATCTCATAGTTCAGGCGGGCCTGCTCCTGTACATCGGTGGCTGCGGCCAGCTCTTTTTCCAGCTGCTGCATTTTACGGGCAAAGCTCAGCTTGTTGAATTTTTGTGTGTCCTGCGGAGTGGGGGCATGGATGTCCAGCACCAGGTCCGCAAAGGGATTGGCGGCCAGGTAAAAAAGGTAAGTTTCATTTTTGTAATAAAACGATGAAACCTTGCTAAGCCATTTTTCAGCAGCGGTCCAGTTGAACTCCCGCAGCAAGGTAGTTCCAGCCACATCGTTCACATCGTTTTCAGTGAAAGTATTATGCCTGACGAGGTATTCCTCAAAAGTATTCAGGTTATTCGATTCCATCAGTTTGATCAGGGCCTGCACTTCTTCCGCGCTCAGCTCCGTACGTATCATACCCAGCACATCACTGTAGTAACCCCAGCCACCCTGATTATAGGTTCGGTTGATCCAGCTGGCGGTGCCCAGGCTCAGCAGGTATTTGGCCTTGCCCAATGGATCTTTGGTGGAATACCTGCCGGCGATAATATCGGAAAAAAGACGGCGGTAGAATTTGGCGTATTCCCGATCGGTAGCAGCTTTTTTCTCCAGCCATTGCAGGGAGGGGTAGAGCTGTACTTCAAAGGCGGGGTTAAAGGTCTTTGCCGAATTGATGGTCAGCAGCAGGTTGGTGAGCGCCCATTGGTCCTGGATCCTGGGCGATGGGTTCATCTTTTTGGTATTGTCCAGCCATTGGCGGCAGGCGTCATAATTACCCGTGATCAGGTGGGTATGCGCTGCTGCAATACCGTAGAGCGCTTTATCGGGACTGCTGCCGGCATTGGCGCCTTCCTCGCAGAACCGGGCGAAATCTTTGGCTTCCCGGGCATAGGCCTGGAAGCTGGAATCATTGGGCCGGTAGGTGGTATAGTTTTCGGAGATGAATTCTTTATTGCCTTTGTTGAATTTGCTGGCCGGCTCATAGTAAAATTCTTCCAGCTTGTTCATTTCACGGATCAGCAGGATCTCCAGCAACGGTGATTTGGGCGAGAGCTGACGGATCTGCTGCAGGGTCTTCAGTTCATTGACATTACTGCCCAGTGCAAAAAGTCCCAGCAGGTTGGCGCGTTCTGCATCGGTCAGGCAGAATTTGAGACAGGCCTGGCGGTTCTTTTCATCAAATCTTTTCACGGACCAGTCAAAGCTCATATAGTTGGAGATCCGTTTTACTTCGGAGCCGGCAAAGAGCTGGCTGAAGATATAGGCTGCTTCGGGTTTACGGTCCAGCTTGTTGAGGGCGCCTGCATACAGGGAGATGCTGAGCTGCTGTATCAGGCCAACGGGGCCGTTTTTAGCTTGCTTATTATACCAGTCAACACATTCGGCATAACGGCCACTGTAATGCGCCAGCCGCAGCACCTGGTAGTTCAGCCTGGTCTTCACGAAATCTTTTTTGGCCACTGCGTACAGCTGCTGGCCATTGCGCAGCAGCTTACCCATGGTAGCCGTATCCCGCTGGATAGGCTCCCAGGCGGACCAGCTGCCGGTTACATAAGGTTCCACCTGTTTGGCGAATAATAAATACCCCAGTGCTTCCAGGTCTTTGGATTGCTGGAAATATTTTGTCATCCCGTTGTTCAGTACGGAATCAGGGACCTGCAGCGGCTGGTTCTTTTCCAGGTGGAAATAAAGGCTGGACAGGTCCTTGCGGCCAAATTTCACTACAAAGTCATAGGCGGCTTCCGCGGTGAAACTATTGCCGGCATAGGGCGCCCATTCGGCGGCGGTGGCCTTTGCCGTATTCACCGGCTCCTCTTCCTGGTACAGGAACTGGACGTTGGTATAGTAGAAGGGCTCAAATCCCTTCTGGTTGCTGAGCCTGTTGTCAAAGAACGACTGGTAATAATCATAAGGGTCGGCATCACCGCCGGCGCAGCCGATAATATTATAGGGGAAGGCGAGGCAGCAAAGGTTAATGCAGACTATTATACATTTCTTCCAGTTCATGGCTTGAAAAGTTGGTCAGTGTTAATGAATCAAGATGGAACAATACTACGGAAAAACGATTGTCGGGTAATTGGGGGCTGAGCAGACTGGCTGCCTGGGTTATGGCAGCAAAAGTAGGTTGTTCCTGCCGGATAAGATCGCCTTTTTTCAGGTCGTATTGCGCCAGCAGGGTATCCTGCAGCAACTGCCAGGTATGGTTGGGACCGGCTGCTGCAAAAGCGGGTTTGAGCAGACTGTCCGGAAGATCCTGCAACAAACCTGTGTACAGCTGCCGGCGATACAGGACCTTCCATTCAAACAGCGGCAGGCCAATATCCAGTGGCAGCGGGTATGGCCGCAGGTTACCGATGTATTTTTTTAACTCCTCCGGGTCCAGGATGGAATTGCTGGTGCGGGGATCTTTCAGGTTGCCCATATTGTAACACATCAGCAGTCCGCGGGGTACGGGTGGAACGCCGGTCCGGTCCCGGAATTTGCATTGATACAAACGAATGGTGGCGGATACGGTGCGCTGCCTGGTTACGGGCTGCTCCTGCAGCAGGCGCAGCAAGGTAAAATAATTGTCTTTGGTGCCGGCGGTCCAGTCGCAATCAAATTGTATCTCCCGGATATTCTCCAGACTATCCTGCCGGATCATCCCCTCCAGCAATGCGCCTATCTGTCCGGCCAGTGTGGGCAGATCTGTGGCATTGAGCTGCTGCATGGTTTCATTGGTAATAAAAACCGTGGGAATAATGGCCATGCCGCTGGTCCGGAAAAATTGCCTGCTGGCTTCGGTGAACCGGAGCTTGGCTACAGGCATGGCCTGCTGCTGTTGCGGGTTCCAAGTGACATCAAAGAATTTGAGGTATAATCTGCCAACCTTTTGCTGTTGCAGGACCTGTTGTTCTGCAGCGTTGAGGCCGGCAATGGACTTCCAGTAATAAAAGCCGCGGTCAACGGTCCGTTGTTGCGGCTGCTGGCTACAGCCTGCTATCAGGATTGCCAGCAGACTGCTATAAATGCCCACCGCTTTGCTTCGCAGGTATATCATTTCTTCCTATTTTTACGCCTTAACACAAACAGATGACTGTACATTTTGGGTATGATAAGAAACAGGTGATCCAGGCATTGCGCTATCATTTCCTGATGCGTCCGGAGATCAAGATACTGCTTGTATTTGTGAACCTGTTTGCCATACTCTCGGCCTTCCTGTTCTATAAGAAGGAGCTGCAGCCCGTTTCCTTCCTGGCTTTCTCGCTGCTCTGGTTTTTGCTGATGCTGGTGATCTGGCGTTTCCTGCCTATCAGTATCTACCGCAAGTCGGCCACTTTCAAGGACCATTTTATCCTGCACCTGGAATCAGACCAGATGGTGCTGGAAACAGAAAGGGGAACCCGGGCCTGGTCATGGCCGGAGTTCAGCTATTTCATAGAAAGCCATTATTATTTCCACCTGTATTTTGATGAACGTTCCTTTTTCCTGGTGCCCAAGGATGCCTTTACGGATCTGCCCGCATTGCAGGCAGCCCGGGAATTATTACGCAGCAAAGTACCGGCTAAATCCCTGCGGAAAAAGAAATAAAGCTATCCCGGTTTGTATTTGCTTTCTTCAAAGATCTTCCGGGGATCAGTATTCATCAGTTCAGGCAGGCCCATATCCGGGTGCTTTTCCAGGAATTTTTTCACGATCTGCCGGCCAACAAAGAGGCCGATGAATCCGGGCGCCTGCTCAGAGATAGTAGGCGTATTGGGCGCATCATTCACATATTCCTTGATCACGCCATAGTCCGTGTTCAGGAGCAGGCTGTTGACCAGGAAGAAATTCCAGATCCGCCCTTCATTCTTATAGCAGGCCTGCAGTTGTTTACTGGTGTACCCCATCCGCAGGCTGTCGGGAGTATAAGGTAAAAATTTTTCCAGCAGGTACACCCGTTTTCCCTTTTCCACCATCTGTTCTACCAGGGGCTTTTCAATGCCTTTCTCCGGGAACAGGTCGTCTATCACATTCTTCATACAATTCACCGCAATATAATCCGGGGTGAAGCGGCGGGAAATATAACCGGGATACAGGGACTGTCCCATTTCACTATGGTACATAGAGAACTCACTGCCCAGGTGCAGCTGCAAGCCAACGGCCAGTCCGTCATGTGTGATCACATCGCCATAACCACCAATGGTGGCGGCATAATAGGCATCCATGGGGCCTACAAAAGTGATCAGCTGGCCGGGTAATTTATAGGCCGGGAAATAATATTTCACAAACTGCAGGCCCTGGCGGACTGCTTTGGCATGGGGCTCAAAATTGCGGAAAACCTTATCGGCCGAATCCTTCACCGGCCGGTAATCACGGATGAACTGCCTGACCAGTTCCAGTACCTGAGCAGAATCGCCGGTGGGCGGCAGGCCAAGGATATTCTGGGTAAAATCAGCCAAGAAGCCGGGATACTGCTGGTGCAATTGTTGCAGGGATGCCGCCAGTCTGGTAGTATCAATAGCAAAAAAATCCTGTTCAAACCTTTTCACCGGCAGATCGATCCGGATACCCGACACATCAGGCGTATACCGGTCGCCACAGGAAAACAGGGAGAATGCCGTTAGGAGGAGAATACCCATTCTTTTCATGCCTGACAAACGTTTGGTGCTTAAATATGTTGTATTTGCTGCTGTTAGTAAAAACCCAATTATAGTGTAAATTTGATGTATGAAGATCGCATTAGCCCAACAAAATTACCATATTGGGCATTTTGAAGACAACACAAGGAAGATCATCGGCGCCATCCAGTACGCTAAATCCCGTGGAGCCGACCTGGTGGTCTTTTCCGAATTGAGCATTTGCGGGTATCCTGCCCGCGATTTCCTGGAGTTCACTGACTTTATCAACGAGTGTTATAAAGCCATCGATATCATTAAGGAACATACGGAGAATATCGGTGTAATAGTAGGCAGCCCGCAACGCAATCCCGAAAAGGCCGGTAAGGACCTTTTCAACGCCGCCTGGTTCCTGTACCAGAAAGAAGTACTGGGCGTAGCGCACAAGACCCTCCTGCCCACATACGATGTATTTGATGAGGACCGCTATTTTGAGCCCGGCTACCAGTGGAAAGTGATCCCGTTCAAAGGCAAAAAAATTGCCCTCACCATCTGTGAGGATATCTGGTACCAGAGTGAGAACCCGCTGTACCGGATCTGTCCCATGGACAAGCTCATCAAACAGGAGCCGGACCTGATGATCAATATCTCGGCTTCTCCCTTTGATTATGACCACGACCAGGACCGGCTGGAGATCATCCGGGCCAATGTACAGAAATATGAACTGCCTATATTCTACTGCAATGCCATCGGTGCGCAAACAGAGATCGTGTTTGATGGCGGCAGCCTGGTAATGGATGCGGATGGTTATGTGGTGAAGGAAATGAAATATTTTGAAGAAGACTTTGCCATTGTGAATACGGATGATGTGGAAGAACCCACCTCTTTCAGCAGGCCTAAACTGCCGGTGCCGCCTATTGAACAGGTGGTGGCCAAACCGGCTGCACAGGAGACGGCGGGTCTTTTTGATAAAGAGATGCGGGTGTCCAAGGTGAGTGACCCGGAAAAGATCATCGACTACCTGACCTCCGAAAAAAATATTGCCGAGATCTACCAGGCCCTGCTGCTGGGTATCCGGGATTATTTCCGGAAGATGGGTTTCAGCAAGGCCATCCTTGGTTCTTCCGGCGGCATCGACAGCGCCGTTACGCTGGCCCTGGCCACCGAAGCGCTGGGCAGGGAGAACGTACGGGCTATCCTGATGCCTTCGCAATACTCCACGGGACATTCTGTAAGTGATGCCGAAGCGCTGAGCAGGAATTTGGAAAATCCCTATGATATTGTGCCCATCAAAGAAGTGTATGATGCATTCCTGCATACGCTGAGCCCCATTTTCAAGGACCTGCCTTTTGGCCTGGCGGAAGAAAATATCCAGAGCCGAAGCCGGGGTAACCTGCTGATGGCTATTGCCAATAAGTTCGGGTATATCCTGCTCAATACTTCCAATAAAAGCGAGCTGGCTACCGGTTATGGTACCCTGTATGGGGATATGGCGGGCGGACTGGCCGTGCTGGGGGATGTGTACAAGATGCAGGTCTATGCCCTGGCGGAATATATCAATCGCAATGGGGTGATCATACCGGAAAATATTATCCGAAAAGCGCCTTCGGCAGAATTGCGACCGGATCAGAAGGACAGCGACAGCCTGCCGGATTATGCGTTGCTGGACAAAGTGCTGTACCAGTATATTGAGCGGAGGCAGGGACCACGGGAGATTGTGGCCATGGGTATTGAAGAGGCCCTGGTGAAGCGGATCCTGAAAATGGTCAATGCCAATGAATACAAGCGGAACCAGTTCTGTCCCATTATCCGCGTCAGCAGCAAGGCCTTTGGCGTGGGCAGAAGGGTGCCGATAGTGGGGAAATACCTTAGTTGATATTTGTCGCCCGAGGCGACGAAATAACAGTCACTCGCCGGGGGCGAGCGACTGTTATAAGTTGTTATTGTCTTTTCATGATCAGGCGGATCGTGTGCTGCTTATTGTCCTCCCCGCGGAAGGTTTCGGCAATCACCATTTCCTTATCGGTGATCTTCTCCACCTCTCCTTCAAAGTCGATCATTAAGATCCTTTTTCCTTCCAGTTCCCAGGTAGTTTCATCGTCGCCGGGAGGATCACATTGAACGCCGGCGTCAATATATTCTGCGCTGAGGTCTGCGTTCAGTTTGTAGAGGTCGTCCTTTTCACAGGCTTCCAGTTCCAGGTCCTCCAGCGGGATATTGATATTATCCAGTGTGGCGCCGCCCCATTTGTAGGTGCCGGCAATATTGGCAACAGTAATAGGTTTTCCTGCGGGTTCTTTGTCTTCGTCCTTATCCTTGTCTTTGCTGCAGGAGCTAAAAAGGGCCAGGCCCAGGAGGCCGGCAAAAAAATAATTTGTGTGCATCTTCTTCATGGCTGATTGAAATATTTGTTAGTGATTGTGGTGCAAATTTGCAGGGAAGGTCCGGTCCGGACATGGGAGGGGCTACCGAAATAGCAATTTTTGCTAATAAAACGTCGTTATTATGCGGATACTTCCTTTTTTCCGACCCTATCGGGGGAACCGCTGATCAAGTTGGCAAGCATATTGCATCCCCAAACTTTGTATTTTTATAGCTAAGCTAAACCCGGTTTATGGTATTAACAGCCGATGATATCCGACAATTGAATGACAGGATCCAGTCCCAGAGCGTTTTTATTGACCGATTACGGGATGAAACAGCCCGCGTGATCGTAGGGCAGCATTATATGCTGGACCGCCTCCTGATAGGCCTGCTCACCAATGGCCACGTCTTACTGGAAGGGGTGCCCGGCCTGGCCAAGACCCTCGCCATCAAATCGCTGGCCACAGCGGTGCAGGGTAAGTTCAGCCGCATCCAGTTCACGCCCGACCTGCTCCCTGCCGACGTGATCGGCACCCTGATCTACAACCAGCAGAAGAACGAGTTCATAGTCCGTAAAGGACCCATCTTTGCCAATTTTGTGCTGGCCGATGAGATCAACCGGGCGCCGGCCAAAGTACAGAGCGCCCTGCTGGAAGCCATGCAGGAAAAACAGGTGACCATCGGCGAAACCACCTATAAACTGGATGAACCCTTCCTGGTGCTGGCCACCCAGAACCCGCTGGAACAGGAAGGTACTTACCCGTTGCCCGAAGCACAGCAGGACCGCTTTATCATGAAAGTAGTGGTGGGCTATCCTACCAAGGAAGAAGAGCAGCTCATTATCCGCCAGAACGTGCAGGGTGGTCGTGGTCCCGAAGTGCAGAAAGTGGTGTCCATGCAGGAAGTCCTGCAGGCGAGAGACCTGGTGCGGCAGGTATATATGGATGAGAAAGTAGAGAATTATATCCTTGATATTGTTTTTGCCACCCGATTCCCTGAGAAATACAAGCTGGAAAAGCTGAAGCCGCTGATCGCCTATGGCGGATCGCCAAGGGCCAGCATCAACCTGGCGCTGGCCGCCAAGGCCCATGCTTTCCTCAATAAGCGTGGCTTTGTGATCCCCGAAGATGTCAGGAGTATTGCCCGGGACGTGCTGCGGCACCGTATTGGCCTCACCTATGAAGCGGAGGCGGAGAATGTGGACGTGCTGAATGTGATTGATGATATTTTAAGGATCATCCAGGTACCCTGATCATGCTGACCACCACCGAAATATTGAAAAAGGTCCGGGAGCTGGAGATCAAAAGTAAAAAGCTCACCCGGCATATCTTCACCGGCGAGTACCATAGTGCTTTCAAAGGAAGGGGTATGCTCTTCAAGGAAGTAAGGGAATACCAGGCCGGTGATGATCCGCGTTTTATAGACTGGAACGTATCTGCCCGTTTCAACCATCCTTTCAGCAAGGTATTTGAAGAAGAGCGGGAACTGACGGTCATGTTGCTGGTGGATATCAGCGCCAGTTCCTTTTTCGGTACCGTACATGCGCGCAAAAAGGACCTGATCACAGAAATAGCTGCTGTGCTGGCTTTCTCAGCCATCAGCAACAATGATAAAGTGGGTGTGGTATTCTTTAGCGATAAGGTGGAGAAATTCATCCCGCCCAAAAAAGGCAGGGATCATGTATTGTATATAGTCCGGGAGCTGCTGACCATGCAGCCCAAACAAAGAGGCACCACCCTGGGCGAGGCCCTGCGGCGTTTCAACAATTCCACCCGGCAGCGCTGTATTGCTTTTGTGCTGAGTGATTTCCTGGATGATGCCTTTCATGACCCGCTGAAGGTGGCCGGTAAAAAACATGACCTGGTAGGCATCAAGATCTATGATAAAATGGATATGGAGCTGCCCAATGCCGGTATGATAGAAGCGGAGGATGCGGAAACCGGCCGGCGACAGTGGGTGGACAGTGCTGATTTCCTGGTGCGCAAACAGCACCAGTCTTTTTTCTTTGAACATACCGCCTGGTGCAAGCAGGTATTCCTGCAGGCGGGCAGCGAGTTGCTGCATATCCGTACCGACGAGGATTATGTGAAAGTGCTGCAGCATTTTTTTACCGGAAGAAACAAATAGCCCAACGCGATCAGCCGATCAACAACAGACAGGCGCAGTCGTTTTGCACATGAACAACAGAATTCGTCATATCATTTTTCCCTGCCTGCTCCTGCTGAGTGGTTACCTGCAGGCGCAGGTCCTGGTGAAAGCCAGTACCGACCGGGACCGGATCCTGATCGGAGAGCCTATCAGATTATTGCTGGATGTCCGCTCGCCGCTGGGCGAGCCCATACAATGGTTCCTCCTGGATACCCTGCCGCATTTTGAGATCCTGGAAAAAGGAAAGCTCAGTTCGGCAGATGGTGTGGATGGGAAAAAGCAGCAGCAGGAACTCACCATTACCAGCTATGACAGTGGTTACTGGCAGATCCCGCCGCTGACCCTGCGGGTGGGCGACCGGAATTACCAGACCGATAGCCTGGGCATCACCGTTGCCTATACGCCTTATGATACCAGTGCTGATTACCGGGATATCAAGGCTATTGAAGAAGTAAAGGCCGCTCCCCGCTCCATGCGTTTCTGGATACTGGCCGGCATCACCCTGCTGGTGATACTGACTGCCGCCCTGCTCTTATGGCCCAGAAAGCGTAAGCAGGCTGAACAGGCAGCGGCTGCACGGGTCCTGACCCCTTATGAAGAAGCGATGGAAACCCTGGAAGCCCTTAAAAAAGCTGGCTGGCAGCAGGACGGCGGCGTCAAAGTATTCTATACAGGACTGAATGATGCGCTCCGGCTGTTTATCCGGCGGAAGCTCGGCATTGCCAGCCTGGAGAAAACCAATGAAGAGCTGATCCAGGCCCTGAAGCCGCTCAAGCTCCAGCCGGAGCAGTTCCGGCACCTGGCGGAAGCCCTGCGCATGGCGGACTTTGTAAAATTTGCCCGCTACCAGCCTGCGGCCGCTGATAATGAACAGAATTTTGAGTTCATCAAAACCGCTATTACCACACTCAATAACCTCACCTGATCTTGCTGTACAACTGGTTCCATACAATCGATTTTGCCCAGCCCTGGTTCTTTGCAGGTTTTGTCCTGCTGCCCCTGCTTGGCTGGTGGTACTGGAAAAAGGACAGCAGCTCCAGGGCAGGCCTCACCGTTTCCACCCTCCAGGCTTTCCGGAAAACCAGTTCCTGGAAAACACTGGGACGGCATAGCCTGTTTGGTCTGCGTCTGCTGGCCATCAGCTGTTGTATCATAGCCCTGGCCAGGCCACAGGTGAGGATGGATGAGGAGTTGAAAACAGGAGAAGGTATTGATATCATCCTCTGCCTGGATGTAAGCGGCAGTATGTTTGCGCAGGACCTGCTGCCCAACCGGCTGGAAGCGGCCAAGCAAGTGGCGGCCGATTTCGTGGACCGCCGGATCACAGACCGCATCGGGGTGGTCATTTTCTCCGGTGAAAGCTTTACGCTGGTACCGCTGACCACCGATAAACAGATCCTGAAAACACAGATCTATAATATCCAGCGCGGCGCCCTGGAAGATGGTACTGCTATTGGCGACGGGCTGGGGGTGAGTGTTGGCCGGCTGAAAGATTCCAAAACAAAATCCAAGGTCATCATCCTGCTGACCGATGGAGAAGACCAGGGCGGCCGTATTGACCCCCTGGCCGGTAAGGAACTGGCCAAAGCCTATAATATCCGTGTGTATACCATTGGTGTAGGCACAGAGGGGTTTGCTCCTGTACCGGTGCCCGATGGCGCCGGTGGTGTTATTACCCGCCAGCAGAAAGTGAACGTGGACGAGAAGCTGCTGCGCCTGATTGCCGAAGAGACCGGAGGCCTGTATTTCCGGGCCCGGGACAATGAAAGCCTGAAAGGTATTTACAACGATATTGATCAGCTGGAAAAAACAAGAATAGAAGTAACAGCCCTACGGCGTTATACCGAAAAATTCTTTCCCTTTGCTATTGCGGCCGCTATCTTACTTTTGCTGGAGATTGTTTTGCGTTTTACCATATTCAAAAAGTTTCCGTAAAGGTGTGGCGGCAATGGCCGGCATCAATGCCTGATCATGAAAGCAACCGTGTACAAATCCACCGGCAGCTGGTATAGTATTAAAGCCGAAGACGGCAAATTCTACAATGCCCGAATCAAAGGTGTATTCAAGATTGATGATATCACATCTACCAATCCGCTGGCAGTGGGGGATGTAGTGATGGTGGAACCGCCTACAGAGCAGGAACCTACTGCTACCATCTATGAGATCCTGCCAAGACGCAATTATATCAACCGCCAGTCCCCTGCACATAAGAAAAAGCACCATATTGTAGCCGCCAACCTGGACCAGTCCCTTATGTTTGCCACGCTGCGGGACCCTAAGACCTCACAAGGGTTTATAGACCGTTTCCTGGCATCCTGCGAGGCCTACCATGTGCCGGCTGTGCTGGTCTTTAACAAGGCGGACCTGTACCGTAAAAAGGAGCAGGAGCAGTTTGAACGGTTGAAAGGGATCTACGAGCGTATAGGGTATTCCGTTATTCTTATGTCAGTGTCCCAGGGAACAGGGGTGGATGCTGTGAAAGTGATGCTGAAGGATAAGATCACCCTGATGAGTGGTCATTCCGGTGTGGGCAAATCCACTTTTATCAATGCTATTTTCCCCGAGATCCAGCTGAAGACCCAGGATGTCAGCGGCTGGAGTGGCAAGGGTATGCATACTACTACTTTTGCGGAGATGTTTGACCTGCCCTTTGGCGGTGCCATCATTGATACGCCCGGCATGCGGGAATTTGGCCTGGTAGATATCAGCCGGCAGGAGCTTTCCCATTATTTCCCTGAAATGGCCAGGCTGCTCAATGATTGCCAGTTCAACAACTGCCAGCATATCAACGAGCCGGGCTGTGCTATCAAAGATGCTGTAGCGGCCGGGGATATTGATGAAGACCGGTATGTGAGCTATTACAATATCCTGGAATCAATCAACGAAAAAGATTGGGATTAATATAAGGTCAGCACTTGCTTTCCGTCAAATACTCACCACCCTTGCAGGTCCGGGAGCAAGCTGTCATGCTGAAAAAAAGTATTGTAGCATTTGGCAGGCTATGATCTGAACTTCTTTGCCTTCGGCACTTTTTCTCCACTCATCAGGCGTTCTGCGCCCATATTCTTACCACTGCCCGGGCAGCCATATTTGGGCCCGAAGAGATTGTTCCAGACTTTACAGGAGCTACCACCGGTAAGGAGGAAAAAACTGAAGACGACCAGGAATAATTGGCGGGCTGTTCTCATAGAAAATATTGGCTTTACAGTAAACGATCTGTAAGCTATAAATATTTTGCCAGCTGCGCAAGCAATGCCTGTATCCGGCCCGGTTCAGGCAAAACAATGCCCGCCTCCGGATGGAAGCGGGTTGTAATGAGGTGCTAACGGACTGGGGATTAGTCGTTTACCTGGTCGCGGAACCAGTCGGCGTACCGGACATAATTGTTGGCAATGCGATCAATTTCCCCGGTGATCTTGGAGGGATCAATGTCTTTTACTTTTTTGGCGGGCACACCGGCAAAGATGGTGCCGGCGGGCACCTCGGTGCCTTCCAAAACCACGGCGCCGGCGGCAATGATGGAATTGCTGCCAATCACGGCATTGTCCATGACAATGGCGCCCATGCCCACCAGCACATTGTCTTCAATGGTGCAGCCATGAACAATGGCATTATGGCCAATGGAAACATTATTGCCGATAATGGTCCTGGTGCGCTTATAAGTGCAGTGGAGCACGGCTCCATCCTGGATATTCACTTTGTTGCCCATGCGGATACTGTTCACATCGCCCCGCACCACGGCATTGAACCAGATGCTGCCTTCGTTGCCCATGATCACATCGCCTACGATGGTGGCATTGGGGGCTATAAAACAATTTTCGCCAAACTGTGGGTGTACTCCTTCTACTGGTAAGATAACGGGCATAAAATAGGTTTTTAAAATGGCTACAAATATCCTAAAATATTGATGATCGGCAGAATTTGGCGTTCTTTGTTGTATGAATCAGCGTGAATTATTTCTGCGTCATGTGGCGCAGACCTCGCCGGCCCCCCTGGCGCTGGAGATCGTGAAGGCAGAAGGCAGCAGCCTCTGGGATGCGCAGGGCCAGCAATATACCGACCTGATTGCCGGTATCAGTGTTTGCAATGTAGGCCATCGCAACCCAAAAGTGGTGAAGGCTGTGAAAAAACAGCTGGACCAGTACATGCACCTCCTGGTATATGGTGAGCTGGTACAGACACCGCAGGTGGAATATGCCAAACTGCTTACCGATCACCTGCCTGGTTCTCTCAACTCCGTATACTTTACCAATTCAGGCGCTGAAGCTACCGAGGGCGCCATGAAACTGGCCAAGCGGGTGACTGGCAGAACGCAGATCATTGCTTTTAAGAACAGCTATCATGGCTCTACGCAGGGCGCGCTCAGTATTATGGGCGATGAATACTGGCGCAACGCCTACCGGCCTTTGCTGCCGGATATCCTGCACCTGGATTACAATGATCCGGCAGCGCTGGACTTTATAACAGACCGGACAGCCTGCGTGATAGCTGAGACAGTACAGGCGGAAGCCGGCGTGATAGCGCCTGCCAAAAGCTGGATGAAAGCATTGCAGCAGAAATGCAGATCCACCGGCGCCCTGCTGGTGCTGGACGAGATACAGACAGGTTTTGGACGAACCGGAAGCCTCTGGGGCTTTGAACAGTTCAAAGTGGTGCCGGATATTGTGCTGATGGGTAAAGCGCTGGGTGGCGGTATGCCGCTGGGCGCCTTTATTGCCAGTCGCAAGCTGATGAAAAAGCTGACCAGTGATCCGGTACTGGGGCATATCACCACTTTCGGCGGTCACCCGGTTTGCTGTGCGGCAGGACTGGCGGCTTTCAAGGTGCTGCTGAAAAAAGACCTGGTGAAACAGGTCCCTGAAAAAGAATTGCTGTTCCACCGTTTATTGCAGCACCCGGCCATCAAAGTGGTGCGTTCCATGGGACTGATGATGGCGGTGGAGTTTGATAGCTTTGAGACCAACAAGCGGGTGATTGATGCCTGTCTCAGTGCGGAAGGCCAGCGGGTGCTGTCGGACTGGTTCCTGTTTGCGCCGCAATGTTTTCGCATTGTGCCGCCGCTGACCATTACGGAAAAGGAGATCAAAAAAGCCTGCAGTGTTATCCTGAAGGCTATTGATCAATAGCGGATCTTTTGGTTCGTCCCTAAATACCCGCCCTGTTATCCTGAAGGCCGTTGAGTAATAGCGGATATCTTTTGGTTCGTTCCAAAATACCTGCCCTGTTATTCTAAAGGCTGTTGATCAATAGCGGAACCCTCCTGGTTCGTCCAAAATACCCGCAGTGCTATCCTGAAGGTCCCCGATCAATAGCAGATATCTTTTGGTTTGTCCCCAAAAATATCCTGTTCAGGGGCAGCGATCTGCTTATCAGAAAAGCAATTCCATACACTCATACCAGAAAGCGGTAGTGATAAATCCTACCAGGATACTGATGCCGATGATCAGGTTGGTGAGCCTTGTATTGAGCCGGAACTGTTCGGCAATGATACTGGAGGTCACCAGGGTGGGCATGGCTGCTTCCATCACGCTGATCTTGACTATATACCCGCTCTTGTTGAGCAGTAGGGCAAAACCCACTACCAGTGCGGGCGCCAGCAATAATTTGTACAGCATGGTCATGGAGATCTGGGGCAGCTCTTTTTTCCAGCCGTTGAATTTCAGCTGCAGGCCAATGGAGAAAAGGGCCAGCGGCGCTACGGTGGCAGCCAGTTTATCGAACAGGGGTACGGCAAAGCTGAGGTCAACGAGCAGGGAAAGCAGGATAGCCAGCATGCAACCGATAAATGGCGGGAAACTGATCAGCCGCCGGAGCAGGAAGCCGGCGCTGGGTTTTGTTTTGTCGGCCCCGCCTTTCAGCGCACTGATGATCCCGAAAGTGGACAGGAGGATGAACATCATCTGATCGCAGATGATGCCGATACTGATATATTGCTCCCCATAGTAAGCCGCAATCAGCGGAAAGCCGATAAAAGAAGTGTTGCTATAGCCGGTGGACAGTTCCAGGGTGCTTTGGGTACGCCTGGAATAATGTTTCAGCCGGCAATAGATGGCTACAAAAAGCCAGGCGCCGGCCAGGACAATCACCGAGCTGATGGCAGGGATCAGTATGTCCATATTCCAGCTTACCTGCGGCAGGTACTTGAAGGAGAGCGCGGGTAATCCGATATACAGTATCCAGGTATTGATGCCTTTGTGGGCCTGTGGGTGAATGACCTGGGTGGTACGGAAAAGCATGCCGGCCAGTATACACACTACAATCAGAACAAAATTCACCATAGCGCGGCAAAGGTACGATCAGCTTTGTGTTGTGGGTACGTAATTCCTGAAACTGACGGGATTATTACTTAACGGCATTGAGCAGCTTGTTGTTTATGCCCGGATCAACGCCGTTGGGCGAAGAAATGAAGGGGAAATGGACCAAACCGATATTTTTGCCGCATTGAGTAAGGGTCCTGCATAGTAGCTTTGAGGGCATGACCCTGGAGGCGGTTTTCTAACCGCCTTTTTTTATGATTTTATATGCCCTTTTTTTCGTTTATTTCGTAGACGAAAATGACTGAACCGAAATGACGCTTGATCCCAGATCTTTCTTCACCCTGCTGGTTTTTATCCTGGCAGGAACTGCTTCCAGTTTTGCTCAGGAGCCGCCATCTGCTTCCTCTTCCTCACTGTCCCCTGTTGAGGTGAAAGGCCGGCCTGCGCCCGGTCTGTTATGGCGTATCAGCGGCAAGGGATTGCAACAACCTTCTTATTTATATGGCACCATGCACCTGTATGATAAACGGGTGTTCAATTTTACGGACTCGCTCTATGCAGCCATTGAGCGGTCGCAGGGATTTGCTATGGAGATCCATCCCGATTCTGCCATGCAGGAATTTTTCCGGCAGGAGGAGCCGGACGCATCCGGGCGCAAATTGCTGAAGGAAGTGATGCCGCCTGCGGATTTTGCAAAGGTCCGGCAAAAGCTGCAACAGGTTTTCCATAAAGCGCCGGAGAAAGTAACGCTCAAAGAATACAATTCCTACCAGGGTAATTATTCCAGGTATGCGGAAGACAGGGAGCGGATGCCCACCAGCATGGATGTCTGGTTGTATAACCTGGCCAGGCGCCAGGGTAAATGGGTGGGTGGTGTGGAAGATGTGAGTGATCAGTGGCAGCTGGAGGAAAATAACAAGCCGCGGGGTTCGGTGAACGATTTCCTTACAGGCAACAACAGGCTGGAGCAACAGGTAGAAAAGATGACCCAGCTGTACCTGGCCAACGACCTGGCCGCCATCTGGGCTTATATAAAAACACAGAACGCTATTGAGCAGGATCCGGTCAATATCCGCCGCAACCAGAAGATGGCGCGGCGGATAGACAGCCTGGTCCGCATCCGGTCCATGGTCTTTGCCCTGGGTACTGCACACCTGCCTGGTGAGGCAGGCGTGATCAGCCTGCTGCGCAAAAATGGGTACACGGTAGAGCCTGTATTCTCCGGCAGGCGGACCCCCGCAACTGATTACCGGTATGCTTCCCGCCAGTTGCCCTGGGTGCCTGTTCATGCCATGAATAGTTTGTACACGGTGGAGATGCCTGGTGAGCCCCATCAAAAAGATACAACCAGCTCTGCCAGCGCTGTCAATTTATATGCAGACGCCACTACCAATCTTTTATATGCTGCTATGTCCCTGGCCGGTGAGCAAACCCGAAACCGGGACAGCATAATCTCAGCTATGCTGAAAGCGATGGGCCTGACCAGGACGGAGGTTAAGCCACAGCCTATCCGGCAGGATGGATTGGAAGGGGTAGAACTGATGGGCTACGGTCCCGCACTCAGGGCCCGGGTACGGATCTTTTTCAGTGAGCTGGCCAGGTATGCCATAATGGTGGGTTCCGAGACCAATGGCGATCTGCAAGGTGAAGATGCGGAGCGTTTTTTCCGGTCTTTTGTCATGCATTCCTTTAAAAAGAGAACTGGCAACGACTGGTTTACCTATAATAACCTGGAGTATGGTATATCCCTGCCTATGCCGGGCGTGCCTTACCAGGAGACTGCGCTTTCTGAAGATTCCGCTTTCAGTATCAGCCAGTTCACCTACACCCTCTGGGGGCAGACCGCCACTTTCAAATGCATTGTGCAGGAAGTGCGTAACAATTATTACCTGACCGGCGATACCAGTCTGCTGAACCAGTATCCGCAGGGCATCGCCAGCCTGGAACAGGCCAGGCTGATCAGTACCAGGCCGGTTACCATTCAGGGTTATCCAGGGCTGTTCACCGAGTTCATGTCCTATGCCAATCATGACAGCGCCTATTGCAAAGTGCTGAACCTGCACCGGGGCAACAGGATCATTTTCCTGATGGCGGTGGTGTCCCGGCAGGCTGAATTCCAGGACAGGATCAATCTTTTCTTTGACCAGTTCCGTTTTATCCCGGTCAGGGAGGCAAGCTGGTCCATGCAATCGTCGCCCGATAACAGTTTCAGCGCCTGGGCGCCGGCTCCCATTAATAATGCCTCGCATACGGAGTATTCACCCAAAACTAACGGGATCATGTATGTGATATTTGATAAGGCGGTGCCTACCACATACTTCATCCGCAAGTTCCCGCTGGCCCCTTATTACTGGGCCGGCAGTGATAGCAGTTATTATCACCGGCGCCTGCAATCCTTCCTGGAAGATGAAGAAACGGATACCCTGCTCTGGGAAAAGCGGGTCAGCAATGGCCCTTATAAAGGATATGAAGGGATGATCCGGTTAGGCGATAACCATAACCTGAAAAAAGTACGGACCCTCATTGCCGGCGATACCCTATATGAGCTCTATGGACAGGCCCCGGAAGATTCCTGGGAAACCGACGACCGGAAACAGTTCTTCGAAAAATTTGTCATTAACACTCCTTATAAGCCCACTACCGTTTTCACAGAAAAAAAAGAAGCGTTGCTGGCAGCGCTGAAAGACCCGGCCCGGAACAGGGAGGCGGTGGCTGCAATAGCCATGATTAACTGGACCGCTAAAGACCTACCCTGGTTATATAAGGCGATGCTGGATGATTATCCCGGGGACGGACAGGAGACTATCAACAACCTTTTCTTTGAAAAGGTGGGGATCATTAATGATCCTTCTACGGAGACCTTTGTTCAACAGGCCTGGACAACGTTGCCGGTTTCCAGCGAACGGTACCGGTATCAGCTGCTGGCCCTGCTGGCACAACGCCAGACGCCCCAGGCCATGCAATTGATGAAACAGCTGCTGTTGCAGCATCCGCCATCTGCCGGCAGCCCCTGGGCCTTGTTCAGTCGGCTGCAAAGCAATCCCGCTCTGCTGGCGCCGGTTTTCCCGGACCTGCTGCCCTTGCTGGCGGATACCCTGGCGGGCCGGATCCTTATAGTCTTTGCTGACAAGCTCCTGGATAGTAGCCTGCTGACCGGCTCTACCCTGCTCCGCAATAAAAAAGAACTTTATACACAGGCTGAATATGTGCTGCGCACACTCAACAACGGGGGGACCACCGAGTTCTGGTATGGCACTCACCTGTTCAGGGTACTGGGCAGGCTGAAGGAATACAAGTGGTTGAAGCAATTTACCCGGCAGCCCGACAACAGGCATGCGCTCAAAGCAGCTATGCAGCTCCTGCAGCAAAAGCAGCGGGTGGACGCGGCTGTCCTGAAGCGTCTTGCAGCCGACAGCAGCTGGCGTTTGCAACTCTATCAGGAACTGGAATCCCTGCAGCAGGAATCGCTCTTTCCGCAGGAATATTATAGCCAGGCTGCATTTGGAGAAAGCGAACTGGTGATGGCTCAACCAGAAGAGGGGCTGGTGAAGATCAGTTACCTGGGTGAGGAACTGGCAGACCTGGTAGGGCAGCCCCGGAAATTTCTCCTGTACCGGCTCGATTTTGCCGGCGAAAAAGGTACTGCCTCCCATCTTGGTATTGCAGGCCCTTATGCGCCGGGCTCTACCAAACCCTGGTCTGAACTGGAAGCTACAGGGGTATTGTGGTCCCGACCCTTTGATCCGGCCAGGCTCAAAGCCGATCTGGATCTGTACCTGAAAGAATTGATCGAAAAGAAGCAATAAGCCATGATCAGGTAATACCCTTCTGCTGCAACAGAAGCATTGACGGGGTCCCGGCAGCCATCGCTAAAAAGAAATTGCCCGATACAACAAAGTGGTTCACTCACTTGCTGTACCGGGCAATTAATATATTGGTTAGAATGCCAGCCGGAAGCTGAAGAACACGCCAAAGCGTTTAACATTCTCCGGGGGCAGTGGCCGGGGCTGTACCCGCCAGATGAGATCCAGGCGGAAGAGCTTGAAGATATTATCTACCCCTGTGCCCAGTTCCATATAGGTCTTCCCCCCATTGAGGGATTCAAATACATAGTTAGATCCTGCCGGCGTATTGAACTGCCTGTTCTCTTCGCTCAGGCTGCCCCATAATGCTTTGGCGCTCCAGAACTGGCGGAACTTAAGCTTGCGGGTCAACGGAATAAAGCGGAACAGGCCGTTCCCGATATTGTGCTCTATGTTCACGCCGGCATACTGGTCATGGAGGTATTCATACCGGTTCATGAGGTTGAACGCATATTTGTTATAGTAATAGATCTCGTTACCTGGGGCTACGTCCAGCAGCATATAGGGCAGATTTTTCCCGTAGGTCTTCCCGGCAAATACATTATAATACAGCGTTCCCATTGGCGGGATCTTGGCGTAGTCGGATATGCTGGCGTTTAGCTTGGTATAATTGTAATTGCTTTTGAACACATCGCTCATACCCCTGGTATACCGGAATTCCACGATGGGGTACTCACTGCCCATGCTGTAGCGGTTGAAAGTGGTCTCCAGGAATTTCTCCAGGTAGGCGTACCGGAGGCGAACGGAAAATTCAGCGCTGCGGATAGTGGAGTCAGGGTTGCCATTGTGTACAAAGATGGATTTATACGGCAGGTTCAGCACGGGATTGTATTCACGGTGTGCCCCGGAAACAGTAAGGCTGAGCCCCATTTTGGTATCGCGGAAGAATTCCACTTTCTTTTCATCCATCATCAGGAACTTAACGGGAACGCCTGATTTGCGGATGGCGAGAGCGAAGATATTGTCCTGGCTGATCTCATCATAATATTGCTGGCCCCGGTCAAAATCATAGCGGTAGGAGGCCGATACATAGGTCCGCGGGTTACGGCTGATCATGTATTGGGCATCGGCCTGGTATTTCAGGATGTTGTCCTTAAAGCCATAGGCCAGGTAGCCGTGCAGGAACAGGTCCTTGCTGAAATATTTATTGGTGCCCAGGTCAAAGCGGGTCCGGAATCCTTCCTGCTGGTTATAGGTGATCCAGTTGAACCAGGGGCCAATTTCATAGTTGCCTATGTTCCGGTAACCGGTGGTGAGGAAGTTGATGGTCCTGGTGACGCGGCGGAATTCCGGCATCTTCAGCAGGGTATCAATGGTATTATAGAGCGCCTGCTCGTTCTTGTTCAGCTCTTCGTGGCGTGATTCCACCCAGAAAGAATCGGAGACCTGCTGTGCAGCAGGGGGCAGGATGGTTTCTTCAATAAGACTGTTTTTGGTCAGCTCACTGACTACGGAGGGATCATTCACCACAATATGTTCATAGGTGGTGGTCTTGCGGCCAATGGCGGAGAGGGCTTTCTCACCGCCGGCAAGGGAGAGGTCCACCACAAATTTATCGCGGGCCAGGAACCAGACGCTATCGCTGATCAGCTTGTATTCCTGGATCAGGCTGAGCCGGTCTACGAAATTGATATTGGCGTCTTTGGAAAGGCGCAGGTTCATTTTCTGTATAGCCCAGGTGGTATCATGCACCCAGCAATCCCCTTCAAAAGTATTCTCGCCTTTTCGTTTAGGCGTGAAAGATAGGTGGATCAGCCGGCGCTGGTTCACGTATTGGGTGTCCAGTACGTGATAGCGGTAGTAGTTATCGCCATTATCACTGATGGGGCTGACGAACTGTTTATCGAAAACGGGAATGAAGTTGCTGTAGAAATTGATGTTCTGGTCCATGCCGCCCAGGAGTTTGGACACGCTTTCATTGTTCATGCCCAGGGTCTTGATGCCTTTAAAGACCTCACGTCTTTTCCGGGGTGATTTCTGGTAGTAGTAATCAGAGATGGCTTCGGTGAGGTATACAGGCAGGAAGGGGTTGCCTTCTTCGGTAGTATCAATATTGTTGAGTACAAAATTGAACTGCTTGACGAAGGGCAGGTTCTTCCATTTTTCTTTTTTGATATTCTTGAGGTCTACTTCCAGTTTATTGTATAGCTCGTAGGAGAAATTATCGAAGCGGTAGCGGTCGTTGAAGGGTTTGCGTTTCACGATGCGTTTCCACATCAGGTAGCCGCGGTCTATCTTTTGTTTTACCACTACTTCGCTGGCATAGCGGCCTCTTTCCAGGAGGATGGTGAGGTCAATGACATCGCCTTTAGCTTTGCTGACCAGGGCGGAGTCAATGGGCAGGAGAAAGTCCTGGTAGCCTACATAGGTGACTTCAAGGGTATCTGCCGGCCAGTGGTGGTCCCAGCGGAAGATAAAGCTGCCGGAAGAGTCGCTGACCCGGCCGGTACCGCTGCTTTTGAGTTTCATGGAAGCGAAAGGGATACGTTCGTCACTATGCGCATCCTTAATGAACCCCTTCAGGATTTTCTGCGCCTGGGATTGTTGGACCCACAACAGGCAGAGCAACAGTCCGCAGCCTCTCATAAGATGTTTATACACGGGTGTGGTTTGATCAAAGCTCAAAAATACGCGAATGCCTGTCATACTACTATGTTAATATATACGGAACTGGAAACTGGGGGGATCAAATTTGTTACCCCGCCGGTGGTTTTACCGGTTATCCGCTGAGCGGATAACAATCCTGGTCTGTATAAGTTGGGTTACCGTCTGTTTTAAGGTTGTCCCGGAACTTTCCCATCCCGGGCATCCTATAAGACAACTAAATCCAGTTTTTCCCCGGCCATGAACGAAAAAAACTTGCTAATATGGAAAACTTCCATGTACTTTGTTATACAAAGTGCTTTTTCTATGGAGGCCCAACATCAACCACTGGAAGCGTTACAGGATATCAAGCGCCTGATGGAGCGTTCTTCCCGTTTTATTTCCCTGAGTGGCTGGAGCGGTATTGCAGCCGGAACCTGCGCCCTTATAGGAGCATGGGCGGCGTATAGCCAGATCCATGCCTATGAGCTTACCCGCAATGAGGATATTCACCTGCACGGTGATTACCTGCGGGGAGCCAATACAAACTGGGTCCTGGTGGATAACCTGGTACTGACCGGCGCCGTTACTTTCCTGGCTGCTCTGGCAACTGCTTTCCTGTTTACTTATCTTCGCAGCCGCAAAAGTGGCGTACCTATCTGGAACCGGACGGTACAAAGACTGACCTGGAGTGTGCTGTTGCCTATGAGCATTGGCGGTCTGCTGATCATCCGGGCCATGCAGTGGGGCTATTTTGAACTGGTATCCCCGGGTTGCCTGCTGTTCTACGGCCTGGGGCTGGTGAGTGCCGCCCGCTTTACATTGGGTGAGATCAGGTACCTGGGCTATTGCCTGCTGGTGCTGGGGATCATCAACCTGTGGGTGCCTCATAACGGCCTGTACTTCTGGGCAATTGGATTTGGTTTGCTGCATATCCTGTATGGTATCGCTATGTGGTGGAAGTACGAACGTGTACCTCAATAAGGAAGTCATGAAGAACCCGATCGGTAATCTCAATAAAGTATTCGACAGTCGCATTCGCCTGGGGGTGATGAGCATCCTCATGGTGAATGAGGAGATCAGCTTCAATGATCTCAAGCAGATGATGGAGGTCACCGATGGTAACCTGGCCTCCCACCTGGTGAACCTGGAAGAGAATGGGTTCATCAAAGTACATAAGGGATTCATAGGACGGAAGACCAATACCACCTATTCCATTACCAAGGCAGGAGAGAAAGCGTTCAGGGATCATATAGATGCATTGGAGAATATGATCCGCGGTATGAAATAATTTTTTTTGCCTTTACACTTTGAAACGCAAAGTACTTTTAAAATATACAATCATTTTTGCTTTATGAACAAGCCTATCAACAGAGCCTTGCCCGTACTGCTGGGCGCTTTCCTGTTCAGTATTATCTTCTGGCAGGAAAAACTGGGCGTCAATACCTTACTCTTTGGGACCTTTATCAGCGCAGCCATTTTTTACCTGTACCCTGGCTCACTCCGGAGCCGGGCGGTGGCCTGGCTGCTGCTGGGCCAGCTGGCTTGTCTGGCCATGGTCCTTCTCCACAACACCCTGCTCAGCAAGATCGGCTTTGCCGTGACCCTGACCCTGATGGCGGTCTTTGCTGAATACAAGCACCGCTCCCCCTGGTTTGCCACGGGCTCCTTACTGACCAGTATCTTGTTCTTCCCGGCATCACTGCTGGAAACCATGCAGGGCAGCCGCCAACGGCCAGCCCGGAAAAGCAATAGCCGCTTTTTTATCCTGATCCGGCTTTCCCTGCTGCCCCTGTTATTAGCTGCCGCTTTTTTCCTGATCTATTTCTCCGCCAATAAGGTTTTCCAGGACATGACCACGCACCTCCTGTATTACCTCAACTATGCCTGGTTATTCCTGGCGGCTTATCTTTCCTGGCAGTGGCTGCTCCTGTTATTGCTGGGGCTGCTGATCTGCACCATTATCCTGCTGAAAAGCAAAACTGCTTACTTCTCAAAGAAAGACCAGTCCATGAAAGACGATCTTCAACGCACCAGAAGGACCCTGGCCCGGCGAATGCGGCAGCCTGTGTTCAGTTTGATGGAAACCGTTATGGGCCGGCTGGCCCGGGGACCTCTGGCGTTGAAGTATGCACACAGCATGGGCGCTTTCAGCCTGGCCCTGCTCAATATCCTGCTGCTGGTTGTCAATAGCATTGATATCCGCTTTCTCTGGCTCAACCAGGCCCGTAACCAGGAGATCCCGCTTTACCAGCAGCTGCATGAAGGTACAGGGCTGCTGACCCTTTCCATCCTGCTGGCCATGCTGGTACTGCTTTGCTTCTTCAGGGGCAACCTGAATTTCTACAGTAAGAACGGCTGGCTGAAATTTGGCGCCTATTGCTGGATATTACAGAACGGGCTGCTCACCGCTTCGGTATTCCTGCGTGATTATGATTATATCCAACAGTATGGGCTAACCTATAAGCGATTGGGTGTATTGTTCTTCCTGCTGATGGTGCTGACAGGACTGCTGACCGTACTGGTCAAAATAGCGCAAAAGAAAACCAGTTATTTCCTGTTCCGTGTCAATGCCTGGGCTGCTGTTGTAGTGCTGGTGGCAGCCTGCGGGATCAACTGGGACCAGTGGATTGCCCGCTACAACCTGCAGCACCGGGACCGGGTGCCGCTGGACCTGGTCTTCCTGCTGAACCTGTCTGATAAAACCCTGCCCCTCCTGCACCAGTACAAGGATGCCCTGGTGGAAAGGCAGGCGGAGCTGGATCGCGGGCAACCCGCCAGCGCCCTGATCACCCTGGGTAACAGCCCGGCCTACCTGATCCAGCAACTGGAGCAGCGGGAACAGCAATTCCTGCAAAAGCAGCAGCAATTCAGCTGGCTGTCCTGGAACTATGCAGATGCGGCGGTCCGCAATTACCTGCTGGCCGGCAATACCGTCTTACCTCTTCAAAAACCATAATATATGAAAGTATTCCTCGCAGCCCTCAAGACATGGGCCCTGATGGTTGGCGTGGCCGCAGGATGCAGTAGCCTGGGCTGTCTGATCTGGGAAGAACCATCTATCTATAGCCTCCTGCCCGGGTATTTTGTTTTCCTGTTTGCAGGAATGTTCCTGGGCAGCCCACTGTTCCTGCTGCTCCTGGTGCTGATCAATCAGCTGAAAAGCATGCCCTATACATTCAGGGTATCGATTTTGTGGCTATGGATATGGCTGGTCCTGGCCAGTGTGGCTTTTTATTTGCTGCTGGCCTATATGTCGGGTATCTATAAAACCGACGCAGATCTGCTGTCCCGGGTTATTACTGTAGTGGTCATAGCAGAATTGGTAGCAATTCCTTTATGCAGAAATATGCTCCGCTGCATCTATACCATCGGGCATCCCCCGGATGCTAAGCCGGAAACCAATAACTGAATGACTATGAAATCGGATAACTTTTCTATTTATGCGCGCCTCCGAAGCTTTCGTTTTGCATGGAATGGCATCCGTATTATGCTATACCGTGAACACAATGCCAGGGTTCACCTGGTAGCTACCATTGCTGTAGCCCTGATGGCTATTGTATTTGGAGTTACCAGGCAGGAACTGCTGGCATTGCTGTTTGCCGTAGGCTTTGTATGGATGGCCGAACTGCTGAATACCTGCGTGGAGAAGCTAAGTGATTTCATCTCGCGGGATCGGCACCCCGAGATCGGGTTTATTAAAGACATGGCGGCAGGCGCCGTATTGGTTGCTGCCGTCACCGCTCTGGCCACAGGCGCTATCGTATTTATTCCCAAACTGATGGCAGGCTAATCCCTTCCACGGAAATTTACCAGCTGGCGTACTTCGCGTATCCATCGCAGTTTTTGCGGCAGGTTATCCATATCGCAGACCAGTTCCCTGCGGCTCAGTTCCTTCAGTGGCTTATGATGGGTGTTGCGCCGGAGCTGCCACAGGGCCATCCGGCCCATGGCATGCAGGGCATGAAAGGTGATGGCAAAATCAGTCTTGGCCTTTGCGGGATAGGGCAGGGCCGCTATGCGGCGGTTGGCAACCCCTACCGTTTGCATGAACCGACGCTCTATTTTTTCATAATCCGGATATAAATTGGGAATAGTGTACATGCCTGCCTGCAGGTCCTTGTATACATCAAAGGCGTCATTGGTCAGCTGCAGCAGACCTGCCAGCGGATACAGCATGTTTTCGATCTCGTTGTCCGGGTAATGATCCAGGATAGCATGGAACAGCAGCAGGGACTGAAAACTTTTCTGAAAACTGATCTCATACAATCTTTTTTCTTCAATACGCGGATCTTTCTGTTCCAGTGAAGCCTGCTGCCAGTAAAAAAGGGCTGCCATTTTTTCCTTCAGCCGCTGCGCATCAGGCGTCATCTGCAGCAGCCACAGGTAAAGCTGCCGCACCAGCCTGGCCGTATCTGTTTCAGCTTCAAAACTCTCCGGTGAATGTGTCAGCTCCGCTACTTTCTCAGCGCTGAGTATATTATCATCCAGCAGATCGTCATACAACGGACCAAAAATACTCAGTAAAAAGATCCGCTCCTGCTCTTCCGGTGTCAGCTGCCTGCCTGTAAGCTGGTACACGCTATTGCAAACTACATGAAGGGAAAGCTCATGGTATTTGGTGAACCGCAGCATCGACTGCCTGGTAAACAGGCTGTCCGGCAGGTCCCAGCCTGTCTTTAACTCCAGCAGTCTTTGCTGCAGCAGCGGCCGGTGCCTGTTGAGCCGGGAATACAGCCGGTACAGGACCCGGGCGGTCCTGCCATAGCTTACCATTATCGTTCCTCGCATGGTGCAAATAACGTATATATTTTTTCCCTGCTATTGATTAATTTTAAAACCATCAAACTAACTGCATGAGAAAATATTTGTTTTTGACAGTCCTGATCGCCGGCGTTACCCAGGGCCGGGCGCAGGAGGCCGCTCCGGACGTTTTTCCTGCCATCAACCAGGAAGTACTGGCCCATTCCGCTGCTTTTGAATTGCTGGGCCAATCCGCCGCCACTATCGGTCACCGGTTGACCGGTTCCGCCAATGGCCGGAAAGCAGAACAATTTGTCTATGATCAGCTGAAAGGATATGGGTTTACCCGTAAGGAACTTCGTTTCCAGCCTTTTGAAGTCACCAGCTGGAGCCGGGGAACGGTACAACTGGGGCTGGTGCAAACGGGTACTACTGATACGCAATTGCTGCGAACGGTGACCCTGGCGCATTCTCCTGTTTCGGTCAACCTGCAGGGTGAGCTGGTAGATATGGGTAATGGCCTGGAGGCCGATTATCTCCAGGATCCCGGTAAGGTGAAAGGAAAGATCGTACTGGCTTCCCTGCAACTGATGCCGGGTAGTGCCGAAGGATTGCGGAACCTGCACCGTTCGGAAAAAACAGCCCTGGCCATTAAATACGGCGCTACGGGGATGATCCTTTATAACGGGGTGAAGAATGGTGTGCTGCTTACCGGTACAGCTTCGGTGACGGGACAGCTCAATCCCATTCCTGCACTCTGTATCACTTATGAAGATGGGATCCACTTACAGGACCTGCTAAAGAACACAGGCTATACAGCACATATCAGCATGAGTAATTACAGCGGCCCTATCAAAGCCCGGAATGTTATAGCCAGTATCCCGGGTACTACATATCCTAAAGAGAAGATCATTGTTTGCGGCCACCTGGATAGCTGGGACCTGGCCACCGGGGCTACGGACAATGGACTGGGCGCTTTTGCCATAGTGGATATGGCGCGTACTTTTAAAAAGCTCCACCTGCGTGCAGAGCGCACTATTGAATTTGTGCTGTTCATGGGAGAAGAGCAGGGACTGCTGGGCTCAACAGCCTATGTGGAGAAAGCGGTGAAGGACGGCAGTCTTGACCAGGTGAAGTATGTACTCAATTTTGATATGGCGGGCAACCCGGTGGGATTTGTGGCCAATGGCAGAAAGGAGGCCGGAGATTTTTTTGTCAGTACCGGTGCGGCATTGCATGCCATTGATACGGTTTTCTCCAATAAAAGCAGTGCGGGAAATGCCGGGCTGCACAGTGATCATGAGCCCTTCCTGCTGCAGGGCATTCCTACTGCCACTTCCGTCAGCAATATGCCTTCCTCCATCTATGGTTGTTACCATGCTGACTGTGATGATATGCCCCTGATCAAAAAAGAATGGATGGTGAACCAGGTCCGGTTCAGCTGTATGATGATCTATACACTGGCCAATGCCCGCGCCTTGCCGGCCCTGCGGCAGACAGATGCAGAAACAAAACAGTTCCTGGTTGATAACAAACTGAAAGAAGCGTTACAGATTGCGGGCCACTGGCGGTGGAAGGACTAAGTCCTTCCACTACGTTAGCAGCTGTTAAAAGTCTACGCCCATGGCAAATTGCAGGATGGGCTTGCCCCTGAAGACGCCGTTCATCTCCCAGCCGGCATCCAGCCGGAGGAAATAGCCCAGCAGCATGCTGCGGACGCCGAAGCCATAGCCGCCGGCGAAAGGCCCGATGCCACCTGCCTTGGATTTGATGATCACGGTAGGCGGTTGCTGGCCGTCAGTGACTTCCTGGGTGGGTCTTTCCAGTTTATTGTAAGAACCGTTCCAGGCCGTGCCCAGGTCAAAGAACTGGGTGATCTGGAAATTACGCAGGAAGGCATTGTTGATAGGCCTGTTGATCAGGGTAGAGAATATCGGGAAGCGGAATTCACTGTTGATGATCACGGCATTGTTGCCATTGGTCAGGTTCTGTTTAAAACCACGCAGGTTAACGGCCAGCGACTGGAACGCATAACTGTTATCCTGGGGCTGGGGATACTGGTAGTATTTGGGGAACATCCAGCCGTCTACGCCACCCAGGTAGTACACCACTTTCTGGTTGCCCCAGGAGAAATCGCCGGCGGCGCGGGCCGCCCAGATAAAGTTGCGGTAGATAGGCAGGTAGTAACGGCCATCAAAACCGCCGTTGAAACCAAAGCGGCCGGGCTTAACGCCGGGTGTGCTTGTGGCGGGTTTGTTGATCTGCCCGTTGATATCTACAAATACTTTATAGCGCAGGCCATTCCAGATATTAGTGGCTTTCTGGATCACATCATCATGTACCCATTCCACGCGGGAAATAGCGAAGTTCTGTTTGTTGACATCTCCAAATTTCAGGGCGTCCGGATCAAACGTGTCATTATCGCGCACCACTACTTTATCCATCCGGATACCGGCGGAGATGCGGATGCTGCGTACCCTGTCCAGCGGGTATTTGACAATGCCCTGGAACAGGTTGGTCACCAGTTTGCCCTCGTAGGGAATGGGATTGGCGGTGAGGCCCTGTACCTGGCCCAGTTCTGTTTTACGGTAATAGATCAGGGAGTAGTCCAGGCGATGTTTCAGGTAGTCTACCCGTCCAAACCATTCACTGCCGCCATTGAACAGGGACTGGTTGGCGGGAATATAGGCGCTGGCGCCGCCGGTGCCCAGGGAAACACCACCACCGTTGCCCAGTCCGCCGATCAGCGGCAGGCGCATGGCGCCGGTGAAGCGGATATCCTCAAACAGGTCAAAGATGGAGGCTTTGAGCATACCGTTGAAGGCGCCGCCGTTCTGTAAAGTGATAGGCAGGCCACCGGTGAAAGGCTGGTAGCGGGTGATCAGTACATCATTATTGAAGCCGCCGGAAAAATTATCGACGGAGAATTTCAGTTTGTAATCAAACAGTTTGGCTTTTCTCAGTACGGATTCCTCAGCAGGCTCTTCATTACCGCCCTGCAGCAGGGTCTCAAAGCTCGGTACAGGCGGCGGGGCTGTCCTGTTGGTATCCCTTCTTTCTGTTTCAAAGCCGGTCTCAAAGCCATTGTTGCCGCTGGGTTCTGTGTTGGGCCTTCTCACCTGCACTTCCTGTGCGGCAGCGGTGATGGCAGTGGTCATTGTTTTCTTGCGGTACTCTGTAGGCTTGGGGTTCACATTCCTGCGCTTCAGGGTGTTCTCGTCTATCTTCAGCTTATAGAGGAATTTCAGGTTTCCTTCCTGCCTTACTTCACTGATCTGGCCATTGTCGCCGGCTATCTTTGTTTCCTGCAGGCCGCTCTGGTAGTTGGTGATGGGAAATACGTAGGAGGAGTCATTGGTCACGGAGTACACGAACATGGAATCCGGTTCAGTTTTGCTCCATGCTTTCAGGGTGCTGTCCAGTTCCAGGTTATCCGGGTTGCGCAGCACTTCATCGCCTACCAGGAATACGGTATCCACGCCGGCGCGGCGGGTGGTGAAGAAGCCGGCAAAGCGATTGGATACGCCAGTTTCATCACTCACAAAGGTGAAGTGGGATACGTTATACTGGGCCGGAAAGCGGGCGTCACCGTACTTCATATGGGTGAGCTGCGTGATCTGACGGAACTCACTTCGGTTATAATTATCGGCCAGGAAAATATTGTAATGCTGGGAGGGGATAGCGGTATCACCACCAGGCGCGTGGGGGCTGGGTCTGTTGGAAGAGAAAAGGATCCCTGTTTTACCCGGGAAAGCCACAAAAGAGGCGTCCAGGTCTGCGTATATGTCGTTGGTGATCTGCTCGTAGCTGTCCTTTTCAATATCGTAAACATAAATATCGGACTGTCCTTTCCTGACGGCGCTCAGCACAAGCATATTGGAAGTGAGCCCAAACTTCATATCCTGGATCTGCTCAAAATGCGGGATCTCCTGCTTGATGGTCTTGAAGCGTTTCACCATATCATAGATGAAGAGGTTGACCTTTCCTTCTTTCCAGTATATGCAGGCCAGGCGTGTGCCTTTGCCATCCCAGGCCAGCAGGGGGTAGTTGGGATTTACTTCATTCTCGTTGTTGCGGACACCGGTGCTGAGCAGCACTTTGCGGTCCACCATATTGTTGTACAGCACCACCTGGTACTGGCCTTTGATATATTCCACCACGGCATAGTCCATGCTGCGGGGGGCAGGGTTGGCGGTGAAGCGGATGAAATTTTTGTTGGGTGTCACTTCTTCTACAATGGATACGGTGCCTTTGGGCTGGTTGCGGCGGCCGCGGATATCCTTGTAGTATTTCTCGGAAGTTTCTTCCATGAATTCGCGCAGCACCTCTTTGAATTTCTTCTTGCAGATCCTCTGGGAGGCGGTATTCACGTTGCGGTAAACGCGGGCGAGGTAGAGGAAATAAGTAACGTTCTCTTTTTTGTATTTCTCTGCAATATAGTTCCAGAAGCCATGGCCGGCCAGGAGCGGCTTTTCAAAGGCAAACTGGTAAAAGTTCTTGTAATCGCCGGAAAGCATGGCGGATTTCAGCTGATCATCCAGCTGGGTGCTCCAGGGTTCGGCAGCATAGTCCACGTAGCCGTCTACCAGCCATTTGGGCAGGTCCAGCAGGGCCTGGTTGGCGGCAAATTCACCGAGGTCGTCACCAAAGAGGATATTGTCCACCAGGATGCGGGCAATACCCTGGCGTACCTGTTTGCGCAGGTGTTCATGATCGCCGTTGAAATAAACGATCATTTTATTGTTCACCAGTTTGGTAATGCCGCCGGTAGTCTGCCAGTCGAGGCTCAGCCCGATATTGGACTGTTCCAGCTCATTGAAATTATTATAGATAACGATATTGGCGCGGCGTTGCAGGCCATACTCTACAAACTGTTCCAGGGCGGGCAGTTCTTTTTCAGCGATCTGGGCCACAAAATTAGCCATGGGCTGACCGTTCTCGTAGAAGTAGGTATTGAAGTTGGTAGATTGGTAGTATTGCCATTTGAACTTGCGGAATTGCACCCGGTTCTTGCCAAACTCAACTGCATTGACCTGCGCGGTCAGGTCTATAGAAAAAAGCACAGCCGAAACAAAGAGGAAAAATAATTTTGTCTTTGGCTTAATCTGGTGAAATTGCATAGCCTGTCTTTAATGTTTTAAAGTTAAAACAATCCGGCATACCGGAAAAAATTCTATTTGCTTTACACTCAATACGATCTATGCTTACTGTGAACGTTTTTACCTTCAGTCCCATCCAGGAGAATACCTATGTTATTTCCAATGAACGGGGGGATTGTATTATTGTGGACCCAGGCTGCTATTTTGACCATGAACGCAATGAGCTGATGAGCTTTATCCAGGGCGAACGGCTTCGCCCTAAATATTTGTTAAATACCCACGGTCACCTGGACCATGTGTTCGGTGTCCAGTTCATTTATGAGACCTACGGGTTGAAACCGCACCTTCATCCCACGGAAAAGATCGTGTTTGACTATGCGCCTGTTTCGGCCACAAAGTACGGCTTATCTTTCCCGCATTATACCGGCGACCTGCTAAATTTACGCGAAGGTGATACGATACGGTTGGGTGAAGATGCGTTTACTGTCCTGTTTACACCCGGTCATTCCCCCGGCCACGTGGTCTTTTACTGCAAAGCACAGGCCTTTGTCATTGGAGGGGATGTCCTTTTCCGGGAAAGTATTGGCCGGACGGACCTGCCTGGCGGCGATTACGCCACCCTGGAGCGCAGCATCCGGGAGCAGCTGTACACCCTGCCGGATGAAACCATTATCTACCCGGGTCATGGACCAGCCACTACCATTGGCCATGAGAAAAAGCAGAATCCTTTTGTGAAAGAGGCCTGAGGCTGTCAGCAGCGTCCCACTACCCATTGGCCGGCCTGGCTGCTCCCCCAAAATACTTGCCTATCAGCGGCAGGCGCTGTATCTCCCTGCGTTCCACTTTGGCAATCAGCCAGGTGAACAGCCCCAGGAAGAGCAGGGACGAACCATAGTAGCAGATTTTGTAATAGGAAGCCCCGGCCGGGAGGTTACGGGCAATGACCTCATGCAGGACATAAAATACCGTGCAGATCAGCAGGTAGGTGATCAGTTTCTTTTTGGGATAGGGGATGGGATAATGTTTCTGTCCCAGCACATAGCTGATCACCATCATAAATAGATAGCAGGTAAAAGTGGCCCATGCCGCGCCTGTATAGTGGAAACGCGGTATCAGGAGGATATTGAGCGCAACGGTGATCACGGCGCCCGCAATGGTGATATAGGCGCCCGTCATATTGCGGTTGGTGAGCTTGTACCAGACTGACAGGTTATAATAGATCCCCAGGAATACGCTGCCCATGGACAGGATGGGCACAATATGGATGCCCTGTGCATATTCCGGGTGCCTGGAGGCGATCAGCATTTTCCAGACATCCAGGAAAAGCGCTACCACCAGGAACATGAAGCAGCAGGCGATGACAAAGAACTTCATCACCCGGGCATACATTTTCTGGGCTCCATCATTCCTGGACTGGTTAAAAAAGAAAGGTTCGGCCGCCAGGCGGAAGATCTGGATGAAGATGGTGATCAGCACGGCCAGTTTATAGTTGGCGCCAAAGACCCCCAGCTCAAATTCCTTCTGCTGAAGCGGGGCATCCAGCACTTTCTGGTATACCAGCCGGCTCAGCATTTCATTGATCATACCGCCCAGCCCCACAATAGTGAGCGGATAGGAGTACCGCATCACTTCTTTCCATAAAGTTTTATCAAACCTGAACTGGAAGCCGGTGAACTCCTTCCAGAGCAGCAACAGGCATACAGCACTGGTGATCAGGTTGGCAATAATAAAATAGCCTATCCCGATCTCCGGATTGAACCACTGACCCAGGAAGGTATAGGGATCGGCCTCGTGGGCGGGCCTGGCTACATAATAGAAGAACAGGATCAGCAGCAGGTTCAACAGAACGGAGAATACGTTGATGAAAGCATATTTCCGCGGGCGTTCTTCCTGCCGCAGCTTGGCCAGAGGGATAGTGTAAAGGGTATCAAAAAAAACAATCCAGATCATCCAGGTCACAAACTCCGGATGCTTCTGCATGCTGATAAAATCTGTAATGGGTGCTTTGAACAGGAAAAGGAATGCCGTCAGCAGAATGGTGGAACCAATGATGGAAACATTGAGTGTGTTATAAAGTTTCTGCCTCTCCGTGGTCTGTGCAAAACGGAAATAGCTGGTTTCCAGCCCGTAGGTAAACAGGATATTGAGAAATGGGATAATTGCATAGATCTGGGTATAGGGCGAGGATTCATCAGGCAGGTAAAGCCGGAAGCCAAGGAGGCTCACCCCGAAATTTAGGAACCTGCTAACCATGCGGGGAACGCCGTACCAGAGTGTTTGTCCTGCTAATTTCTTAATGCTCAACGAGGATCGTTTTATGAGTGTGTAGCTCCAAAATTACGGGTTCGTAAGGGATTATCCTTCCTGCCATTATTGGGTGAATTTGTATTTTTAACCCCAAATCACTAAACCATCGCTTTATGAAGAGAGCACTTTTGACCCTTATGCCCATGCTGGCGGCATTGCTGATCAGCTACACCTCCCGGTCCCAGCCGGTAGCAACGGAATCCAAAGTAGAACACACAAAAGGAAACAAGGTGGCAGCAGTGATAGAGCTGCCTTACTCCGAAGAGGAAATTGAAACAGTAGTGAAAGATTATCTTTCCCGGAAAGGGGTGAAAGCAGAAAAGGCCAAAGGCTTTATCGTTTTTCGTAATGTAAAGCTGGATGGCGGCGATGGCGAACTCAGCGATCTTCATTTCAGGGTAGAGCGCAAAAGCCGCAGGGAAAAAGAGATCACCAATTTATACCTGATAGTGGGCCGTCCCAATGAAAATGTGGGTGTCCGTTCTGAAACGGACCGGTATAAGCTGGATGAGGCCAAGGAATTACTGAACAAAATGATCCCTTCGGTGGAGGCCTACCACCTGGAAGTGCAGATCAAAGGACAGGAAGAAAGCCTGAAGAAAGCGGAGAAGAAAATGCAGGGCCTGGTAGAGGATTCTGTTTCCCTGGCCGACAAAGTAAAATCATTGCAGGAAAAACAGGTTACCAACAGCAACGACCAGAAAAAGCAGGTAGATGAAGTAGCCCGCCAGCGCGAGATCCTGGAAGCTATGCGGAACAGGCGGAAATCCTAATCGCGTTTGGTGGTCAGGGTGAAACCGATAGTGGTGCCCACTTCCGGCGTACTGCGCGCATGGATACTTTGTCCATGCGCCTCAATAATATGTTTACAGATGGCGAGACCGAGGCCGGTACCGCCTTTATCGCGGCTCCTGGCCGTATCTGTACGGTAAAAACGTTCAAAGATGCGGTCCAGGTGCTCGCCTTCAATGCCAATCCCATCGTCACTGATCTCCACCAGCACCTGCTGGTCGTCCGTTTTATAAATACTGGCCACAATGCTGCCATTGGGTTTGCCGTACTTGGTGGCGTTCTCCACCAGGTTGGTCAGCACCTGTTTGATCTTCTCCTTATCTGCAAAGACCGTGATAGGCGCCTCACAGCCTTTTTTGATGGCCGTCCTGATGTTTTTTGCATTGGTCTTGATGGACAGGGAATCGTAGGTTTCGCGGATCAGGTCCTGGATCACGAAGTTCTGTTTGTATAAGAGCTGCTCACCGCTTTCCAGGCGGGAGATCTCATCCAGGTCATTCACCAGGTTGACCAGGCGGTCTACGTTCTTGGCCGTATTTTCCAGGAATTTCTTTCTTACGTTCACTTCATCCATAGCCCCGCCCAGTAAGGTTTCCACGTAACTCTGGATAGCGAAGATGGGGGTTTTGAACTCGTGCGAGAGGTTCTGGAGGAATTCTTTCCGGAAGGCTTCGTTCTGGCGAAGCACTTCTATTTCCCGGTTCCTTCTTTCGCCCCAGGCTTCCACGTCTTCCCTTACTTCATCAATACTTTTCTGTGGCAGGATATATTTAAAATATACTTCTTCTTTCTTGGTGGCCTTGGTCTGGTGGATCAGTTTGTAGATCAGTTTGATCTTACGGTAAATGAACCGTTCCAGGGTGAAAATGATCAGGGCATAGCTGCCGATAAAGATCACCGCCAGGGAGCCGATGCCTACGCGCCAATTGGCTGTAAACAGGGATATGCCGATGGCTATAGGCACCGAAAGGAGCGCCGCAGTGAAAGCGGCCAGTTGCCGGGGAGATAGGTTTTTCGTGGAGAACATGTGGCAAAGTTAGGACTACATGTCAAACTTATAACCCACTCCTTTTACAGTGGTGATACAATCAATGCCCAGTTTCTGCCGCACTTTGCGGATATGGACATCAATGGTGCGGTCGCCCACGATCACATCGTTACCCCATACATGGTTGAGGATCTCGTTGCGGAGGAACACGCGGCCCGGGCGGGAAGCCAGCAGGTAAAGGAGTTCAAATTCCTTTTTAGCCAGCACAACTGCCTGACCGTCAACTTTAGCCTCAAATTTTACGGGGTCTATTTCCAGGTTATCGATCCGGATCACTTTGTCTTCCGGCTCTTTATTGACCCTGCGGAACAGGGCGTTCACGCGGCTGACCAGTACTTTGGGGCTGATGGGCTTGCTGACATAGTCGTCGGCGCCAGTTTCCAGGCCTTTTATATGAGAGCTCTCGTCGCTGAGGGCGGTGAGGAAAATGATCAGGGTATCCTTGAAATTAGGCTGTGCACGGAGGATCTCACATACTTCCACGCCATTCTTCTTGGGCATCATGATGTCCAGCACAATCAGGTCCGGATGATTTGATTTGGCTTTGACCAGGGCGTCGTCACCATCCCGGGCAGTAGCTACGTCATATCCTTCTTTCAACAGGTTGTATTGTATGATCTCCAGGATATCCGGTTCGTCGTCAGCAATTAAAATCTTCTTTCCTTTTGAATCCATGTTAACAATAAATTTACGCAAAGTTAATTTACCGCCGCAACCCGCAAGGAACCCGCCGATTATGAAATTGTTAACTGATCCGATACGCTACCGGCTGATTTTCCGTTCTATACAACCAATTGGTAGTATTTTTGCACTATATACAGTGATTCACCACCGTATGAAACCATTTATACCTGTTTACACACTATTAATACTGTTAGGCCCGGCAACGCTGCTGGCCCAGACCTCTTATACGCAACCCAAAGTGGCCCGGGAACGGTCCCTCTGGCATGACAATATTGACCGGGAGCAGGAGCGGCTGGCAAAAGAGCCGATGTCCAGACTCACGGCCGATAGCTCCGTCCTGCTCCAGATCCGGGACGCCATGGGCAGGCAGGTGGACGAGCTGCAGCAGGAAATAGAGCTGGATTCCACCCTGGCGGGCAATATCAAGATAAAATACCTGCGTATCCTGGAAAATATGGTAAAAGGATACAATGATACCCGGGGGAAAAAAGATTTCCCGGCAGCCCAGGCCCCAGCTCTGTTGGCCGGTCTCCGCCAGGCCATCCTCCTGGACAATAAAAAAGAAAGCATCAAACCAGTTATAGACAACCAGGACTACGGTGTAGGCAAGACCATCCTGGACGCCATGGAATATTATTCCTCCGATAATCCGGGCATCAACGGGTCCAAAGTGACCCTGCTCCGGAAATACTGCGGCCTGCACCCGGATGAGATCCTGCCCAAACTACGGGACAATCCCAATGTGTATTTTGCCGACAGCCTGATCAAAGTGGCCGCTTACAGGGATGTGCGCAAGCTCTACGACTATGCCGCCGCCCGCAATAAACTGGGGGACCGCATCCGCAACCACCCCGATACCCTGGTGAATATGGTGGCCCGCATGGCCGGTAGCCGCAGCGGCCAGCTCTATTTCCCCTTCCTCGATAACCTGCTGCGGGGTAAGATCCGTTTTGAGGAGATTGACAGCGTTAAAGACAATGAATTCAAATATTTCCGGCTGATGGTCCGTACCCGGATCGATTATGCCAGGAGGCTTTTACCGCCTTTCAGTGATACTGCCAGCGAAATGAAGGCGCTGACAGATATGATGGCCTATAAGGCCAAGCAATATTTTGTCCGGGAGATCAACGCCCTGCACAATGTCAGCAACCCGGACGTACGCTTCCGCCGCCTGGACGGCCTTACCGCCCAGGAACTGTATTATATAGCGGTACTCAGCGAAGATGAGCTGTATACTTCCAGTTACGTGAGCGGTGTATATCCCCGCATCTTCCAGCGCATGAGCCCGGCCCGCGGAGATAGCCTGATCATGAGTGTTCACGGGGATTATTTCCGGAAGTTTATCAAGATGGCTGCCGGTTACAATACCCTCAATCATTTCCTGGGCACCATGGGTAAGGACAATGCCGCTACCCTGATGCAGTCTTTCGTGATCGGCCTGGAAAAGCCCAAGAGCGGGAACGACCTGGAAGATGCCGTAGACGTGGCGGACTCCTACAGCAGTATTATGGATAAGAACCATGAGCTGGCTGATTTTATCCTGAACCGCGTGAAATGGAGCTACGACAAGAACCTGCGGGAGGATAACAAACGCGGCATGGTGATCTATAATCTGCTGCAGATCCTGTTCCAGTCCGCCGATACTGCCCGCAAAGTAGACCTGGGCGCCCTGCTGGGCATTTCCTCTATCTACGGACAGGACTATGCTTCCCTCACAGATGACAGTGGCCGCGTAGTACAGCAGGTGTTTTTCTATGGGGACGAAGACCAGGACGGTCAGACCTCCTTCGCCAATTTCATGGCCATGTTCCGGGGAAAAGCAGACTGGCGCATCAATGAAAAGAACCCCGACTGGGTGACTATCAGCTCCGCCAAAGGCAAGCCCGTGACTATTTTCGCCAACCGCCCCCTCTACGGTGAGGATGATCCGGACGATAAAGCACAGAACAAACTCATTGAATACATGCAGTCCAAAGATCTGCACCCCAGCGTGGTGATCCACCGGGGACACAGCTATCACCTGGCCAGCACCCTGCGCAAACTGCCGCCTTCCGCCAGGATAGTGGTGCTGGGTTCCTGTGGCGGGTACAATAACCTCAATGAAGTACTCACCATTTGCCGGGATGCACATATCATTTCCTCCAAACAGGTAGGCACCAAAGTGGTCAATGAACCCATCCTGCAGGCCATCAATAATAACCTGCTGGCCGGGAAAAATATTGACTGGATAAGTATGTGGAAAGAACTGTCCGCGCGCTTCCGCAATGACGCGCTGGCCCGCGAACGGTTTGACGATTATATCCCGCCGTACAAAAACCTGGGCGCTATCTTCATCAAAGCCTATCGGAAGGCTATGGGAGAAGATTAAAGAATCGTGAAATTCATCGTTGCTTTTACCGGCTTCGGCCTGTTGGATGCCGTGTTTGGGTTCCTGCCCCGGCCAACCTGCCTTGTTAATGAACAGTTTGCCCTAAAACTGCGTTATCTTTGCCGACTTGTATGGCAGATAAAGGGAAGGAGAAGAAAATATTCGAGTTCAGTTTGCTCAGGCGGGTGTTCCAGTTTGCAGCGCCTTACCGCAGGAAATTCTATATTTCACTGGCGCTGGCTATCCTGTTGGCGCTCCTTTCACCCATCCGCCCCTGGCTCATCCAGTTGACCATTAATGATTGGGTAGCAGACGGTGCTGCCGCCACCGATCTGGTTGAAAAGATCCGGCTGGTGGATATTGTGATCTGGGTGACCGTGATCCAGATAGTCCTGCTGCTGGTGGAATCAGCCTTCCGTTTTTATTTTTCTTTTCTCACCGCCTGGCTGGGTCAGACCGTAGTGAAAGACCTGCGGGTGAAAGTCTATAAAAAAGTACTGGGGTTGAACCTGTCCCAGTTTGACAAAACCCCTATCGGCACCCTTACCACCCGTACCATCAATGATATTGAAGCCATCAATGATATTTTTGCCGATGGCCTGATCCCCATCATCGCTGACCTGCTCTCCATCATTGCGGTGCTGGTCTTCATGCTGGCGTCCGACTGGCAGCTGACCCTGGTGGCCCTGGCGCCTTTCCCCGTGCTGATTGTAGCCACCTGGTTCTTCAAGGAAAGCGTCAACAAATCCTTTATCCGCGTGCGCAATGCGGTGGCTGCGCTGAATGCTTTTGTGCAGGAACATATCACCGGCATGTTTGTGGTGCAGGCCTTTGCTTCCGATCAGCGGGAGTTTGACAAATTCAAAAAGATCAACCGAGAACACCGCAATTCCAATATCAAGGCCATTTTTGCCTATTCCGTTTTCTTCCCCGTAGTGGAAATTGTGCTGGCCGTAGGCACCAGCCTGCTGGTCTGGTGGGCCGCCACCCATGCCCTGCAGCTGGAGGGCAAGCCGGCCGAAGACCTGATTGGCAAAATGATCTCCTTCTATCTCTGCCTGAACCTGCTGTTCCGCCCGCTGCGGGTGATAGCTGATAAATTCAACGTGCTGCAGATGGGCATGATTGCCAGTGAACGCGTGTTCAAAGTGCTGGACAATGATGACTATGTAAAGAAGGACGGGCAGTACGCACCCACACAGCTTAAAGGCAAGCTGGAATTCGATAATGTGTCCTTTGCCTATGTGGATGATCGCTATGTGCTGAAAAATGTCTCTTTCAAAGCGGAGCCCGGGGAAACGGTGGCTATTGTAGGCCATACGGGCAGCGGAAAAACAACCATTATCAGCCTGCTCAACAGGCTATACCATATACAGAAAGGCGCTATCAGGATTGACGATGTCAATATCGAGGACTACCAGCTGGATGCCTTGCGCGGGAAGGTTGGCGTGGTATTGCAGGATGTGTTCCTGTTCTCCGGCTCGGTGCTGGAAAATATCACCCTGCGGAACCCGGCTATCAGCCGCGATGAGGTGATTGCCGCCGCCAAGTTGATAGACCTGCACGATTTCATCATGCAGCTTCCCGGGGGATATGATTACAATGTCATGGAAAGGGGAAGCAGTCTTTCCCTGGGCCAGCGGCAGCTCCTGTCCTTCATCCGGGCCCTCCTGTACAACCCGGGCATCCTGATCCTGGACGAAGCCACTTCTTCTGTTGATACCGAAAGCGAGCAGCTGATCCAGAAAGCCATCGACAAACTGATTGCCGGCCGGACATCCATTGTAATAGCCCACCGCCTCTCCACTATCCGGAAAGCCAGCCGGATCATTGTGCTGGACAAAGGAGAAGTGAAGGAGATCGGCAACCATGAAGAGCTGATGGAGCGCCAGGGCTATTACTATAAGCTGCACCAGATGCAGTTTGAGAAGCAGGTGGTCAATGGCTGATTAACTTCACTACCAGATATTCCGCGGACAGGCATCGCTGTACTTATTGCCAAGGATGAACCCGAGCAGTAATTCGTGCGATCCGGTGCTGTAGTTGTTGAGTGACGACGTAGTGCGATCGTACGAATAACCGATGTGCAGCGCGTTGCCCGCTTTCAACCCAAACATGGCCGCATACCCATCCTTATACCGGGCGCTGGTCCCCAGCCAGAGTACATCGCGGTACTGCAGTTTGATATTCAGCTCGGGCTGTACTGGTAGTGGTGATACATATTTAAGCATTAAAGAAGGGATCAGGTTGAAGTCTTCATCCAGCAAAAATCGGTACCCGGCAGTAGCAAAAAAATGGGGCACTGTCTGACCGGTAGTACTGATGGTATTGTCAGTGTAGCTCAGCCTGGCAGGCGCCAGCTGCTGGGCCGACAGGCCGATAAAATAATCCGCCGCATAGAGATAAAGTCCTGCAGAAAAGTTAGCAGTCATTTTATTGAGTACGCCCGATGAATAGACGATCGGGTCAACTGTAGTGGTGCCAAAATTCAGCTTTGCGCTGTTAAGGCTGAACCTGCTGAAACCCGCGCCGAAACCGGCGGACAGACTGGTGCGCGGGGAAATGCCGATATGATAGGCATAGGTCAGTAAAGCGTTGAAGTGACTGAGCGCCCCTGTTACATCATTCACTACCTGTGCCCCGATGCCATGGTGCGGTACGGCGGCGGTATAGGATTCCCAGTAGCGCTGGCCGCGGGGATTTTGCCCGGGTACATCAAAAGAAGTGGCGGTGGTCCGGTAATCTGCTTTACCCAGTGGGGCGTGAACTGTGAAATAGGTAGTGACCGGTGAACCCTGCAGGCCGGACCACTGGTGGCGGTGACTGAGCTTAATATCTGTATAATTCTCTATCCCGGTCAGTGCAGGATTGAGGATATACTGGTTCAGAATATATTGGGTATAGTGGGGTTGCTGCTGTGCATGGACCGTCCGGTGAAAGAGAGGGCCTAACAGGAGCAGGAGACCGATGGCCGGTTGGATATGCCTTGTTTGTATAGTCATGTCAGGGATTGATCATCGTAATACCATTACCCAGCCCGAGAAATTGGGGATGCCGCTTTTCAGGTCTATGATATAATAGTAAGTGCCCACTGGAACGGGCTGCCCGTTATACCGTCCATCCCATTCGCGGGCATTGCCGGTGGTCCTGAATACCAGCTGACCATTCCGGTTAAAGACCGAGAGCACAGACTGCGGGTAACTGCTGAGCTGGTCCACCCGCCAGGTATCATGAATGCCGTCATTGTTGGGGGAAAAGACGTTGGGGATGCTGAGCTTTTTGTATACCCGCACAAATACTTTGTCGGATGACGCTGTGCAGCCATGTTCAGAACTCACCAGCAGGGTATAGCTGCTATCCTGGGTGGGACTTACCAGTGGCTGGAGGGTGCCGGCATCGTTGATGGCGTACAAGGGCGACCAGGAAAAATAGATATCAGTTCCACCGGCGCTGCCGCTCAGGCGGACGGAATTGCCTTCATGGATAGCCTGGTCCGGCCCGGCATTGGCTACGGGTTTTTTCCAGACAAATACATTCACGGTATCATAACCACGGCATTGGCCGTTGAATACGGTGAGCACATAGGCCGTGCTGTCAGTGGGAGCGGCCTGGGTGCTGGCTGTGCCGGGGCTGCTGAGGCCGGTCACTGGCAACCAGGAGAACGTAGAAGTGCCGGTGCCACCGCCTCCCTGTAATAAGGCAGCTGCGCCCTCGCAAATAGCCACATCGCTGCCTGCAATGGCAGTGGGCACCGGGTTCACTTCTATCGCCGTCGACCCTGTGCTGGTACACCCGTACTGGCTGGTAGTAATGACGGTGTAAGTACCATTGACCACGGTGGAAACGGCGGTGATCACAGGGTTTTGTTCATTGCTGCTAAAACTGTTGGGGCCGGTCCACTGGTAGCTGACGGCGCCTGTATTGGCACTTAGTTGTATGGTTTCCCCTACACAGGCGGGGTTATTGCTGGACGCGCCCGGCACAGTATTGCCATGCACTATAATAGTGAGCGGGGTGGAAGCAATGCGGCAGTTGACCGAGCCGATATTGCCTGCCTGGGCTACCGCCAGCCGGTACAGGTAGGTGCCTGCCGCGGGGGTGGAGGGGGTAGTATAGCTGAGGGATATGGCCCCGGAAATATCATTCCAGGTAGCGCCATTGTCCTTGCTGACCTGCCATTGGTAGGCCGGGCTGGCATAGCCATTGGAGAGGCTGCCGGTCAGCTGGAAAACGGCTGCGTCTCCCGCACAAATATTTTGTGTGCCGGAACCGTTGCTGAAACTGGTGGTGACGGTAGGCCCACAGGGGCGGAACTGGATATCATCCAGGGCCAGGTCGTTCCCGGGAATGGCGCTGGGAGCCGAGTTTAGTACGGTGACCACCACTTCCGTTTCGGAGGAAGTGGTAAAATAAAACCCGAACTGCTTCCAGGCCGGGCTGGCTGTTACGGGGATCTCACCGGTGGTATAGGAGCCCAGGACGGTCCCGCCGGCATTGCTGACCCGGAAGGTCACATTGGGGTTGGGCGTTACCTGCGCCATGACATTCATGATCCAGGCGGAAAATTCGTAGGTGGTACCTGCGCAGAGGCCTGAGACCTTTTTAGTATAAAACACCCCTTCTGAGGCCAGTATCTCACAGTTGACCACCATCATATAGCCATTGTTGTTGCCTGTATGGTCAGTGCTGGTATGCCAAACGGTACCTTTGAGCCCTGAAGTACTATTAGCGATGGTATAGGAAGCTTCGCCCAGCTGTCCTGAACCGGAATAGGTATAGGCGGTGACATCCGATCCCAGGGCGGGGCCCCTGCCGCTTCCCGAGCCAAAATCAATGTTGATAATGGGGTCGCCCAGGCTGCCGGTGCATAGCTGCGCCTGCCCCGAAAAACCGGCGGCCATCAGTAACAGAAACAGAAGGTATGGTAAGTGTCTGCTGTGTGTCATACTCCTTACCAACATACCTACAAAAACCGCTAAGCGTTGGTTAAATTACTGTGTATCTGCGGGTTAATCGACAGACGCCTGATTTTTCCTGACCAAGGACCCTTTTCCCTGGCGGCTCCCGGATTTTACCAGGATCAGTCAAAATACTTTTGAACTCAGCACTTTTTTGAGCCCCGCCACCGTATCTTTGCGCCAAATTTAAAGAAAGGTATGACGGTTAGAAGACTCAAATCCTTACCAGTAGCGGTTTTCAGCGTACTTGTATTGTTGTTTTCCAATGCTTCCTTTGCCCAGGATGAACACCAGGGCGATCATCATGAAGCCGCCGCTCCGGAGGAGAAAAAAGGATTTGATGCCACCAAGATCATTTTTGGCCACATATTGGACGCCCACGAGTTCCATTTCCTGGATATTGTAGGCGAGGACGGCCATGCGCATCCGGTATCTGTTCCCCTGCCTGTTATCCTGTATTCCGCCGAGCGCGGTTTTGATGTGTTCCTTTCTTCAAAGCTGGAACACGGGCATGCCATTTATAATGGCTACAAGCTGGAAGGCGGCAAGATCATAGCCGTTAATGAGGCTGGTATCAAAGATGAGTCCATCAAACTGCTGGACCTGTCCATGACCCGCAACGTGGTGCAGATGCTCCTGGCGCTGACCATCCTCTTCTTCATCATGACGAGCATTGCCAAAAAATACAAGAAAGGCATTGGCGTTACCAAGGCGCCCACAGGTCTTCAGAATGCCATTGAGCCTGTTATTACCTTTGTACGGGACGATGTGGCCAAGGCCAACCTGGGCAGCAAGTATGAAAAATACCTGCCTTACCTGCTCACTGTATTCTTCTTCATCCTCATCAACAATATTTTCGGCCTGATCCCCGGATCGGCTAACGTAACCGGTAATATTGCAGTCACGGCTGTGCTGGGTGTGATCTCCTTCCTGGTGATCAATATCAGCGGTAACAAACATTACTGGGCGCATATTTTCAATCCGCCCGGCGTTCCCGGTTTTGTAAAGCCGATCCTGATCGTGGTAGAGTTCCTGGGTATTTTCATTAAGCCCTTTGCCCTCATCATCAGGTTGTTCGCCAACATGGTGGCTGGTCACATCATCATTATCTGTCTGGTATCGCTGATCTTCATCTTTGGTCAGCTGAGCCCGGCTATTGGCTGGGGTGCTTCCCCGGTATCTATCGGTTTCACGGTGTTCATTTACCTGATCGAGGTACTGGTAGCCTTCCTGCAGGCCTATATCTTCACCAACCTGACCGCGGTATTCCTCGGTATGGCCATTGAAGATCCGCATCATCATGATGCGCATGCCCATGATACCAATGGTCATAAAGCCGAAGGCGCTGACAAATATGATGACGCCGTAATGGTATAGTTAAAAGCGTCTTTTTTAAACCAACAATAAAAAAACAGTTATGGATTTACTGAATGTAGTTATGCTGGATTCACTGGCTAATGCTGGTGGTGCTCTCGGTGCAGGTCTGGCTGCCATTGGTGCCGGTATCGGCATTGGTCAGATCGGTAAAAGCGCTGTTGAGTCTATCGCTCGTCAGCCTGAAGCAGTGAACGACATCCGTTCCAACATGATCCTGACTGCGGCCCTGATTGAAGGTGCTGCCCTGTTCGGAATCATTGTAGGCTTCCTCGCCATGGTACTCTAATTACCGGCAAGGACCAAAACGAATTACTGCATCCAAAGCACAGGGCGGAGGATGCAGTATTCTTCTCTACGATTTCTCTTTTAAAAGCGATATAAATACAAATTCATGGATTTACTTATTCCCGACTTTGGATTACTGATCTGGACCACTTTAGCTTTCCTGATCCTGTTGTACCTGCTGGGCAAATTTGCCTGGAAGCCCCTGCTGAAGTCGCTGAAAGAAAGAGAGACCGGCATTGCCGACTCCCTGGCTACTGCTGAAAGGGTGAAAGCTGAGATGGCCCAGCTGAAAAGCGAGAATGAGGCCCTGCTGGCAAAAGCCCGCGAGGAAAGAGCACAGCTGCTGAAAGAAGCCCGTGATACCAAGGACAGGATCATCAACGAAGCCAAAGAACAGGCCAAGGTTGAAGCCAATAAAATTGTTATTGAGGCCCAGGCTGCTATCAACCAGCAGAAAATGGCTGCCCTCACGGATGTGAAGAACCAGGTAGGCAAGCTGGTGATTGAAGTTGCTGAAAAAGTACTGCGCCGCGAGCTGTCCGGTAAAGCAGAACAGGAAAACTATATTAAGGAACTGGCCAACGACGTGAAACTGAACTAATTTATCAAATATGCCCAATCCCCGTTTAGCAGGAAGATATGCCAAAAGCCTCGTAGACCTGGCCCTGGAAAGAGGTCAGCTGGAGGAGGTATACAGTGATATGCTGTGGCTGCAGCAAGCCTGCAACACAAGCCGCGATTTCCTGAGCCTGCTCCGCAGTCCGGTGATCAAGGCTGATAAGAAGCTCGCGATCGTAGAAGGCATTGCAGCCGGTCGCCTGACCGAACTGACTGCCGGGTTCCTCCGCCTTACCATCAATAAAGGCCGTGAGTCCAACCTGCCGGAGATCATTGCAGCCTTCGTTCAACAGTATAAGGACCATAAAGGCATCCATACTGTAAAGCTCACTACCGCTGTAGCGGCGAGTGACGCCCTGAAGGAGCAGATCATCAGCGTGGTACAGGAGCAGACCGCCCTCAGGAATATTGAGCTGGAAGCTGAAGTGGACGAAACCATTATTGGCGGTTTCAAGCTGGAGATCGGCGATAGCCTGATTGACGCCAGCGTTCTGTATGACCTGAACAAGATCAGGACCCAGTTCCTGAAGAATGATTTTGTATTTAATATCAGATAGAGACGGTGGGCGTTAACCCCTCATTGTCCGGAAATATAAAAACAACAACGATAAACAGTTAAAATATGGTAGAAATTAAGCCCGATGAGATTTCAGCGATATTGCGCCAGCAATTGAGCAATTTCAATGCAGCCGCTGACCTGGAAGAAGTCGGCACTGTATTGCAGGTGGGTGATGGTATCGCCCGTGTGTACGGTTTAAGCAACGTTCGCTCCGGTGAGCTGGTTGAGTTTGAGAATGGTGTACGCGCCATTGCCCTCAACCTGGAAGAGGACAACGTTGGTGTGGTATTGATGGGTGAGAGCGGAGATATCAAGGAAGGCGCCAAAGTACGCCGTACCGGAAAGATCGCTTCTATCAACGTTGGTGAAGGTATGCTGGGCCGCGTGGTGAACACCCTGGGTGAAGCCATAGACGGTAAAGGTCCCATTACCGGCGAACGCTACGAGATGCCCCTGGAGCGTAAAGCCCCCGGTGTTATCTTCCGTGAGCCCGTTAAGGAGCCCCTGCAAACAGGTCTGAAAGCCATTGACGCCATGATCCCCATCGGCCGTGGCCAGCGGGAGCTGATCATCGGTGACCGCCAGACCGGTAAAACAGCTATCGCCATTGACACCATCATCAACCAGAAAGAATTCTACCAGGCTGGTAAACCCGTATTCTGTATCTATGTAGCCATCGGCCAGAAAGCATCCACCATTGCCGGTGTGATGAAAACCCTGGAAGATGCCGGTGCTATGCCCTATACCACCATCGTGGCCGCCTCTGCTTCGGACCCCGCTCCGCTGCAGTTCTACGCTCCCTTTGCCGGCGCTGCCATCGGTGAATTCTTCCGCGATACCGGACGTCCTGCCCTGATCATCTATGATGATCTTTCCAAACAGGCCGTAGCTTATCGTGAAGTGTCCCTGTTGCTCCGTCGCCCGCCCGGCCGCGAAGCTTATCCTGGTGACGTATTCTATCTGCACAGCCGCCTGCTGGAACGCGCTGCCAAAGTGATCAGTGATGACAACGTTGCCAAGAATATGAATGACTGTCCCGATTCCATCAAACACCTGGTAAAAGGTGGTGGTTCCCTGACAGCTCTTCCTATCATCGAAACACAGGCCAGTGACGTGTCTGCTTATATCCCCACTAACGTGATCTCCATCACTGACGGACAGATCTTCCTGGAAGGTAACCTGTTCAACAGTGGTGTACGTCCCGCCATCAACGTAGGTATCTCTGTAAGCCGCGTAGGTGGTAACGCCCAGATCAAATCCATGAAGAAAGTAGCCGGTACCCTGAAACTGGACCAGGCCCTCTATCGGGAGATGGAAGCCTTCTCCAAATTCGGTGGCGACCTGGATGCCGCCACTAAGCTGGTTCTTGACAAAGGCGCCCGTAACGTGGAGATCCTGAAACAAGCTCAATACTCTCCTTTTGCTGTAGAAAAGCAAGTAGCCATCATCTACCTGGGTACCCAGGGGCTGCTGCGTGATGTATCTGTAAAGAAAGTAAAAGAGTTTGAAGAAGCTTTCCTGATGGAAATGGAGACTAAACTCCCCAATGTACTGACTGAGTTCAAAAAAGGCAACCTGCCTGAAGACGGTCTGAAAAAAATGGTGGAACTGGCCAACGGCCTTATCCCCCAGTACAAATAGGCTGAAGGATCTACTACAGCGAAAGCGTAGCAGATACTACAAAACTGATCAATCCTCCCGCAAGCGGGAGGATTTTTTTTGCCCCATAATCAATGGGAGTGGGGGTTTCCGGTCCGATAAAAAAAATAGACCCCGGGTTCTTGCACAATTGGAATATTGTTTCTTTCTTTGTACTCAGATAGCATTTAACGCTGCTTCCAATCTCCCATTAACAACCGTCCTTTTCTTTTTCTATCCAATTTTCTTCGTTTTATCCAATTACTATCAAATGTCCAACTGATGACTCCTTAGTCATTTCCAAATTTCCTGTGGGCCAAGCATCCTGATTTCTGCTTACCAACATAAAGAAGAACATATGAACACGTGCCAAAGCCGGATGGGTTATAGTGCCCCCATCTCCCACAAAAACGCTTACAGATCACTGTTAGCGGTATTGATAGTGACTATTTTTTCCCTGACAGGAACTACTGTTAATGCCCAATCCCAACAAATAGCTTCTACCGGATATACACCAGCTTATGCCACAGGCAACGGATCCGCTCAACAGATCAAACTGAAGAATTTCACGGTTACCCGCAAGGCAGATCACAAAGTGTGGTTGTCATGGGCTGCTGAACAGCAAGGACAAATCAGCCATTTCGTTATTGAACGTAGTGTGAATGGGGTTGATTTTGATGAAGCCGGCCTGTTCTTTACTGCTGAGAATGCTGTTACCGGTGAATACCTCTTCAAAGACCAGCTGCGCAAAAAAATGGATGGAACTGTCTACTATCGGTTACGCATAGTAGATATGGATGGCGGTGTGCTTTATTCCGCAGTGCAGTTCCTGCCCGCAGCCCGCTAAACGATTTTATTACTCCAAGATATTTTAAAGGGTACGATCAACAAATAGGCCGTCCCGTCTCCACGGGATGGCTCTTCTAAAATTATTTTGTAAACTTTTTTTAAAGGGTACGATCAACAACGGCCGGGCTTTTCTAAGCCGGGCCTGCTGTTTTACAGTATCTCCGGCTGTTCCTGTAAAATAAAAAAAGGCCAGGCGCCCGTGCCTGACCTTTATACTGCTTTTAATGAGCAGCCTTAACGCCTGATCAGCTTTTGTCTTACTACATAATTGTCTGATCCCGTAAATATTTCCAGCAGATACACACCAGGACTCATGCGGGCTGATACCGGGATGTCAATGGTATGATCTCCTCTGCTTAAACGTTCATCTGTTTTATAGAGCTGCTGCCCTGAAATGTCCAGTAGTCTTATCCGCACCTGTTCCGGGTTACGGAGATTCAGTTTCACTTTCAGTTCTTTCTCAAAAGGATTCGGTTGCACTTTCACGGTCTGCAGGCTGCGGAGGCTCAGCTTTACAATGGGAGAAAGCGTTTCGTCGCCATCACGGGCGCCCACAGCTTTCAGCCTGTAATACCGGTTAGCAACTGTTACGTGATTGTTATCGGTGAAACTGTATTCATGCGTACCATTCGTATTGCCCTTGCTGCTGACCTGGCCAATAGCGCTGAAATGACTGCCATCTTCTGAATATTGCACTTCATAATAGCTGATATTCTGCTCCTGCTGTACCAGCCACTCCAGTTGGGAGCGGTCGTTCAACAGGCTGCCGGTGAACTCCAGGTTGCGGAGCGGCAGCGTACCATCTGAGAAGAAGCAGGTAGGGTTCTGGCCGCCGGCCGGAACGGAAGGGTCATTGGAATAAATGTATATGGTATTGCCATTGGCATCCAGCAGCGTGATCTTGGACTGGTTACAGACATAGGTCAGTGCCGGCACCTTGGCGCGGAAGGTCAGTACAGCCTTGTAGGATTCCCCGGGGCGGATGATGCCTGCGGACTCGCCGGCAGAATTGATCAGTTTGCCACCGGTTACCGAGAAGGGCATTTCCCCGTTCACATCTGCTACATAGCTGCCGTTGACACGGGTAGAGTTAGCGATATAAAGAGTCCCGGCCGGCAGCGCGTCATGCAGTTTTACGCCGGCGGCATTGATATTACCTGAGTTGATCACTTCTATGCGGTATTCCACCGTATCACCGCCTACAATGAACATATTGCCATTGATATTGCTGTAGGTCTTATTGGCCGTAAGCAAGGGGGCCAGTACGGGGAAGGCGCAGCTGGTATAGTCGCCGGTTGTATATACGTTGGTGCTATTGCTGCCGTTGAGGGAAGTGCCGGCCATGGTAGCCAGGTTCACCTTGTAAACGGTACGATACGCCCCGCCAATGTATACATTACCTGCAGCATCCACAGCAATAGAGTTGGAAGCATCAGCCGGGAAAGGATTCACGGTACCCAGGTAAGTGGTGATGCGGGTATTGGGATTGATCTTATAGAGTTTGGCAGAGTTGGCTACCAGGTAAAGGTTACCGGAGCCGTCCCCGAAGATATCACCACCGGCTTCATCCAGGATATCATTATCAGAACCGTTGTTGGGGTCATTGATCAACGGACCCGGGCGGTCAATGGTGAGTGCGTTGCCGGCGCCCACGCTGAAGCGGATAAAGCTTTTGCCATTGGTAGTTATCGCATAGCCATATCCGTCAGAGGCAAAGCCCATCCGGTTAATGGCATAGCCGCTCGCGGTATTGGTCTCCAGCTGCTGGCCAACAAAACGGTAGGCTGTTACGGGTGAAGAGTTCAGGTCAATATAACAGAGGTCCTGTGCGGGGTTACTTTCGTTATTGACGAAGTAGATCCGGTTGGTGTTCCGGTCGTACCCGATAGCTGATGCGTAATACAGGATACTGCCGGGAGAAAGGGTGGCGCCGGTGATAGCGTTCTTACAGATGCCGCTGCCGCCGGTGTACAGAGTACCGGTACTGCTCTGTCCATTGTTGGTATTGAGCACTTTGATATTCTTGTAATAATAACCGTTCCCCGGAATACCGCCGGCTGAAGTGGCCACGGAAGTATACACTGTTGAGCAAAGCGCATCGGCGGACAGGTTGGTGACCACACTGTTGGTGCCCTGTACAATATTGGAGGAATTGTTCCTGCATTCCACAATAGCGTAGTTGGTGATAGCGCCCCCATTGGCGGTTACCCTGACCTTGAACTTTATAGTGGCGGTTGCGCCGGCAGCCAGTGCGCCCACCGCCTGCAGGGGCGTATTGATGGAAGAACCTGAGCCGGAAAAAGGCATGGCGCCGCCAACATCGGCTACGGCATAATTGTTCAGCGTAGTGGAACCAGCTATATAAGAACAACCCGCAGGAATATTATCCAGCAGGATGGCGTTGGTCAGGACCACGCCCCCCAGGTTCTTGATGACAATGGTATACTCCAGCTGGTTGCCAATAGCAGCCGTAGTTGCTGCCGTATTGGTGGTCAGGTTAAAAACGGATTTACTACAATCCAGGGTTTGCGCTTTCAGGGAAATACTGAAGGCAAGCATCCCAATACTCGCCAGCAGGATAGCCAGCGCATATTTTCTCGCTTTCATACAGATTGGATTTTCTTCGGTTAGCTTAGGAACAACAGATCGGGGTACACGGGGAAAGACCGATGGATCATTCAACTAAATCACATCGCAATCGGCCGGGGAGCGGGAATTGCAGGTGAGCAGGTGGTGTAATGGACATTGGGTACAAATGTTTCATATACTTGGTTTTTCGATAATGGATTAGCGGGAAAGCCACAGGCAAACCCGTTCTTCACTCAATAATATAAAGCAAATAATAGTTTGGTGGTTAGCCCGTAACTCACACCTGTTACGGCTATGCCTGATGCCTTGTATCCTGGAAAATCAGCGTGGTTGCTTTGGACAAACGGGGTTGAGGGGTAAGGTCTGCTGCTGATTTCCCTTGCCTTATAGGCATACTGCAAGAGTAGCTAATAATTTCCGATCCTGCAAGTCAGGTGGATAACCTGCGACAAACATATGTGATGAAATCTAATTTATTATTGATACGGATATTGCGATTTGTTGCAATAAAAAAATACTTGTCACGCAGTACAATAAAATAGTTTCCGTCAGAGTTCCGGCCATCGGAAAAACCACAGGGAAGCTCCTGCAGGATTACCTGTCCCATACAACCAGAATGTCCTTACAGACCATAAATATTTACCTGCAATAGTTCCTTTGAGAACAAGGATCACTGAATTGTATAGCTGAGCATTTTGCTTCCAGCTTGTTCCCCTTTGCCAGGCGCCGCATTCCAGGTTACCATGCAATACTTCAAAATAAAAATAGTTTATATTGTAAACTACTTTATATTTGGTTTCAAATTCACCTGATGCATAAGCTTATTCCTATCGTTGTCCTGGTGTTGACGGCGCACCTGGGCCATGCCCAAACCATTCTCTCCGGTAAAATACGGGACGGCAAAGGCAAGCCCGTCCATGGCGCCAGCCTGGCCATCAAAGACAGCTATGATGGGGCTGTTACCGATTCCCTGGGGCAGTTCCGCTTCCGCACCATGGAGAAAGGCGCCCAGCTGCTGACGGTCACCGCCATCGGTTTCCGGCCTTATGAACAATCCCTCCAGCTGGCAGGCAGTCCCCTGACCATTGATATCAGTCTGAAAGAAGAGCCCAACGAGCTGACGGCAGTAGTGATCACAGCCGGTACTTTTGAGGCCAGCGATACCAAACGGACCACGGTACTGGACCCTATTGATATTGTGACCACGGCCAGCGCCAATGGGGATGTTACGGGAGCGCTCAAGACGCTGCCCGGCACGCAGCAGGTGGGAGAGCGCGAGGGACTGTTTGTGCGTGGCGGTACCGCCCAGGAGACCAAGATCTTTATTGACGGCACCCTGGTGAATAATTTCTTTTTCAGCAGCGTACCGGATATAGCCATGCGCGGCCGCTTTTCTCCTTTTATTTTTAAAGGTACGGTCTTCAGTTCCGGTGGTTATTCCGCCCTTTATGGCCAGGGACTTTCCTCGGCCCTGATCTTGGAATCCATAGACCTGCCGGAGCAGACCTCCGCCAATATCGGTATCTCACCCATCCTGCTGAGCGCCGGCTACCAGAAGCTGGCAAAGAAGAAGAACGCCAGCTGGGGTGTCAATTATTCCTATACCAACCTGGCCGCTTATTTTGCCGTGATCAAACAGCGGCCAGACAATTTCAAGACCCCATCTTTTCATAACGGGGAGTTCAATTTCCGGGTGAAAACCTCCAAGACCGGCATATTGAAGTTTTACGGTTATTTCAATTACAATGAGCTGGGCATGCGTCGCCCGGATATTGACAGCACAGAGTTGAAGAATGAATTCCAGCTTACCAATTTCAATGTCTACACCAACCTGTCCTGGCGCGAGAAACTGGGCCGGCGCTGGCGCCTTAACCTGGGCTTCAGTTTCAGCAATAACGTGGACAAGATCAACAATGAACTGCAGGATGCTGCCAACCACCGCGTCAACCTGACTGCTGTTCCCTATGATACCAAATCCTTCCGGGTACATAGTACCGGTAACCTGACCCAGGTGAAGCTGGTGCTGGACCGGAAACTGTTTGGCTTGAGCGCCTTTCGTTTTGGGGGCGAATACCTGTATTTCCAGGATGATAATGATTTCAGCAACTACTATGTGAGCAAGTACAGGCAAACCGCCAATGATCATTACAAGGCGGCTTTTGCGGAAACAGATATTTATATCACCAATGACCTGGCCGCCAAGCTGGGCGCCAGGATGGAGCATTCCTCCCTGATAGATAAAGCCAATATAGCACCCCGGGCCTCGCTGGCCTATAAGGTGGGGTACCAGTCGCAGTTATCCCTGGCCTACGGCCTTTTCTACCAGCGGCCGGAAAAGGAATTCTTTTTACAGAACTATGTACAGGACCAGCTGGCCTTTACCCGGGCCACCCATTATATTGTCAATTACCAGCGCGTAAGCAAGGAACGTACATTGCGGATAGAAGCCTTTTACAAGAAGTATTCAGAGTTGGTGAAGACCTATGTTAAACCGGCTGCCGGCGGTTACCTGCCGGACAGTGTGGGCAACGGGGGGCATGGGGATGCCAAAGGCATTGAGCTGTTCTGGCGCGACAGAAAGACCCTCAGGAACGTGGACTACTGGATCTCCTATTCCTGGCTGGACACCAGGCGGGACTATCTCAACTATCCCTATGCCATCCAGCCTAATTTTGCGGCCAGTCATACCGCCAGCCTGGTGGTCAAGAAATTTGTCAGCAGCTGGAAAACGCAGTTCAATGCTTCCTACACTTTTGCTACCGGCAGGCCCTACTACAATATCCGGTATGATGGCAATGCGGGCAAATTCACTATTGCCGACCAGGGCGAGACCATTGCCTACCATAACCTGAGTGTGAGCGTCAACTACCTGCCCTCCATCATGAAAAAGGATGCCAAATCCTTTGTGGTATGGGTGTTCAGCATCAATAACCTGCCCGGCAGCAACCAGGTCTTCGGCTATAATTATTCCTATGACGGCCGGCGGAAAGAGCCAATTTTGCCTACGGCAAAACGTATGTTCTTCCTGGGCTGCTTCCTGAGCTTCGGGATCGACAGAACAGACGATATCATCAACAGTAACCTGTAATAACTATTCACCAAACAGCTAAATAACCATTTATGAAAAAGATCGGTATGGCCATGATGGCCTTTGTTCTTGCACTGGCAGTCAACGCACAGGACAGTGATAAATACACTAATGCCATGACCAGTACCTTGTCCCGGATTGACTCGGCCAAAAATGCCGATGATTTCCTGGCCCTTTCCGCCACTTTTGAACGGATCGGCGATGCGGAGAAAAGCAAATGGCTGCCTTATTACTGGGCTTCTTTCTGCCAGGTATTGGGCGGCTTCACCAAAAATGTTCCGGCAGAGAATGATCCGCTGGCGGACCGGGCAGAGCGGCTGATCAGTAAAGCGGATTCCCTGCAAAAGGATAATTCAGAAGTGGCGGTGGTCAGGTCCATGATCGCTACCCTGCGGATGCTGGTGAACCCCATGCAACGCTGGCAGGAATTTGGCGGCGAAGTAGAGCGTCAGCTTGGCCTGGCGAAAAAGCTGGACCCCAGCAATCCCCGTCCCTACTATATCCAGGCGCAGAACCTGCGGAATACGCCCGAGCAATATGGTGGCGGCTGCAGCTCAGCCAAACCTGTGATGGAAGAGGCCCTGAAGAAATTTGCCGTCTTTCAGCCGGCATCGCTGCTGCATCCCAAATGGGGATTGAAGAACACGGAGGACCTGCTGGCTTCCTGTAAATAGAATTTTAACCCGTACGGCAGGCGTACGGGCTTATCTTTGTTTGCGCTTGTCATGTTGAACTGAACTACTCATGGAATTTAAAGATCTTGATCCGATACTTCATTCACAGCTGCGGCTGGCGGTGATCTCGCTGCTGATCAGCGAGCGGGAGGCTGAATTCACGCATATCCGGGACACTACCAACGCCACGGCGGGTAACCTCAGTGTGCAGATCAATAAGCTCAAGGAGGCAGGTTATATTGAGGTCAGCAAACAGTTCCGGGATAATTATCCGCAAACCACCTGCCGGATCACGCCCCGCGGTGTGAAAGCTTTTGAACAATATGTCAAGAACCTGGAATCTTACCTGAAGGTCAAAAAATAAGGGTGAGGGCATCGCTGCCCATGGCGGTCCGGTATCGTATCAGGAAAGCCTGCACCCGGACCATCCTGCTCCTGGTTCGTCCCAAAATAAAAAGTCCCCCGCCTTATCAGCGGGGGAACCTTTTTTTACCTCTGTGAAACCTTATAAGCAGTTTGTATTAGTCTTTGAGCAATTTCACGATCATACGCTCTTTGCTGTTGATAGTTACTTCCAGCATATAGAGACCGGGACGCAGCTTGCTGGTGCCATCGATCACGAAAGTGTTGGCGCCGGCGCCTGCTTTCACGGACTTGCGCATCATTTCAGCACCGCTGGTATTGAGTACTTTCATCAGTACGAAGGAAGACTCGTTGAGCTGCAGGCTGACGTTGATGTCATTCTGAACAGGGTTGGGCGTAACGCTCACCATCTTCAGTGCGCGGGTATTGTACACGCGGACAATCAGGATCTTGCTCATGAAAGCCCTTGTGTCATTATCTACCTGGCGCAGCTGGTAGTAAACGTCTTTCCTGTTGAGGGCATTGCCCACTTTGTCAACAAAGCTGTAGGTCTTCCTGGTGGAGGAGTTATTGGCTGCGGGCAGGGTGCCGACAGTTTCCCAGGTAGTACCGTCAAAGCTGCGTTGTACTTCAAAGCGGTTGCTGTTCTGTTCAAAAGTAGTTTCCCAGCTCAGTTCTACTTCGCCGTTGTCTTTGGACAGGCCTTTGAAGTCAACCAGTGTTACCGGCAGGGAGCCGCCTGTTGGGAAGCGCAGAGTAACGGTGGCGATATTGGAACACATAATGGGGGAACCATAATCGCACAGCTGGTAAGTAAAGGTGGTAGAGCTGCCTACCCAGCCCGCGTTGGGCGTGAAGGTAAAGGTGCCATCACTGTTCAGCACTACGGTGCCATGCGGAGAGGGAGTGATCAGGGTAGCGTCAAAGAATTCGTCATCCGGATCAGAGTCGTTGGGGGTTACATCCCCTTCGGCCTGGTGGGTGTTGTTACCAATGATCACATCATTCACGGCAACAGGCGCCTGGTTACAGCCCCCGGTGTATACCTGGTTGTTGGAGATCTCAAATTGATCAATTCCGATCCTGGTAGAACCGCCAATTCCCTGGTAGTTCACATATACACGGTAATGACCGGAACCAACCTGGTCCTGGGGATAAGAGAAAGTTCTTTCGTAAGTATATACTGTGCCGGGTGTGCCGGTGATCTCTACGCTGTCCAGGGGATCACCGTAGGGAGTGAGGTCGCTGTAGGTAAGCCAGATCTTGAACCACCTGCGAGCGCCATTGGTCAGTGCAGCATCCAGTTTGTACGTGAATTTGATCTTTACTTCGCCCCATACATCCACTACGGGCGTATAGATGCCGGTGCTTTGTGTGGCGCTGTTGCCGGTGTTGGACACCATGATACCATCGCCTTCAATGGGCGTAATACTGCCGGTAACATCAAAGTCCTGGAAAACCCAGCATTGGCTTTCAAGGTTTGCTCTTACAACACTGAGTGGTACACCAGGTTTAGAGTTGAAGTTGTCTCCAGTTTGAGCTGTGGCCCCGGAAAATAGAAAGAAGATGGCAGATGCCAGTAGGGTAAAATTCTTTTTCATCGAAAAAATGTTTCAGAGTTTGGAATAATGATTGACCAGCACGGATGAACATGCGTCCATCGGGGCATTCAAAGGAAAAAGAATTGAATACGTTTGGATAAAAGATGTACGATGGGGAGCGCTTACAGCCTTCCCTGAGCCCACATAGCTATTGGAGTATACTATAAAAGATGAACCATTACTGGTTTAATAAAACACACTATAAACTGGTGGAAATTGGAGCAAGAACAACTTAAAGTCTTGCGGGAATGGATTATCAGAGGATGAGTAGGAAAATGATAGTGCAAATATAAATAGCAGTATTCGAATATGCAAGTACCTGCCCAAAATTTTTTCCACAGGAAAATTTGGGAAAATCTATACCCATATTGGATTGTAGGACTTTGGCTACACGGTGATGCCTATTCGCTATCCGGCACTTCCTCAAGGTTCTGGTCCACGGCATTGGCCAGGATCACGGAAGTCATTTTCTTGAGCGGGTTGCGGCGGTATTCAATATAGCCCTGGCGGCGGTTGATGATATCAATACATTCGTAGATAGCGGTCAGGAAAGAGCTGTGGTCAGCTTTGTTCTTGCCGGCAATGTCAAAAGCGGTGCCATGATCAGGAGAGGTGCGGATCACGGGCAGGCCGGCGGTGTAGTTCACGCCTTCACCCAGCGCCAGTGATTTGAAGGGGATCAGGCCCTGGTCGTGGTACATGGCCAGCACAGCATCAAATTTTTCATAATGTCTTCTTGCGAAGAATGCATCGGCGCTATAGGGGCCTACCACCAGCATGGAGCGTTTGGCTTCCTTGACGGCAGGTCTGATGATCTCTTCTTCTTCTTTCCCGATCAGTCCTTCATCGCCTGCATGGGGGTTGAGGCCCAGTACGGCGATCTTGGGTTTATCGATCCCGAAATCCTTGATCAGGGATTGGTTCATGATGGACAGTTTGGACAGGATATTTTCCCGGGTCACAAACTGGGCGGCTTCGGCCAGGGGCACATGCTCACTCAGCAGGCCAACACGGAAATTGCCGGCAACCATCAGCATAAGGACGTCATTGACGCGGAAAGCATCTTTGAGGAAGGGCGTGTGGCCGGTGAAATTGAATTCGGCCGACTGCACATTCTTTTTATGGATGGGGGCTGTTACCAGTCCCTGGATCTTTTGTTCTTTGAGGGCCTGTACGGCGGCGGTCAGTGATTTTACGGCATATTTACCGCCGATATCCGTCAGCTGGCCCGGGGTAATGGCAATTTCTTCTTCCCAGCAGTTGAAGATATTGATCTGTTTATGATTGATCCGGGTAAAATCCTTTATGTTCTGGTAATTGAAATTGAGTTCGGGCACCGACTTCTTGTAAAAGTTGATCACTTTATTGGAAGCGAAAATAATGGGCGTGCACATTTCCAGGATACGCTGGTCGGAAAATGTCTTCAGGACAAGTTCCGTTCCAATGCCGTTCAGGTCGCCGATTGAGATCCCGATAACGGGTTTTTGTAGCGGTGCGCTCATATTTGTATGGATTCAGGGGGTGAAAATACGATATTTGCCTATCATGTACACGTTAAAGAAATCTCTGGGTCAGCATTTTCTGAAGGATGAGAACGTCTCTGTCAGGATTGTAGAGGCGCTACAGGAGCATCCTTTCACGCAATTGCTGGAAGTGGGACCCGGTGGCGGCGCACTCACCAAATACCTGATGCGCCTGCCCAATATTGACCTTCGCTGTGTGGAGCTGGACGATGAGAAAGTGACCTGGCTGCTGCACACCTACCCGCAGCTGCAGGGAAAGATCATTCACCAGAGTTTCCTGGAGATCGGCAAGCCTTTTGAAGGCCCCTTTACGGTAGTAGGCAATTTCCCCTATAATATCTCTTCCCAGATCCTTTTCCGGATACTGGACTGGAGAGACAGTGTGGAAGGCATGGTAGGTATGTTCCAGAAAGAGGTGGCCCAGCGGGTGGCGGCCGGTGAAGGCAGCAAGACCTATGGCGTCACCAGCGTACTGGTGCAGGCCTTTTTCAAAGTGGATTATCTTTTTGAAGTTCCCGAGACTGCTTTCAACCCACCACCCAAAGTGAAAAGTGCTGTGATCCGGCTCAGGCCGCTGGAAAACCCTCCGGCCATCAGGAGCCAGTCCGCCCTGTTCAACCTGGTCAAAACGGCCTTCAACCAGCGGCGCAAGCAGTTGCGCAATGCGGTGAAAGGGCTGTTCACCCCGGAAGAGCTGCAGGATCCGCTGTTCAACCGGCGGGCCGAGCAGTTATCGGTCCGGGAATTTGCCGACCTGACCTTCCGGATGCGCTGAGCCCATACGGTCATCCATCCTATTTACCCATAACATACCTTGAGAAGCGCAACAGATGAAGAAAGTTATCATTACGGCGAAGGTGCATCCCTGGCTGCCGGAGACATTGGAGAAAAAAGGGTTCACCGTTATATATAGTCCAGCCATCAGCTATGAAGAGCTGGAGAACGCCATTGCCGGGGCAGAAGGGCTGATAGTGACTACCAGGCTGACCATTGACAGGGCCATACTGGATAAAGCGCCGCAGCTGAAATGGATCGGCCGGCTGGGCAGCGGCATGGAACTGATAGATGTGCCCTATGCAGAAAGTAAGGGTATCCTTTGCGTCAGCAGTCCCGAAGGCAACCGCAATGCGGTGGCGGAGCATATGCTGGGCATGCTGCTGAACCTGCTGAACAAGATGAACAGCAGTATGGCTTCTATCTGTGAAGGGCAGTGGATCCGTGACGCCAATCGCGGTACGGAGCTGACGGGCAAAACGGTGGGCATTATTGGCTATGGCAATACCGGTAGTGCGTTTGCCAAGCTGCTCAGTGCTTTTGATGTTACGGTGCTGGCGCTGGATAAATATAAATTCGGTTTTGCCAAAGGGTATGTCCGGGAGGCCAACCTGGAGCAGATTGCCCGGTATGCGGATGTGGTGAGCCTGCACCTGCCCCTGACGGAAGAGACCTTCCACTACGCCAATGATGCTTTTTTTCAGCAGCTGGAAAGAAAGCCCTTTTTCATCAATGCTTCCCGGGGAAAGGTGCAGGAAACGGCCGCCATCATCCGTGCCCTGCAGGCTGGTAAGATTGCCGGCGCAGGCCTGGATGTACTGGAAAACGAAAAGCTGGAAACCTATTCCGGGGAACAGCGGGAGCAGCTGAACTGGCTGCTGGCCCAGCCCAACGTACTGATCACTCCGCATACGGCGGGATACAGTCATGAGGCTTTTTACAAGATGGCTGCTGTGGTAGTAGAGAAGCTGAAATTATAAGCTCATTAAAATCGGGCGTTTGATGGTTAACCGCCAGCCTTTCGCCAACTGGTAGCTGATGACCATGTCCTTATAAAATAAACCCTTAGAAGGAAGGCTATTCAGCCGGCAGGCCACAGGGATCTGTCCAACTTACATATTAATGGCTGCAAGGGTTTGTGGCCTTTACCCTTACCGGAAACTTATTTACGAAAGCCGGTGATTGAGCATGCAGGCCTTTCCCGGGGCGGGTTTTTTGCCAAAATTGTTTTATTTTTGTTTTGTTACATAATCGTGCAACGCTTCAGCGCTCACCTGAGGCGTTGTTCTTTTTTTCTATTTACGGAAGACAAATAGCTTCCACTTAAACAGAAGGAGGTCCTTATGAGCAGTGTTTTGTATGTAACCAAAGAAACACTCGAACAAATGAAAGACGAATTGCTGCGTATGCGTACGGTTGACAGACCTGCTGCTGCGCGCGCCATTGCAGAAGCCCGCGAAAAGGGCGATCTGAAAGAAAATGCAGAATACGATGCGGCCAAAGAGGCGCAGGGTATACTGGAAGCTAAGTTGAAAAAGCTGGAGACAGATGTAGCCAGCGCCCGGATACTGGATGCAGACAACGTGGATACCAGCAAGGTTTCTATTCTCACCAAGGTAACGCTGCTGAACATGAATACCAAGAAGCAGCTGACCTACCAGATTGTGTCCGAAAAAGAAGCGGACCTGAAGCTGGGTAAGATATCTGTTACTTCTCCCATCGGCAAAGGCCTGCTTGGTAAAGCAGTAGGCGAAATTGCCGAAGTACAGATACCAGCAGGTATGGTCAAATTCAAAGTAGAGAACATCACAGTATAATTTCCTAACCCCGGTCAGTCCGGGGTTTTTATTGAATACCCATCCATATGACATTATTCTCCAAGATCATTGCCGGCGAGATCCCTTCTTACAAAATAGCAGAGAACGACCAGTTCTTCGCCTTCCTGGATATTTTCCCCCTGCAGGACGGCCATGTGCTGGTGATCCCCAAAATTGAAGTGGACAAGTTCTTTGATGTTCCGGATGAGTATATGGCTAACCTGTTATTGTTTGCCAAGCCCATTGCACAGGCTATTGAGCGGGCCTTTGACTGCAACCGCTGCGGGCTGGCGGTAGTAGGGCTGGAAGTGCCGCATGCACACCTGCACCTGGTGCCTGTAAATGATATGGACGACCTCAATTTTACGAAGGGTAAAAAGAAACGCAGCCCGGAACAATTGAAGGCCGCTCAGGAAAAGATACTGGCGCAACTCACTTCAGTTTCCTGATCCTTTCCGGATTTTTAGAGACAAAATCTTCCCAACCTTTCAGTACCCTGGCATTTCCCGGCAGCAGCACCCTTTCCTGGAAATGATGGCAAACGGCCACCGCCAGGGCATCGGACACGTCAAAAGAGGCCAGGGTAGCGGTTTGCAGTGAGAGCAGCTGCTGCAGCATTTTCCATACCTGCTCCTTATCGGCATTACCGTTGCCGGTGATGGACTGTTTTATTTTTTTGGGAGAATATTCCGCCACCTGGAGGCCGGCCTGCATGGCCGCCGCAATGGCCACGCCCTGGGCGCGGCCCAGTTTCAGCATACTCTGCACGTTCTTGCCAAAGAAGGGTGCTTCAATGGCAAAGTACTGTGGCCGGTGTCGGCTGATCAGCTCCGTTATTTTGATATGAATGAGGTGCAGCCGTTCATGATTATCTTTCTTTGCGCTGAGCTTCAGCACATCCATGTCCAGGACCTGCATGCTGCGCGGCGTTGCAGCAATAATACTATACCCCATCAGTAAGGTGCCGGGGTCAACGCCGAGAATTATTTTGGATGTGTTTTGCAATGGAGTGAGCAGGATTCAATTAATTTGTACAATCATTTGTTGCCGCTGAACAAAAATATCAAAATTATCCTCAACTATGTGATTGGGCCGTTGGTGTTTTGCCTGCTGGCCTGGTCCATTTACCAGCAATTATACCGGCAACCCAACTGGCAGGATTCCTTACAGCAGTTATTGTTTGCCATAAAAGGTCCGGCCTTATGGCAGCTGCTGCTGGTAATAGCGGCCATGCTGCTGAACTGGGGCATTGAGGCCCGCAAATGGCAGCTGGTCATCAACCGTATCCAGCCCATTTCCCTGCTCCAGTCATTCAAAGCTATTTTTACCGGCAATACCCTGGCTTTTTTTACGCCCAACCGGATCGGTGAGTACATGGGCCGGATATTGTATATACCGGAAGGAAAAAGGATCCAGGCCATTTCCCTGACGGTGGTCTGCAGTATGGCCCAGCTGATAGTGACCCTGGTGGCGGGTGCAGGCGCGCTGCTCTATATCCGGCAGGTACAGGCGGGTAAGGCCGGGGGGGAAACGGGCATCCTGCTCTGGACGGATGCGGTGCTGTCCGTGACCATTGTCCTGGCGGCCCTTTTAACATTATTTTATTTCCGGTTTGCCTGGCTGGTGCGCTGGATGGAGAAAATACCCCGGATTGAGCGCTTTGTAACCTATATCAGGGTTTTAGATTCATTTAACGCAACTATCCTGTGGCGGATACTGTCTTTATCTGTAGCCCGTTATGCCGTTTTTTTAGGGCAGTATTATTTGCTCTTTGCCGTATTTAATGTGTCCCTGAGCCTGGCCCAGGTGGCCGGGTCCATGGGTGTAGTTTTCCTGGTGCTGGCCATTATGCCCTCCATTGCGGCGCTGACCGACCTGGGCGTGCGCTGGAAGGCCAGTATTGAGCTGGTACAATTTTTTAGTGACAATGTGATAGGGGTTTTGGCGACTTCGTTGTCTATTTGGTTTATCAATTTGGTAATTCCGGCCCTCATCGGAAGTTTACTAATTTTAAGTGTCCGTATATTTAGGTACGGAAACAGGATCGAAGGGCCGGGGTCAGGAAACAACGGACCGCCAACCGGCAGGGATTTATAACAATGAATAGGTTATCCATGAAAGTATTAAAATCTGTCGCACTCTTATTGCTTACCGTAGCCAGCTTCCCTCTGAAAGCAGGGGATAATATGTGTGGGATCCGCAATACGTCCTTCCAGGCGGGTGAAAGCATCACTTTCAAAGTATTTTATACGGTGGTAGGCGCCTATTTCGGGGCCGGCGAAGCCACTTTCAACACGGAGCTGGAAAAGCTGAACAACAAGCCGGTATACCATGTAACGGGTGAGGGCAAGACCTACAGCTTCTATGATAATTTTTTCCGGGTAAGGGATAAATACGAAACCTTTATAGATACGGCCACCCTGCAGCCGCTCCGCTTTATCCGCAATGTGGACGAAGGGGGGTACAAGAAATTTGAGAATGTCACTTTCAATAAGGCTACCAATACGGCTGTTACCACCAAGGGCGTGTTCAAAACCCCTGAATGCGTACAGGACGTACTGAGCGCCATCTTCTACGCCCGGAATATTGACTTCGATAAATACAAGTCTGGCGACAAGATCAATTTCTCCCTGTTCCTGGACAACGAGGTCTATGAAATGTATATCCGCTACCTGGGCAAGGAAACGGTGAAAACCAAGTATGGGAAATTCAGGGCCATCAAGTTCAAGCCCCTGCTGATCAAGGGTACTATCTTTGAAGGCGGGGAGAAAATGACCGTCTGGGTGAGTGATGACAGGAACCGCCTGCCGGTCCGCATTGAAAGTCCTATTTCCGTGGGCAGTGTGAAAGTGGATATGATCAGCTACCGCAACCTGCGGTACCCGCTTTCTTCATTGACCAGCCTTCGGTGAAGGACAGAACCGGGGACGGCTATCCTTGCTTCATCAGATATCGCTCAGCCTGAATATATCTCCCTGGCGGATCCCATTTTCCGTCATCTGTAACGTACAGCATTCGTTTACGGGATCATGTTCAAAGAAGAGGATATACTCTTCTTCCTGTGCTTCCTGCAGGAAAGTCTTCTTCTCCCGCAGCGTGGTGAGCGGGAACATATCATAAGCCATTACATAAGGAATAGGCAGGTGTGCCACAGAAGGCAGCAGGTCCGCCATATAGAGGATGGTCCTGTTCTTATAACGCAGCTGGGGAAGCATCATGGCATCCGTATGGCCGTATACAAAGCGGACCTTGAAATGGTCGGCGAAAAGGATACCATCTGTAGGCTCTACAAATTTCAGCTGGCCACTTTCCTGGATGGGCATGATATTGTCTTTCAGGAAAGAGGCTTTCTCACGGTCATTGGGCTGAACGGCCCATTCCCAGTGGGGCAGGTTACTCCAATAGACGGCGTTTTTAAAGGCTGGCACCAGCTTTTCGCCCTCACGTACAATACTGCCGCCACAGTGGTCAAAATGCAGGTGGGTGAGGAATACGTCTGTGATATCGTTCCGGTGAAAGCCATGAGCGGCCAGGGACTTGTCCAGGGTATCATCCCCGTTGAGGTGGTAATGACCAAAGAATTTGGCGTCCTGCTTATCGCCAAGGCCGTTGTCTACCAGGATCAGGCGGTTGCCGTCTTCTATCAGCAGGCAGCGCATGGCCCAGTTACAGAGATTATTACTGTCGGGTGGATTGAGTTTTTGCCAGATGGATCTGGGCACAACGCCAAACATGGCGCCGCCATCGAGCTTGAAGTTTCCGGTATGGATTGAGTACAGGTTCATACAAATTAGATTTTATAGGGTGGCCTTCGCCTCTTTTCGCTGTTTTACCCGGGCTGAATACAGCCATACGAGGCCAACAAAGAAAAAGAAGATCAAAGATAGCACGGAATGTTTCATGCTGCCAGTCAGTTCCTCTATATACCCAAAACTGAACATTCCTATGACAATGGCAATGTTCTGGGTAAAATCATAGTAGCTGAAATAAGTGGCGGTATCCTTGGTTTCCGGCATCAGCTTGGAGTAGGTAGAACGGCTCAGGGATTGTACGCCACCCATCACCAGGCCTACGGCCACGGCCAGTCCATAAAAAAGATATTCGGGATCGCCGCCCTGTTCCTTGATCATGGCGGTATAGTAAGCGGCTACGCAGATACCGATCCAGAGCAGGATCACGCCCATCAGCACGCGGAGGTTACCAAAAATGCTGGAGAGGCGGGCCATGCCCCAGGCGCCGGGAATGGCCACCAGCTGGATAGCCACGGCGGTCAGGATCAGTTTGGTGCTGTCCAGCCCCAGCAGTTTGCTGCCAAACAGGGTAGCAGCCAGCATTACGGTCTGAACGCCCATGCTGTAAAAGAAGAAGCCGCGCAGGAAGCGTTTGAGTATGGGCATTTTGGTGACCTGGATATAGACCTTGCGGATCTCGCGGAAACCTTCGGTGATCACATTGCCTTCATGTTTGTCAACGGCAGGTTTGCTGTCCGGCAGGCGTGCAAAAGTGATATGGGCAAAGCCGAACCACCAGAAACCTACCAGCAGGAAAGTAAGGCGGGAGGCCTCACCCTCGTTATGAGGCATCATCAGGATCAGGGCAAACCCGATCAGCTGGCAGATCACGCTGCCGATATACCCGAAAGAAAAGCCACGGGCGCTGATCCGGTCGCGGTCCTTTTCGGCGGCTATCTCCGGCAGGTAGGAATTGTAGAACACTACGCTGCCACACCAGCCGATGGCGGCCAGCATGAACATGACCACGCCGAAACCCAGGCTGTCCTCACCTTTGAAAAGATATAAAAGGCTGCAGCCGATGGAGCCCATATAACAGAAAAAGCGCATGAACGCTTTTTTGTTTCCTCTTGTATCCGCAATTGAGGTCAGGATAGGATACAGGAGGGCAATGATAAGATAGGCGGCAGCCAGTGAATAATTGTACAGGGAGCTGTTCACAAAATGACGGCCCAGGAAAGGGACATGTTCAGGTGTTACAGCAGTGAAATAGATCGGGAAAAAAGTAGTGGTGATCACTAAATTATATACCGAGTTCGCCCAGTCGTACATGGCCCAGCCATTCACGACTTTCTTGGAAGCTGTTTGCATTGGTAGAGAGTTGAGGATCAGTTGCGGGCGAAATTAGGCAAAAGTTGGCTCATTCCGCCAGGAGGGATTGGCCGGCGGCTTGCGCCGGTGGTAGGCCACTGGTTGCCTGCGCAGACATTTTAATTAATTATTGGGGACGAACCAAAGTAGTCGCCGCCGCGCTGGTCAGCCGCTGATGATGGGGGGATGTCCGGGGGAAGCTTATGACTTGCCAATAATGCCCTGGCTGATCAGGACCAGCAGGATAATGCCGGCAATGATCCGGTACCAGCCGAAGAGGCGGAAGCCGTGTTTTTGCAGGAAGCCGATAAAAAAGCGGATGGCCAGCATGGCCACCACAAAGGCTACAATATTACCTACAATGAAAGCATAGAGATTATCCGAGGAGGCCATGATCAGTTCATACCCTTTCTGGACCACGCCATTGGTCTCATAATCTTTCAGCACCAGGGAATACCCGGAAGCGGCGCACATAGTGGGAACGGCCAGGAAGAAAGAGAACTCGGCGGCCAGCTTGCGGGTCAGTTGCTGCTGCATACCGCCAATGATGGAGGAGGCGCTGCGGCTGACGCCGGGGATCATGGCCACGCATTGCCAGAGGCCGATCATAAAGGCCTGGCGGAACCCGATCTTTTCTTCGGTATCTATGGTAGGGTTCAGGAAGAACCGGTCAATGAACAACAGTATTATACCGCCCAGCAGCAGGCTGATGGCCACGGTGGTGGGGCTTTCCAGCAGGGTGTCTATCTTATCGGAGAACAGTTTGCCCAGCACAATGGCAGGTATTACGGCTACCAGCAGCTTGGCGTAGAACTGCCATTTACGGAAGTCAACAAACTTTTTCCAGTACAGTACCACTACGGCCAGGATAGCCCCCAGCTGGATGGCCACTTCAAAGAGTTTGGTGTAGTTGTCATCCTCAATGCCCATCAGGCTGCTGGCGATGATCATATGGCCGGTAGAGGAAACGGGGAGATACTCGGTAATGCCTTCTACGATAGCGATGATAATTGCTTCAAATAAGCTCATGTGTGCGGATTGAACGGGTAAAGCGTACTGTTGGTGGAAAAAAGAAAGCGATGTCATACAGGCATCGCTTTCCCAATTATGTGTAGAAAATGTGGTCGGTTACCGGCCGGATCATGCTTTGGCCTTGGGCTTCCTGAAAATGGCAAATACTTCAATGCCCAGACCCAGCAGGATCAGGATGGGGGCAACAGTAATGCGCATTTTGCTGTACACCTGGTCGTCCTTGAAAACATTCGGGTCTTCACTTCTGCCACCGGCCATCACGAGGATACCGATCAGGATAACGGCCAGTCCGGCCAGGATCCAGATATAGTTCTCCCGGCCAAAAAGGTTACCGGTAGGGGTGGAGGCGGTGCTGGATGCAGGTGTTTGTTTCTTTACAGACATGATCGTTCAAATTGAGGGTGCAATATAGTAAACTGCCCCGAATTAATACAGGTCGTCCAGTTTCATCTTCAGGTATTTCACTACGCTGCGCCAGGTGCTGAACACCGAGATGCTGATACCCAGGAGGATCAGGAAGGCAAAAAGCAGGAGCATCTTGCCATTGTCGCGCAGGCTGCGCAGCTCCGGCAGGAAATATTCTGACAGGACCATGAGCCCGTACACAATGGCAATGGCAAATACGGCCGACAGGGCCCCATTGGCAATGGCCCGCAGGTTCATGGGCTTGGAAATAAAACCCCTGGTGGCGCCTACCATCTGCATGGTCTTAATGATAAAGCGGTTGCTGTACATGGCCAGGCGGATAGTATTGTCAATCAGTACAATGGACAGGATACAGAATACGGCGGCCAGGGCCACAAAGGCAATCAGGCCCACCCGGACGGAGGAGCCCATCTTTTCTACCACAAAGGCCGGGTACCGGACGCTTTCCACTACCAGGCTCTGCTTTTCCAGGTCGGCCTTGATCATATCCAGGGTGTCCTTCTGCACATAACCGCTTTTGAGCGCCAGGTCAAAGGACGCGGGCAGCGGGTTTTCATCCAGTAGTTCAAAATTGACATCTTCCCCGTCAGACTGCAGCCTTTTCTTGGCGGCTTCCTTATCCACATATTCCACGTTGCGCGTATAAGGCTGCACCGTAAGGTAATTTTTGAGGGATTCCACATCCGTGGGCGTTACATTGCGGCGAAGGTATACCTGCACTTTCACATTCTCCTTAAGGGTATCTGTGTATCGCTTGGCATTCAACAACAGCCAGCCAAACACCCCTACAAAGAAAAGCACGATGGTAACACCGATGATGGACATGAAATAGGAGGGCTTTGATCGTTTGGCGGATGCCTTTCCGAATTGCGCCATGGATTTTTAATTTTTGATGGGTTAGTACTGGAGCAAAAATAACGGAAATCTCCCTGTTTAGCGGGATTATCCGTATTTTTGATACCCCCTCTAACGACTGGTTAGCCAGGGAAATTTTCAGGAATACAGGCATTTAACGTTTCCTCAACTTTTAACTAAAAAATCATACCGCCAGGGGCGGAAGGCATGGAATACAATTTCAGGGATATCGAAAAGAAATGGCAGGAGCACTGGCAGCAGACAGGGGCTTACAAGGTCAGCAATGACAGCGCCAAACCCAAATACTATGTATTGGATATGTTCCCTTATCCCAGTGGGGCCGGCCTGCACGTAGGGCATCCGCTGGGTTATATCTCCTCTGATATCTATGCCAGGTACAAGCGGCTGAAAGGTTTTAACGTACTGCATCCGATGGGCTATGACGCCTTTGGCCTGCCGGCTGAACAATATGCCATTGAACATGGTATCCACCCGGCGGTATCTACTGACGGCAATATCCAGACCTTCCGTCGCCAGCTGGATAATATTGGTTTCTGTTACGACTGGAGCCGTGAGGTACGTACCTGCGAGCCCTCCTATTACAAATGGACCCAATGGATCTTTCTCCAGTTCTTCGATAGCTGGTTCAACCGCAAGACCCAACGGGCCGAGCATATTGACGCCCTTACTGCCCTCTTTGAAAAGGAAGGCAATGCCACACATGCTTTTCCCAATGTAAAATATGAGCTGCCCGATGGCGGCAACCAGTTCACAGCTGCGCAATGGGCGCAGTATGATGAGCTGACCCGCCGGGAAGTCCTGATGCAGTACCGCCTGGCCTACCTGGCCTATTCCGATGTGAACTGGTGCGAAGCGCTGGGCACGGTACTGGCCAATGATGAGGTGATCAACGGTGTCAGCTACCGCGGTGGTTTTCCCGTGGTCAAGAAAAAAATGCGCCAGTGGAGCCTGCGTATCACTGAATATGCTGAGCGCCTGCTCAAAGGACTGGAAGAAGTGGATTTCAGTGATTCCATGAAAGAGATCCAGCGCAACTGGATTGGCAAGAGCTTTGGCGCTGAGATCCGTTTTTCTGTAAAAAGCGAATCCGGCCAGGTGCCGGAAATGGTGGTCTTCACTACCCGTCCTGACACCATCTTCGGTGTGGACTTCATGGTAGTGGCCCCCGAGCACGAGATGGTGTCGCAGATCACTGCCGCCGCCCAGCAGGACGAAGTAGACGCCTACCTGCAATATGTACAAAGCCGCTCCGATGTAGACCGGATGGCCGAAGTGAAAAAGATCACGGGCTGCTTTACCGGCGCCTATGCCATCAATCCTTTCAACGGCCGGGAGATCCCCATCTGGATCTCCGAGTATGTACTGGCAGGCTATGGCACCGGCGCTATCATGGCTGTTCCCTGTGGGGACGAGCGTGATCATAAGTTCGCCCAGCATTTTCATATCCCCATCACCAATATCATTGGTGAGCACTATAACGGGCAGGAGGCCAATCCTACCAAGGACGCCATCCTGCAGCATTCCGGTTTCCTGGATGGCATGGTCATGCGCGATGCCATCAGTGCAGTACTGGACAAAGTAGAGGAAATGGGCATCGGCAAACGCCAGGTCAATTTCAAGATGCGGGATGCAGGCTGGAGCCGCCAGCGCTACTGGGGCGAACCCTTTCCCATCGTGTTCAAAGAGGAGGTGGCCTACCCCATGGAACTCAGTGAGCTTCCCCTGGAACTGCCACCCAGCGATGATTTCAAGCCCTCCGGCACCGGTGAGGGACCACTGGCCAACGTGAAAGAATGGGTACATATCAGCGCCCACGAAAAGCGGGATACGAACACTATGCCCACGCATGCCGGCGCCGCCTGGTATTTCCTGCGGTATATGGATCCGCATAATACGGAGGCATTTGCCGACCGTAAGGCGCTGGACTACTGGGGACAGGTGGACGTGTACATCGGCGGTTCAGAACATGCCGTGGCGCACCTGCTCTATTCCCGTCTCTGGGTAAAAGTGCTGCATGACCTGGGCTACCTCAGCTTTGACGAGCCTTTCAAAAAGCTGATCAACCAGGGCAAGATCACGGGGGACTCCCGTTTTGTATACCGTGTGCGCAATACACACCAGTTTGTGTCTGCCGGTCTGAAAGACCAGTATGAGGCCGATCAGCTGCATGTGGATGTGAACATTGTTGACGGGGTAATACTGGATACCGAAGCCTTCAAACAATGGAAACCTGATTTCGCGAATGCCGAGTTCATTCTCGAAGACGGTAAATATATCTGCGGTGCTGCCATTGAAAAGATGAGCAAAACCTACTACAATGTTATCAATCCTGACCTGGTAGTGGAGAAATACGGTGCTGATACCTTCCGTATGTATGAGATGTTCCTGGGACCGCTGGAAGCTTCCAAGCCCTGGGATATCAAAGGCATTGAAGGGGTACACCGGTTCCTGAAAAAACTCTGGCGCCTGTTCTATGATGATAAAGGACAGGTATGGAAAGAGGCGAAAGCTTCTGAAGCGGAGTGGAAGGCCCTGCACAAAGGCATCAAAAAGATTGAGGACGATACGGAACGTTTCTCTTTCAATACCGCTGTGAGCGCTTTCATGGTCTGTGTGAACGAGCTGACCGATCTCAAGGCCAGCAAAAAGGAAATACTGGAGCAATTGCTGATCCTGCTGACACCTTATGCACCGCACGTGAGTGAAGAGCTCTGGCAGCTGCTGGGCAACAGCGGTTCCATCCTGGATGCCAGCTATCCGGTGGCCAACGCGCAATACCTGGTGGAAACTTCCAAGGAATATCCTATTTCTATCAACGGCAAAGTACGGACCCAGCTCAATATCAGCCTGGCCGCCACGCAGGCCGAGGTAGAGCAGGAGGTCCTGGCCAACGATATTGTGCAGAAGTGGCTGGAAGGAAAACCTCATAAGAAGATCATTTTTGTAAAAGGCAAGATGGTCAACGTTGTAGTATAAACGCTGTATTATGCCCGATCCTATTGACAATATCATCCGCAAGTACCAGTCCACCTTTCATCCCGTGGTGAAGGTGGAGCCTGGGCGTGATGGTCTGCTGCTGCTGGACTTTACGGCGAAGAATCCTTCGCTGACCAGTACTGTACTGAACGATACACAGCAGTTTTCCGCTTACATCAATCATTCGCTGGAACAGGCCGGCGCCCGTCTGGGTATTGGCGGTTATGCGGAACACCGTACGGTGTACAGCCGCAGTCCGCATTTTGATACAAAACCCGGTGAGGAGCCGCGCCGCCTGCACTTAGGCATTGATATCTGGGGGCCTGCCGGCACACCTGTGTATGCTTTCATGGGCGGCATGGTACATAGCTTTGCTTTCAATGATCATTACGGTGATTACGGCGCTACGCTGATCCTGCTGCACCAGCTGGACGGCATACCTTTCTATACCCTCTATGGACATATCAGCCTGCGGGATATCCAGCGGTTGTCACCCGGGCAATACGTGACTTTTGGTGAAGTGATAGCACATTTCGGTGAGCCGTCAGAGAACGGCCAGTGGCCGCCACACCTGCATTTTCAGGTCATCATTGACATGGAGCTGCGGGAAGGGGATTACCCCGGCGTCTGCAAATTTTCCGAGCGGGAGAAATGGCTGGCCAACTGTCCTGACCCGGACCTGATCCTGCAGCTGATGGCCCATGCGCGGCCTGCTGACGCTGCTGCAGTATAATTCCTTTCTTTATTGTTTTTGCTGTTGACTGCCCGGGTATTCCTGCGGGTAAGCACCGTATTTTTCCTGCATTAAGAATTTGGGGCATCTTCCTTTTGGGAGCAGGCGGGGAGAAGTTTTAAATTAGGATTGCGATTGATGTGTAAGTATTGCCTGTTAAATTCTTTGTATAGCTATGTTCATTTGGTACGCATCGCTTCACGGGGGAAGCGGTGCGTTTTTTTTGGACATAAAAAATGACCAGCTTCGGGCCTGGTCATTTTTTACATTTACGTTGGAACATTTAAACTACGGTCTAAGGTGCCGGCCCTTGCTTACAGGTGAGCTTTCAGCAGGGCGGCAATATCTTTCTGTGTGGTAGCCGTTTTGTCTTTGGCATACCAGCTATGTACTTTCTCAGTCAGTTCGGTGCCGGTAATTCCTTCTGCCTTCCATTGCATGAACAGGTCCTGTAAAGTGCTGGGACGCGGACCCCAGTTGAACAGTTCTGTAGCTGTGGCCGTATCGGCAACAATCAGGCGGGGAATGCTGCGGCTGGTACCGGTGAGGTACTGGTCCATCAGTTCCAGGTTATCGTCCCGGAGCACCATGCGCAGGTTGATCTTTGGATTCAGGGAAGCCATGGTATTGAGGATAGGCAGGATCTGACCGGCGTCACCACACCATCCTTCTGTCAGCACCACCCAGGTTTGCGGGCGGGTAACGGCATGCATGACCAGTTCCACATCAGACAATATTTTAACGGTCTTGTCGATCCGGTTCATCCGTTGAACATTCAGCCTGGTATAATTGACCAGGGCATCCGTCTGGGTAGCGCCGGTGACTTTTTCTTCTTTCAGCAGCTCGTCGATCAGGCTGCGATAGGCGGCATACGTCAATCCATTGGTGAAATAGGACGGATCGACACGCTTACTGTTTGTTAGAGTTGACATATGGGTAAATTATAAATACAAAAAATAAGGTTACATGGTTCAATTGCTCAGCTTATCGGCCATCCGCATCATCGATTGAGCCAGTTTTCCGCTTTCATCCAATCCCAGGAGATGGCAATACCGGGCCGCAAACTGCTCATTACAGCGCAGCAGGGCGGGGTATAATTCCTCCGCACCGGGAGTAGGATAAACTTTAGTGACTTTTCCTTCAGTGATCCGCATGACCAGCATTTTCTCTTCCAGCTTTTCAATGAGCCGGGTGATAGTGCTGGGTGTGAGCCGGAGATGCCTGCTGATGGAAGTGGGTTGTATACCCGGTTCTTCCAGGGCCAGCATTAGTAAATAGGCATGGCTGGGTGGCAGATCAACCTGTTTCCAGTGTTCGATCGCGAGCTTCTCCAGTTGCCGCGCCAGTGCGCCGGAGGCGAAATACATACAGGCGTTATATTTACTTTCAGCCGCTTTCATACAGGGACAAAGATGCCCCCTGTATTTGTATGTACAATTGATCTCTATCATAGCAAAACAGGATACTGATCAAACTGCTTTGCTACAGGGATCAGTTGTCCAGGAAGGCGTCCAGGAAGCGTTTAAGGTACTGGCGGGTGCCAGTGGCATATTGATCAACCCCTTTTTCCAGGCTGGCTGGATCCTGGATAAAGGCTCCGGGGACCAGTTCCTGGCCGCAATGAAGGATCATATGCTGTACTTCGGGGGCGCCCACTTCCATATGGAACTGGAAACCTGCTACCTGGTTATTGACCAGGTAGCCCTGGTGGGGACAGGCATCGGTCCTGAAGAGATGGTCAGCGCCGGCGGGCAGATCAAAAGTATCGCCATGCCAGTGGAAAACGGTGATCTCGGACGGCCATCCGGCTGTAGGCGTACCTGCTGCTGCGGGCAGCACCTGGAGCGGCCACCAGCCAATTTCCTTTTGCGTGTTGGGATACACGCGGGCGTCCAGTACTTCAGCCACCAGCTGGGAGCCGAGGCAAACACCCAGTACTTTTTTACCGGCATTGATCACGGTGCGGATAAATGCTTTTTCTGCTTTGAGCCAGGGAAACTGAGTTTCGTCATATACGCCCATGGGGCCGCCCATGACTATCAGCAGCGCTATGGTGTCGGCATCGGGAAATACAGCCGCTTCATAGGTCCTGGTGAAACTGATGGCATGATTTGCTTCTTCTGCCCATTGCAGGAGATAGCCGGGGGATTCGAAGGGGACGTGCTGGATAAAGTGGATCTGCATAGCTTTGTCGCTTACTTTGTGTAGTTTTACAAAGTTACCAAAGCAATGTCTAATCCAAACTTAAATAGCGAGCGGCCCCTGCAGAGTGCGGCGGATAAGGAGTTTGAGAACAATATCCGGCCTAAAGAGATCGTCGATTTTGCGGGTCAGTCGCAGATCATCGATAATATCAGCATCTTCATCAAAGCGGCTAAATTGAGAGGCGAAGCCCTGGACCATATTTTATTCCATGGCCCTCCCGGCCTGGGTAAAACCACCCTGAGCCGTATTGTGGCCAATGAACTGGGCGTACAGATCAAGGAAACCTCCGGCCCGGTGATAGAAAAGCCGGGCGATCTGGCCGGTCTGCTCACCAACCTGGAGCCCCATGACGTGCTGTTCATAGATGAGATCCACCGGCTCAGCACGGTAGTGGAAGAGTACCTCTATGCTGCTATGGAAGATTACCGGCTGGACATTATGATTGACAGTGGCCCCAACGCCCGCAGCATCCAGATCAACCTGAACCCGTTCACGCTGATCGGCGCTACCACGCGCAGCGGCCTGCTGACGGCCCCCCTGTTGTCCCGCTTTGCCATTAAATCCCGACTGGAATATTATACCGCCGAGACCCTGCAGAAGATAGTGGTCCGCTCGGCTGGTATCCTCAATACAAAGATCACTTCCGATGCTGCCGGCGAAATAGCCCGTCGCAGCCGCGGCACCCCCCGGATTGCCAATGGCCTGCTGCGCCGCGTGCGCGACTTTGCCCAGGTACTGGGCAATGGCGTCATTGACCTGGCCATCACCCAGCATGGCTTACGCGCCCTGAGCGTGGATGAGCATGGGCTGGATGAGATGGATAACCGCATCCTGCTGACCATCATCGATAAGTTCAAAGGCGGCCCGGTAGGGATCACTACCATTGCTACGGCGGTTGGTGAGGAGACCGGAACGCTGGAAGAAGTCTATGAGCCGTTCCTGATCCAGGAAGGATTTATCAAACGCACGCCCCGCGGCCGGGAAGCCACCCATAAGGCTTATGAACACCTGGGGAAGAAGCGTAATCCGGATGCCAATAGCCTGTTTGATTAAAGAGGATTCACCCTGATCTATTGGTTTGCCATTTTACCATGGAGCTTGTCTGCTCACATTCAAACGTGTGAGTAGTCCGGTTGTCTATGCCTGTGCAGGTGTGTGTGTGGTTTATTTAAAAGTGACTTTCTGCCAGCGGGTCTTTTGGTTCGTCCCCCCAAAAAACGGCTTCCCGCTGCCCGTTGTAGGTTGTCCGGAAGAATAATTGGGACGAACCAAATATGTGCCGCTCTTAGTTTTGCCTGTACAATATTGCGGTTTGTCCGGCTGGTTTACGAGTGGCTTTCTGTCAACGGGCCTTTTGGTTCGTCCCCCAAAAAGAACGGCTTCCCACCGCAGGTTGTAGCCTGTTTTGGAAAGCCGTTCTGCAAAGATTTATACGCTTATGCCACTGGCGCAACGAGGCGGAAGCCGTTGCCGTGGATATTTACGATCTCGATCTTTTCGTCGTCCTTCAGGTACTTGCGCAGCTTGGCGATGTACACGTCCATACTGCGGCCATTGAAATAGGTATCGCTGCCCCAGATCTTTTTCAGGGCCTGCTCGCGTGGCAGCAGATCATTGATATGCTCGGCCAGCATTTTCAGCAGCTCGTTCTCTTTGGGAGAAAGGGTCTGTGTTTTGCCATTATGGCTCAGCTCCCGCAGTTTGGGATTGAAGTGGTAGCTGCCCAGGTCGAACTCTTTGTTCTCTGCCTCTTTGGTAGTTTCTTCATTCCTTTTCAGGATAGCTTTTATCTTCAGCAGCAGCACCTCGCTATCGAAGGGCTTGGTGATATAATCGTCCGCGCCGAGCTTATAACCCTGGATGATATCTTCCTTCATGGTCTTGGCGCTGAGGAAGAACAGGGGAATATCGGGGTCTACATCGCGGATCTCTTCTGCCAGTGTAAAACCATCCATATGCGGCATCATGATATCCAGCAGGCAAAGCTCGAACTTTTCACGTTGAAAAGCGGCCAGTCCCAGGCGACCGTCTCTCTCCAGCGTAACATCAAAATCATTCAGTTCAAGATAGTTCTTCAGTACGCTGCCCAGGTTCTGATCGTCTTCACACAATAAAATTTTCGGTTTCTTTCCTTCCATTGTAGGTAGATTTAGTTCGTTAGATAGTGTAAATAAAAATAAATCATTTACCATTTACTGCAAGAGCCGCGTAATATTTTGTTAATAAATGGGGTTAATTTTGCCCATTATTCCACCAGCTATGAGACTTACCACCGAGAATACATTCAAGAAGCTGATCGTCATCGGGGACCGGATCCTGATCCGCCCTGCCCGGCCCAGCGAGCGTACAGAAAGCGGGCTCTACCTGCCGCCCGGCGTCCAGGAGAAGGAAAAAGTGCAGCAGGGCTATGTGATCAAGACCGGCCCCGGGTACGCTATTCCCATGCCTGTTGATGATGAACCCTGGAAGAACAGTGACGATAAGGTGAAATACATCCCGCTCCAGGCCCGGGAGGGCGACCTGGCCATTTTCCTGCTGAGCGGCGCCACCGAAGTGCTGTATGAAAATGAAAAATACTATATCGTGCCCCAGAGCGCCATCCTGATGCTGGAACGCGAGGAGGACCTGTAATAACCAGGCGAAGCTGACCGGGGAGGCCCGTTTTTGGAAAATAGCCACCCTGTCAGCTCCTGACCTGCCGCCCGTCCGCCTGGGTTCTGTGGCCATGAATAAGGCCTGCAAGCCAGTTGGGCCATTCTGGTCTCTGCCAGTGCAGCGGAAAGAGAATGTGCAGCAGCCATTGCCGGAAACCCTTAACCGTCCGGTAACAAAAGCCTGTATTTCGTATACGGGAATATTGTAATTTACCTTTATAATCACCTGTCATGCCCGATACCAACAGCTTCGTTCAACTGATCAAAGACGGTTATACTTTCAAAGGCGAATCATTTAAAGTAGGCGCCGCCATGCTGGACGGCCAGGTTCTCACCGGCACCGATGTACTGATCCCGCTCCGGACCATGAACCGCCACGGCCTCATTGCCGGCGCTACCGGAACCGGTAAGACCAAAACCCTGCAGGTCCTGGCCGAAGGACTCAGCGATGCCAGCGTACCTGTCCTGCTCATGGACATCAAGGGCGACCTCAGCGGCATTGCCGCCGCAGGAACGGTCAATGACAAGCTTAAAGAACGCCTGCTGAAGATCGGCGGGGACTACAATCCCACCGCTTTCCCGGTAGAACTCCTGACGCTCAGCGATGAGAAAGGCGCCCGGCTTCGCGCCACCGTGCTGGAATTTGGTCCCATCCTGCTGTCCAAGATCCTCGGCCTGAACGATACCCAGCAGGGACTGGTAGCCATGCTGTTCAAATACTGCGACGACCACCAGCTGCCCCTCCTGGACCTGAAAGATTTTGTGAAGCTGCTGCAGTTTGTTTCCAATGAAGGCAAAGCCGCCATAGAAAAAGAATATGGCAAAGTGTCTACTTCCTCCACGGGCACCATTCTCCGGAAAGTGATCGAGCTGCAACAGCAGGGCGCTGATATTTTCTTTGGTGAACCTTCTTTTGAGATAGACGACCTGATGCGGATAGGGGATGACGGTCGCGGTATGATCAGTGTGTTGCGGGTAACAGATATGCAGAACCGACCTAAGCTGTTCTCCACCTTCATGCTCCAGCTGCTGGCCGAACTCTATGCCACCCTGCCGGAAGCCGGCGACCTGGACAAGCCCAAGCTGGTACTGTTCATTGACGAGGCGCACCTGGTATTCCAGGAAGCTTCCGAGGCCTTGTTGCAGCAGATTGAAACCGTGATCAAGCTGATCCGCTCCAAAGGGGTAGGTATTTATTTCTGTACGCAGAACCCACAGGATGTGCCACCCAGCGTGCTGAGCCAGCTGGGTCTGAAAGTACAGCATGCTTTACGCGCTTTCACTGCGGCCGACCGCAAGACCATCCGCCAGGCAGCACAGAACTATCCCGAAACGGATTATTATAAAACAGAAGACCTGCTCACCCAACTCGGCATCGGTGAAGCGCTGGTGACCATGCTGAATGAGAAAGGTATTCCCACACCCCTGGTGCAGGCCATGCTGGTATCCCCACGCTCCCGCATGGATGTCCTCACAGAGCAGGAGATAGATGCACTGGTAACTAAGTCCAGGCTGGTAAAAAAATATGCTGAAGAGATAGACCGCGAAAGCGCCTACGAGTTGCTGACGGCCAAACTGGAACAGGCTTCCGAAGCCAGTGAGTCTGCTGAAAAAGAGAAAGAAGAAAAGAAGAAACCTGCCGGCCGGCCGGAGAAGTCCACACTGGAAAAAGTACTGGATAATTCGGTGACGCGGCAGATAGGGAGGACTGTGGCGAGTACGCTGACGCGTGGGTTATTAGGGGCGTTGGGGCTGAATACACGGACAACGAGGAAGAAGAAGAGTAGTTGGTTTTGACGTATAAAGTAGATGCCTTTTTGCCCAATGAGCGTATTGTCACCGACATTGTCACCGACAATTTCTAAAAGGGGCATTGTGCAATATGTTGATAATTATTTTGTTGTGTGTATTTGGGTAGGAAGGCTTCACCGACATCATTCCAACAGTAAAGGAATTTTATTTATCTGATAGTGTCCTTCTTTAGCTGAACCAATCCGCTGAAGTAATCCCAGTTGTTTAAGAACAGTAATATTCCGTTCTATTGTTCTTGTTGTAGTATGGAGTGCATCAGCCATCAATTTAATAGTAGAATCTGGAAAGTCATTGAGCTGTTGTAAAATGGCACATTGTTTTTCCCCCAGTTTATCTTTAATAGAAGCAATCCACACGGTAAAAGCCACTGGCCGATAAAAGATAACAGTAAAGAACCCTGTCATCTTGAAAACCGGCGCAGGAAGTTGCGCGTCTTTCATGCCGTCCCGCATCCTGCCGATACCAGAGCCTACTTTTTCTACCAGATCGATCCGTTGCATTAAACCGAAAACCAACGGATTTCGGGAAAAGCTCATGTGGCCAAAATCTTTCTGGGGAATTACGCCGATCAGACCTCCCGGATTACTGATCTCCACCCTGTTGTCATAAATTTCTACCATAGTAGAGGCACCCTGAGCGTAGTAACTCCTGTGGCATACCGCATTGATCAATGCTTCCCGGAAAACGGTTTCAGGAATTTCAAGCACTTCTTTTCTTCTGCCACCAGGCTGTCCTTCTATATCATAGCGGAGATTCAGTTTAGCAATAAGATATTTTAATGCTTCTTCAAACTGGTGAATGAGATTGCCCACCATCTCTTTACTGTCAAGGATAAATCTCTTGTTGGTTCCTTTAAAAAGCACACACCTGATAGTTGCATGAAAAGCGTAATATTGAACGTTTTTGGCAAACATCATTACTGCTGCATAAGTGAATTTGTCGTCGACAACAAGTTGCAGATTTTCCAATACTTTTTTTTCTCCGATAGAGCCCGTAATCTTCGCTTTCCTGATAAAGGCCTTAAATATTTCAGAATCAAAGTGTTCAGGATATTTATATTCCTTGCACTTCATCTTATCAAAAAAGATCCTGCCGGACTCCTGCCAGAAGTCGTGCATCTCTTCAGTAGAAGTTAGCTTTTCAGAGTTCGGACCGTTTCGTACATAAATTGAACCTGAAGCGGCATAAGGCTTTTTAGGGCCTGCTTCACATTCCAGGCAAAGGATAGTTTTATCGCTGGACTGAATTTCTGAGATCCTTACCTCCACCTTCGGGTCCAGTAAGCGGACTATTTGCTGTATTTCTGAACGTATGGTGTTGTTGAGGGTTACGCCCACTATTTTACCTTTATCATCTACACCCACCAGTATCCTGCCTCCTTTTGCATTGGCAAAAGCACAAAGCTCTCTGGAGAGTTCACTGGCCTTAGATGGGATCGACTGCTTGAATTCCAGCTGCTGGCCTTCTCCTTGTTCGATGAGTTCCCTCAGTTCTTCTGTTGTCATATTTTTTGAATAACAATAGAAAATTGAGCGAAATAATTCGATTGTATATAACGGTTATAGATAAATGATAGTAATATTGATCGAGATCATCTTTTTCTACCGCTTCCTGATCTCTCCCTGCTCATTTACCTGCACAGCCTCTTCGGCCTGCAGGAAATTCAGCACTTTCCAGACCTTTTCCTTCCGGATATGTCCTAACTGCGCCAGCAGGGCGCTGGTGGTAACAGCCTGGGTGCTTATAATGCCTATGATCTGCTGGTGGATGCTGTCAAATTCGGCGGTACTTAAGGATTGAGGACGTTTGTTGAGGCAGTTGTCGCAGACGCCGCATTCGCCGGCGGCGGTATCACCGAAATAACGGGCAAGGGTCTGGCTGCGACAACCATCCTTGTCATTGATATATTCCAGCAGGTGGCTGATCCGGGTGATCAGCACCTGTTTTCTTTTTTCATATTCTACGCTGTTGATGCGCAGTTCCTCCACCCGCACCCTGTTCTGCAGGAAATACAACTGGGGATTGTCTTTCTGCGGTGTATAGGCAATGATACCAAATGCCTGAAGTGTCTTTAACTGGGCGGTTACTGTTTCGGTATCGCTGCGAAGTAGTCGTGCCAGGGTTTTCTCATGCACGGCTGTCGGCTGGTCAAAAATGCCTTCGTAGGTCCGCAGCAGGGTCTTGATCAGCGGCTCCAGTTTGGGATGCTCCTCCTCAAACTGGTACAGCCAGTCTTTACCGGTCACAAATTCTACCCGCGAAGGCATGAAGACCTGTTCATTGAAGCTGAGCCAGCCTTCCTGCTCCATGGCGCGGATTGCATGGATGGCTACCAGCAGTTCGAACTCGAATTTTTGTGTGAAATCGATCAGGTCAAAATCATAGTAATTGCCTTCGCCGTAACTGGAAGGGACCTGAAGGTAATTCATGATGCTCTGGTAAACCAGCCGGATAGCGGAGAGGGAGGGAAAGCGGGTATCGGGTAATTCTTTGAGCTCGTCCTGTTCTATGCCGTCGTGCAGCAGTACTGCATAGGATTTTTTGCCGTCGCGGCCTGCGCGACCAGCCTCCTGGTAATAGTTCTCCAGGCAGTCCGGTACATCGGCATGGATCACTACGCGGACGTCGGGTTTATCGATCCCCATACCAAATGCATTGGTGCAAACAATGGTGCGCAGCTGTCCTTTGATCCAGGCGCTCTGTTTGGCGCTGCGTGCTTCCTGGGGCAGGCCGGCATGGTAGTGGTCGGCCTGGATGCCGTACATGTTCAGCAGGTCGCTGATCCATTTGGTGCGCTTCCGGCTTTTGCAGTACACAATGCTGCTGCCGGGGACCTTTTGCAGGATCTCTACGATCTTGTTGATCTTGGCATCTACCTGGAAAACGCTATAAGACAGATTGGGTCTTTCAAAAGAATGGCGGAAGATGCGGTGATTGGTAAAGTTCAATCGCACACAGATGTCTTCCTGTACTTCCGGGGTAGCCGAAGCCGTGAGGGCCAGTACAGGCACATCACGCAGCTCTTCCCGCAGCGTGGCGATGCGCAGGTAAGGCGGCCGGAAATCATAACCCCATTGCGAGATGCAATGCGCTTCGTCCACGGCCAGCAGGCGTATATCAAGGGCGGGCAGATACTCTTTAAAGAGCTTGGTCTCCAGTCGCTCCGGTGATACATACAGGAACTTACAATTGCTTTCGGTAGCCACTTTGAGGACATTGATCACTTCCTTCCGGGTCATGCCTGCATAGAGGGCATAGGCAGTGATGCCTTTGCGGCGCAGGTTCTCCACCTGGTCCTTCATGAGGGCTATCAGCGGACTGACCACCAGGCAAAGCCCTTCCTGCGCCATTGCGGGGACCTGGAAACAGATAGACTTGCCGCCGCCGGTGGGCAGGACGGCCAGCGTATCCCGGCCTTCCAGGATGCTGCGGATGATGTCTTCCTGCAACGGCCGGAAGCTATCATAGCCCCAATATTCCCGTAGTATGGCGTGGATATCCCTGATCATGCCACTTTCTTAACAAACAAACGAACGGAATTGGCTGCCAGCACCACATCGCTCAGTCCCATGACCAGTGCGCCGAATGTAGGCGTCAGCAGGCCGAAGGCAGCAACGGGGATGGCAATGATATTATAGGCAAAGGCCCAGAAGAGGTTCTGGCGGATAGTAGTGAAAGTATGGCGGCCCAGGCCCAGCGCCAGGGGCAGTTGTCTGATGCCGTGGTTCATCAGCACCACATCGGCAGTCTGCATGGCTACCTGCGAGGCCTCGCTAAGCGAGATACCGATGGTGGCCTTGGCCAGTGCGGGGGCATCGTTGATCCCGTCTCCTACCATGGCGGTGGGGCCTTGCATAGTGAGGTGTTCCACTACTGTCAGCTTTTCTTCAGGCGTTTGTTCAGCAATCACCTGGTCAATGCCCAGGAAATTGCCCAGCTGCTGGCATTTGGCCTGGCGGTCGCCGCTGAGCAGGATGGTTCGGATATTACGATGACGGAGGTACTGCACAATGCTGATGGCTTCGGGTCTTACTTCATCCTGTACATCTATCCAGCCTACCAGTTGGTCGTTCTTCAGAATATATACGTTGTGCGTGTCATCCTTTGTCTGGGCCATGGCCTGTTTGTAAGAGGCGGCCCACCAGGTATCGCCTTCGGCCGCGGTGCCTTTCATGCCGAGACCTTTGATTTCTTCAATGCGGTTGAACCGGATGGTCTCTTTCTGTTTCCAGGTACTGGCAATGGACTGGGCGATGGGGTGATTGGAGAATTTCTCCAGGGAGAAAACGATGGTCCGGAAATCAGCTTCGCTCAGCTGCGGGTCCAGGACCTTGAAACCGGCCAGTACAAAATTGCCGGTGGTAAGGGTGCCGGTCTTATCGAACACTACCTGGCTGATATTTTTGAACAGTTCCAGGCTTTTGGCGTTCCGGAAGAGGATGCCATTGCGGGCGGCGCGGCCCAGGCCCACGGCGATGGCTGCCGGGGTGGCCAGTCCCATAGCACAGGGGCAGGCAATGACCAGTACGGCAATACTACGCATCAGGGAGGTAGTGAAAGCGCCCAGGATGATCCAGTTGGTTACCAGGGTGATCAGGGCGATGCCCAGCACTACGGGGACAAAAATGGCGCTGATCTTATCGGCCAGCTGCTGCATGGGTGGTTTTTCACCCTGCGCCTGCCGGACCAGGTTGAGGATATTGGCCAGTACGGAGTGACTGGCCTCGGCAGTTACCTGGCCACGGACGGTACCGTCAATCAGGAGGCTGCCGCCAATAAGTTTGTCCTTGGGTTGTTTATGTACGGGCAGGCTCTCACCGGTGATGATGGACTCGTTCACGGTGGCTTCGCCGGTGATGATCTTACAATCGGCCGGCACCTGCTCGCCATTCTTGATCAGGATCAAGTCGCCCGAGCGCAGGGCGCTATTATCTACCGGGAAGATGATCTCCTGGTGGTTCTCATCAAAAGCGATCATATTGGCCGTGACCTTTTGGGACTCGGCCAGCTTATTCAATGCCTTCTGGGTAGATTGAATGCTGGCGTCTTCGAGGTAATTGCCGAGGAATACGAGGGTGATCACGGAGGCGGCGGTCTCAAAGAACAGGTAACCTTCGCCCAGGTTCAGGAGGGCGCCTGCCAGGCTGTACACAAAGGCGGCGGTGGCGCCGATGGCCACCAGCACGTTCATATTGGGCAGGCCGTTCCGGATACTGTTCCAGGCGCTGCGACCAAAGAAATCCATCCCCACAATGAATACCGGCAGGCAGAGGGCCAGCTGTACCCAGGGGTTCATGAGCCAGTGGATATGGATCCAGCGGTCGAACATGTGGAGGAGGAGGGGTGCGGTAAAAATGAAGCAGAACAGGAAGCGTTGTTTGTGGTTCTTCAGGAACTTTTTGCTTTTACCGCTGCCATGGTCATGACCATGGTGGTGATCATGGGCTTCCCCGGTATGGACCTGGTAGCCGAGGGATTCAATACCGTGGATCAACTTATGTTTATCGTTCTCGTTGAGTTTAAAACTGACATCGCCGCCTGCAAGGTTGACTTTAACCTCTTCCAGGCCCTGTTTTTCGAGGAATTTATGGATGGTGAGTGCGCAGTTGGCGCAGGTCATTCCATCTACTTTCCAGTTCACTGTTTCCATGCTTACGGGGTTTTTGTGATCTCGGGTCTCCGGCCTTGTTGCCGGTCTGACCAGCAAATTTACCGCTTGCTCCCGGTTAGCCGTTATACACGATCATTTAATATATAAACAGGGTTGCATATTTTGAAAATAGTCATTTATGGCCTGTATATTTGCGTTTTATGCGAGTTGAGTTTACGCTGGATACCATCCGGGAAGCAGCCCGGCAACTGTGGGAAGAAACGGGAGGTAGCAAGGTGCTGGCCTTTCACGGACCCATGGGCGCCGGCAAAACCACCTTCATTAATGCTCTTTGCGGCTTCCTGAAAGTGAGCAGTACGGTGGGCAGTCCCACCTTCCCGATCATCAATGAATACGAATATCCTGGCGGCAGGCTATACCATATGGACCTGTACCGCCTGAAAGACGAGGAAGAAGCCATCCGGGCAGGGGTAGAAGACTGCCTGTATTCCGGCCAGGTATGCCTGGTGGAATGGCCTGAAAAGGCGGCCGGTATTTTTCCGGAAGACACCCTGCACGTTCATCTCAGCGTGCCTGACCCTCAAACCCGCCTCCTTCAGATAGGAGAGAAATAAGTATATTTGGTTTGGCCGCTTGCTTGCCGGAGCTGCCCTGCAAAACAGAAAACATTCTTCATGTCCCAGCAACGACCGTTTATCAGCACCTCTTTCAGTTATGAAACACTTGAAGAAAAATTAGATGTAAAGCCCAAGGGGGCCCTTTTGCATATCGGCATTCCGAAAGAGACTGCTTTCCAGGAGAACCGCATCGCGCTTACACCCGATGCGGTAGGTGTGCTGGTAAGCAACGGCCACCAGGTAGTGATTGAACACAATGCAGGGGAGGCGGCCCATTTCCGCGATAAAGACTATAGCGAGGCCGGCGCCCGCATCGTATATGACAAGGCCGAAGTGTTCAAAGCCCCCATCCTGGTCAAAAGCGCCCCGGTGGTGGATGAGGACCTGCCCTATCTCCAGTTCAACCAGGTGATCATCTCCCCCATACATCTTTCTGCCATGAAAGCCGAACTGCTGCAGAAAATGATGGACAAACGCATTACCGCCATTTCTTTTGAGGACCTGAAAGATGACAGCGACAGCCTGCCCATCGTTCGCAGTATGAGTGAGATTGCGGGCAGTGCCGTGATGCTGATCGCCGCGCAGTACCTGGGTTCCGCCAACCATGGCAAGGGCGTGTTGCTGGGTGGTATTTCCGGTATCCCGCCTACCAAGGTCATTATCATGGGTGCGGGTATTGTGGGTGAATTTGCCGCCCGTGCGGCCCTGGCGCTGGGCGCCTCCGTGAAAGTGTTCGACAATAGCGTATACCGTCTCAAACGGTTACAGAGCAATATCGGCCAGCGGATGTGGACCTCGGTCATAGAGCCGCGGATCCTGTCCAAGCAACTCAAGACCTGCGAAGTGGCTGTGGGCGCGCTTTCTTCCCAAAGTGGTCGCACCCCGGTGGTGGTGACCGAAGAAATGGTGAGCAATATGCGTCCCGGAAGCGTGGTGATCGATGTCAGCATTGACCGCGGCGGCTGCTTTGAAACCTCCGAGATCACCAGTCACGAGCAGCCCATCTTCATGAAATATGGAGTGATCCATTACTGCGTTCCCAATATCCCCTCGGGCTTTGCCCGTACCGCCTCCCAGGCTATCAGCAACGTATTAATGCCCCTGCTGGTGGAAGCCGGCGATGAAGGCGGCTTCGAAAGCCTGGTATGGCATAAGGTGCATCTGCGGAGTGGTATTTATCTCTTCAAAGGCGCATTGACCAATTTCCATTTGAGTCAACGATTTGATCTGAAGTATACGGATCTGAATTTACTGATTGCGAGCCAGCGGTAGGGGGGAAGGATTTAACTGTTGCATTTAGGATCAGTAGATCAATGTATTCGGATTACAACTTGCTGTAATAAAAAGGAATTAATTGCCACTCTTGTTAATTTCACCTAATGAAAAGTGACGAGCTTGTTTCTATATTAACTCAATTGCGTAATCTACCTGCTGAAACGGAGATAGTTGAATTTAAGGAAGCAAAGACTAACTATGATTTCGGCAGGATCGGCAAATATTTTAGTGCTATTGCAAATGAAGCTAACTTAAAAGGCAATGCCTTTGGGTGGCTAATCTTTGGTATTGAAAATCAACATTTCAATATAGTCGGATCCCAATTTCGCCCTCAAAGGAAAGATCTCGACAGCCTAAAATCTGAGATAGCAAATAAAACTACTAATCGAATTTCCTTTATTGAAATTCACGAGTTGCAATTGCCTGAAGGTAGAGTTATAATGTTTCAAATTCCCGCTGCGCCTAAGGGAATACCAGTAGCATGGGAAGGCCATTATTATGGCAGAGATGATGAAGAAATTAATGCTCTTAATATTGAAAAAATTGAGAGAATTCGTTCCCAAGCACTGGCAGATGATTGGAGTGCAGGAATTGTTCCTAATGCAGATATTACTGACTTGGATTCACAGGCTATTCAAGTGGCAAGATTAAATTATAAGAATAAGTTTGCGGGAAGTGCTCCGGAGGTAGATACCTGGAATGATGAAACATTTCTAAATAAAGCAAAACTTTTAATTAAGGGAAGGGTAACTCGAACTGCTATCATCTTATTAGGCAAAGAAGAATCAGAGCATTTTATTAATCCAGCGGAAGCAAAAATTCGTTGGCTTTTGAAAGATAGTCAAGGTGACAATAAGGATTATGAAATATTTGGTCCTCCAATGTTGCTTGCGGTGGATAAAGTATATGCCAAAATTAGAAACCTAAAATATCGTTATCTCAAAGATGGAACTCTTTTCCCCCAAGAGGTGGACCAATATGAACCTTATGCTATTCGAGAGGCTGTTAATAACTGTATTGCACATCAGGATTATACCAAGGCAGGGCGCATCAATGTTATAGAATCTGATGACCAATTGATATTTACAAATGTTGCTGAATTTATTCCCGGATCAGTAGAAAAAGTCGTTATTGATGATGCTCCAGAGGAACAATATAGAAATAAATTTTTAGCAAACGCGATGTTCAATCTTAAAATGGTTGATACTGCTGGTGGCGGAATTAGGAAAATATATAATTTTCAAAGATCACGTTTTTTCCCTTTGCCTGACTATGATTTAAGTAATGAGAAAGTAAAAGTAACCTTAATTGGAAAGATTTTAAATCAGGACTATGCACGTATACTCGCTTCTCATACAGATCTCAGTTTGGAAGAAATAATTCTACTCGATAAAGTTCAGAAAAAATTACCGTTAACTACCGAGGAAGAAAAGCATTTAAAGGTCAAAAGCTTGATCGAAGGACGGAAGCCTAATTTTTTCATTTCTCAAAAAGTGGCACAGAAAATTGGGAAAAAGGCAGACTATTCAAAAAACAAAGGATTTGATGATTCGTACTATCTCGATTTTATTGAAAAGTCAATACGAGAGCATAGTCACTTGAACAGAAAAGATATTGACGATTTACTATGGAAAAAACTGCCAGAATGGATGGATGATAAACAGAAAAAGATTAAAATTAATAATCTACTTTCAACTCTTAGAAACCAGAAAAGGATCAAAAATATTGGATCAGATGCTGTTTCGAAGTGGATTCTAAATGAATAAATTCCCCGTAGGAGTAAGAATAATAAATTTGGCCTATGTGCGGGCCATATGGCAGGTCGCTAATCTTCTTTCTAATTCTACGTTTTAATTAGAGCTTTAATTAGAGCTTTAATTAGAGCTTTAAACCGAAGTGTTTTTTAATTAGTTGATTATCAATATATTGTTTCGTTCTATCCTTGTTTTTAAGTAATTGTATTGCAGAAAATGAGCCCACTATGAGTTTCTATCCCATTTATATCTAAATACATATAAAACCTGTGGGATCACAAAAAGTATATGCAAATACATATACTGCTAACAAATTGCAAATAGTCTAACTGGACAGGCTTCTTAAAAATATTCCAGCGAACACAAGTACGCCCCCAAAAGAAAACGGCGCTCTGTTTCCCCACAGGCGCCGTTTTCATGTTGACTAACGATTGCTTACTTGCTTATAGAGAACTTATGTATGGTAGAGGAAGTGTAGGTCTTGCCTTTTTCCAGTACGGTGGTCGGGAATGTGGGCTGATTGGGTGAATCAGGGAAATGCTGTGTTTCCAGGCAGAAACCGGTGCGGTAATCATCGCGGGTACCGCTTTTCAGCAGGTTGGCGCGACTCATAAAATTACCACCATAGAACTGCAGACCGGGCTCGGTAGTGAGGATATCCATTTTGATACCGGATACATCACCAGTGATAGTGGCAATCAACTCGGGCTGGGCGGTGATGCCTTTGTCGGCCACAAAGTTGTGGTCGTAGCCGGCGCCGTAACGGAGCTGGGCATCGTCAGCCTTGAGCCTGGAACCGATCTTTTTAGCCGTTGTGAAATCGAAAGGCGTACCGGATACGGGCTCAATACCAGTAGGGATCAGGGTAGCATCAACCGGTGTGTATTTGGAAGCTTTTACCAGCAGCGCGTGGTTGTTGATAGTGCCGCTGCCTTCGCCGTTCATATTCCAATAATTGTGGTTGGTCAGGTTGGCCACTGTTTTCTGATCGGCAGTAACAGCATAGTCGATCCGCAGTTCATTGTCATCCGTAAGGGTATAGGTCACTGTAGCAGTGAGCTTGCCGGGATAACCTTCTTCCTTATTGGCGGAAACATAGGTCAGGACAACACTGTGGCTGTCGGGCTGAACGGCATCCCATACGCGGCTGTGGAAGCCGGTGCGACCGCCATGCAGTGTATTAACACCATTATTGATATCCAGCTTGTAGGTCTTGCCATCCAGTTTGAACGTGCCTTTGGCAATCCTGTTGCCGAAGCGACCAACAATAGCACCGGCAAAACGGTCGCCCTTGAGGTAAGCGTTCAGGTCGTTGAAGCCGATCACTACATCTGTCAGCTGCCCGGTCTTGTCCGGAACCAGCATTCCTACCATACGAGCGCCAAAATTGCTGATGGCTGCGCGATAGTTGTTCTTGTTGCTGAGGTAATAGAGGCTTACTTGCTTACCCTGAACGGTCTGGTCAAAGTTGGCTTTGGCAGGCAGTTTATAATGAGTGATATTCTTGCCGGTCAACTCCTTGATGGAGCGAACCTCGTCAGCGCTGAAAGGGGTGCCATCCGTGCGGAAGATGTCATGGAACCAGAGATCGGGCTCCTGGCGGTTAGGCATGGGCGTATCCCAGGCAAAGATGGTATTGGTTTTACCAGCTACAAATCCCCAGTTGATAGCACCTACATTCTCTTCTTTGAGCAGGGGCAGGATGGTCTGGAACACACTGGCATTTCTACGCGCCATGTACTCTGTACAGATGATGGGGCGTTCCCATTTGCGCAGGGTGTCAATATTGTTCTTGTGGTTGTCCACAATGGAATAGTTGTGGTAAGTGATCACGTCACTGTTCTCCAGCTGGAAGGCGTTGAGTTCCCAGTAGCCGCGGCTATGGTTCCATACGCCAGCGGTGAGGGGCTGAGAAGGGTTCACTTCGCGGGCCCACTGGAAGACTTTTTTCAGCAGGGGCAGGCTCTTGATCTCCTGGCGGTTATTGCCGGGCTCATTGTAGAGGTCCCACATAAGGATACGCTGATCATTTTTGAAAGTGGTGAGCACATCCTTCACATAGGCTTCCAGGGTTTTGAGGGTATCCTGGTGTGTATAGATCATGGTGCCGGGGTCCCTTACCCAGCCGGAATTGTGTACACCAGGTTTGGGGGCGGGTTGGGTGCCAACCCAGGCAGTATCATTCCAGCAGTCGTCAAAGAAGACCAGCAGGGTCTTGATGCCGTGGCGGCTGCTGATAGCGAGGTATTGATCCAGTCTTTTCTTAAAGCCTTCCTTGTCTGCTACCCAGAGCAGGTGATGAAGGTACACGCGCATCACATTAAAGCCGATCCCTTCGGCCCATCCCAGTTCCTTGTCGATGGTAGCCGAGTCAAAAGTAGCGGCCTGGAACATTTCCAGCTGGTTGATAGCAGTTGCGGGCTGGTAATTGGCTCCTCTCAGCCAGCCTTGCTGGGCGTACCAGGCATTGGCTTTAGCCTCGGTCCACTTAGCCGCTGTAGACTGCGCCTGTGCAGTTCCATAGAGTAGAAGTAGGGTCATCAAAACATTCCTGAGCATATTCTTTTTTGTTTTATTAGAGTTACGCAAATTACAGTATCCATCACGGTTGCTTTCTGATATTACTCAGCTTTTTTTGCAATTGCTTCAGCGTTTTTGGCTGTTGTGCCGCTATGTTGTGTTTTTCTTCGGGGTCCTTCTTCAGGTCATAGAGCTGCGGGCTGGTGCTGAGCCCTGTTTCAATGTCCTTGTTGGCCAGCCAGTCGGGCGTCCCTTTTTCCTGCGGCGCCACATATTTCCACTGACCACTGCGCAGGGAAAGGGTGAAGGCTTCTTCCAGCAGGAATTCCCTGTCCTTATTGGATTGCCCCAGCATGACCGGCAATGCGTTCCTGCTGTCAGGCCCTGCACCTTTGGCCAGCTTTTGGCCAGTCAGGGCGGCAAAACTGGCCATCCAGTCGATCTGCGAATGCAGCGTATTGGATATCCCAGGCTTAATGGCGCCCGGCCAGCTGATAATGACAGGCACGCGTGTACCCGCTTCATAGGCGCTGTATTTGCCACCGCGGTAAATGCCGCCGGGCCGGTGATTGCCGGCCAATTCCACGGCCTGGTCCACATAGCCGTCATCAAGCACAGGACCATTGTCGCTGGAGAAAATAACAATGGTATTGCTGTCCAGGCCCTGCCTGCGCAACTCATCCATCAACTGGCCGGTGAGCCAGTCCATCTCCAGGATCACATCGCCTCTTCTGCCCATGGGACTTTTGCCCAGGAAGTTATTGTGCGGTGTGCGCGGGACATGGACATTGGTCAGCGCAAAATACAGGAAGAAAGGTTGTTGTTTGTTGTTGTCTATAAATGCTTTTGCTTTCTGTAAGAATACGCCGGGCATGTCTTCATCCACCCATCTTGCTTTGGCGCCACCGGTCATGTACCCGATCCTGCTGATCCCATTAATGATCGTATTGCTGTGCTGGGTATCGGCCGCCATCTTCAGCAACTGCGGATGGCTGAGACCGGTAGGTTCGTCCCCAATCTTTTCTTTGTAGCTGACATAGATGGGATCCGAAGCATCTGCCTGGTATACTTCCTGGTTTTCCAGGTACACGCAGGGCACCCGGTCAACGGTAGCAGGAATGATAAAGGAATAGTTGAAGCCGGTTTCATTGGGGCCCGGGCTGATCTTTTTATTCCAGTCAATAGTGCCGTGACCCAGTCCCAGGTGCCATTTGCCTACCACACCGGTTTTGTAACCTGCTTTCTGCAGCATGCCGGGCAGGGTCTCAATATTGGTAGGGATCAGCAGGGGGGCATCTCCCGGCAGGATAGCGGCATCATTGCGGAAGGCATACATGCCGGTGAGCAGGGAGAAGCGGGAAGGCGTGCAGGTAGCAGCCGTGCAATGGGCATCCGTGAACCGGATACCTCCGGCTGCCAGCTGGTCAATATTGGGTGTCTGTACGGCGGTGGCGCCATAACAGCTGAGATCGCCATAGCCCAGGTCGTCTGTATAGATGATCACAATATTGGGCGGCACTGAACTGCTTTTGGGTTGCTTACGGCCTACTGCTTTTCCAGCCTGCCGGCCTTTGTTGACGATGGTCACAAAATCATCAAACCACAAAGGGTTGGGAGTATGGGAACCATCGGCCTGTTTTTGCAGGCTCTTGAAGGGGAAGATGGGATTGATGAACCAGGTAGGAGAATCGGCATCCATGCGGGCCGGGGCCGACTGGCTCAGGTAACCATAAGTAGCCAGCACCACGCCATATTTCTGGAAATAGCGATAATAGGTCAGCAGAAAATGTTTCGGGAACCAGGTCCTTGAATCAAAGAGATCCTGCCATTCTGTGGCGCTCACTCTTTGGGAGTTGGCCTTGCTGTACCATTCGTAAAGCTTCATGGAAGGCTGGTAGCCGTATTTGGTAGCAAAAGCCTTTCCTGCGGGAGAATCGCCCAGGAGATCAGCCGTATGCCTGTTGTACAGCTGGAACAGGGAGAACTCCGGCACAATGATGGGTTTCTCCGGCATAATGGAGCGGATAAAGCGGAAGGCTTCTTCCATTTGCAGGGAATCTGCAATATGCAGGTGGATGGCAAAGCCCTTGATGCGCGGATCGTTCTGGGCCAGTTTGATCAGCCCGGCCACGCCCGGTTTTTGCTGTTCTTCTTTTGCGAAGAGGCGGGGCAAAGAACCGGCGTAGATATCCGGCCGCTTCAATTCCTTGTGGCTGGTATAGTAGGGTTCTACTACTTCCGTCAGCAGTCTTTCCGTGAAACGGACCAGGGGTACGATGCCTTCTGCATTATATTGCAGGTCGGCTTCCATGGTTTCCAGGTTGGGCTCATTGCCCAGTTTGAACATGTCCAGGCTGGGACCTACTTTGTCAAGAATAGCCGCTGCTACGGCGAAATATTTTTTTTCTTCGGACGAACCAGGGGCAGGTATACGAAGCTTAAACTTCCTGAAATCCCAGCGGAAACCAAAGGCCACTTTGTAACCTCTTTTTTTTGCTTCTATTACTTTGTCCAGTCCGGGTTCTGTGGCGGGATCTTTTTCGCCCTGGATATATTCAAAGATGTAGGGAGTGGTGCGGATCCATTCCACCGGAGTTTTGGAGAGGTAGCTGAAATCGATGATCTCGGGATCATGGTTGAAATTGGCGCCTATCTCCTGGCCGGAGCTGCGGACAAAAGCGCCCATCAATAGGATAATCAACAGGTATCTGGTCATATGGCAAGATTTTATTTGGCTGTGCGGTCTGCATAAAAGCTGGCTGCCCGCTGGTGATCGGGACGCAGCTTTCCATCTTCCCATTTTACCGGCACCAGTCCGGGCCGGCAGGTGATGCTGAATTTTTTGCCCATAGCACCCCGGGGATTGAAGAAGGTGGTAGACCACCAGTTGCCTTCCTTGTCCTGGAAAATATTATTGTGGCCGCCCTGCAGGATGGCCGCATAACGCGGGCTATAGGGGCCGTAGATATTGTCGCTCTCTGCTACTACTACATCATAGCTGTGGAGGGAATTGGTGTCTTTGCGGTCATTGCGTATATAAGTATAGCTGCCATCGGGCTTGGCAATGGACCAGACTGTTTGCAATAGTTGGTATTTTCCATTGGCCCTTGTGATGAATACACCTTCAATATAGGGTTCGGGATTGTAGGGATGTTCCTGCAATTTTTTGAATGGCTCGGCTATATCACTGAGGTCATCTTTCATTCTGGCAATATAGTGATTATGGCCCACCAGGTATACAGCGCCGTTCTCGTCCTCAAAGAGACTGAGGTCAATATTGGGGAAGATGGCCTTGCTGGCGTTGCCGGCAATATTCTTATAAGGACCTTCCGGTTTGCCGGATGTGCTTTCCAATACAAAGGAGCCGGCGCCTTCATTGATACAGGCAATGATCAGCCATTTCTTTTTGCTTTTCACGTAATGCAGCTCGGGCGCCCAGACGGCCCTGTACATGGAATCCAGCGGGTCTTTGTTGAGCGATAAGGCGCCGGGTTTTACCGGCTTTCCTTTTTGCTGCCAGGGCGCGGCATCGCGGTCAAAGCCCCAGATCAGTCCCATGGATTCCCATTGCTTCAGGTCTTTGGATCGCCACATGTAGAGGCCGTCATTGTAATCCCAGCAGTGCACCTCTCCGGGAAATACTCTTCCGGGAGAGGCAGTAGTACCGGTCAAATAATAATATCCATCGGGGGCATTCATCACGTAGGTATCGCGGAGCCAGTGGTCTACAATAGGAACTACAGCTGTGGGGACAGTAAGGTCTGGATCACCGACAGGTGCTATAGGATTGCTGAACCCTGTCTGTCCTTCCCCTGTCTGCGCACAGGCAGACAGGGTGATGGACAGCAGACAAGGCAACAGCAGTTTATTCAAAGGGTGCGTTGTGGACTTGTTCATTGTTTTATTGAATAGGATTAATAACCATCGGTTTGGATACAGGCTTTATTGGCGTCGATCTCTGCCTGGGGGATCGGGTAAACCACGTGTTTGTCGGCCACAGCAGCGATGCCCCTGGCTTTTGCGCCGGAGATGAATTTGCCCTGGCGGAGCAGGTCTTCCCTTCTCTTGCCTTCACTGTAGAATTCCCAGCCTCTTTCGCGGAGGATCAGGTCACGCAGCAGGTCCTTGCTGGTAGCATCGGCCAGGGTCAGGTCGTCCAGATTGGCTCTTTCACGTACCTGGTTGATGAGGTCAAGGGCGTCCTGTGTGGGGCCGCTGATCTCGTTCATGGCTTCTGCTTTGGAGAGCAGGATATCTGCATAGCGGATCACGGGGATATCATTGCCGGAGTGGTTGCCCAGGGTGGCATTGTCCCAGTATTTCAGGCTGCGTACATTATCGGCCGTAGTGGTCAGGTCAACAGTAGCGCCGGAGATATTCACATAAGTGCGGACCAGCAGGATAGCCCTTTTATCACGGGCCAGGTCAAAGGTATTGATAAAGGCAGTGCGTATGCGGTACTGGGTGGCAAAGTTGGCCATGCCGGTTACCCAGGTAAACGCGGGGATCTGCGGGGTGCTTTTGAAATTGGCGGGCAGTGCGCCGGCACTGTACCAGTTGCCGAAGCCTTCTTCGTTACGGGCTGGTTGCACCAGGATCATTTCTTTGCTGCGCTCATTGGCTACTTCAAACATATGCTGGTATTCTGCAAAGAGGCTATAGTAGTTATAGTCCATAACGGCTTTGCAGGCATCGTTGGCTTTCTCCCACTGGCGGGTGTTCAGGTAATACTTAGCCAGCAGCGCCCAGGCGGCGCCTTTATTGGCTCGTCCAAAAGCTTCTTCCTTACCGGGATCCGGCAGGTCAGCAATGGCGGCGATCAGGTCAGCTTCAATCTGATTACGCATTTCTGCATCGGTGGCCCTGGCCAGGTCAGAAGGTTGCTGGGTGCTGATCCGAAGCGGCACCGGGCCAAACCATTTGTAGAGCATTTCATAGGCGTAACCACGGAGGAATTTACATTCTGCTGTATACCTTTTTTTCAGGTCGTCTGAAATATTGGCCGCTTCAATGCTTTCCAGGATGGTGTTCACGTCCCGGACTGTGCGGTAATTGGGCGACCATACATCCGCGTTGAACAAACCGAGGGAGGCATCAAAGGTGAAGTTGATGAGCTGCGCCATGGTCAGGTTCTCAGCGCCGCCGGTGTTGAAACCTATATCTGTGGTCACTTCGGAGGCATTGATGATATTCCGGGAAGGCGTGGGGTTCTGCATGCCGGCATAACCGGAATAAAGAACCGCTTTGATGCCTGCTTCGGTAGTGAGTACGTTCTCCGGGGCGAACTCGGCCAGCGGCACTACGTCCAGCATTTTTTCGCAGGCTGTGTGCGTCAGCAGGGTAACTATTGATAAAGACAGTATAATATGCTTTTTCATATAACGGCGTTTAGAATTGAACATTGATGCCAAACTGAATGGTACGTGTCATGGGATAGGAGCTGTAATCAATTTTCAGGATATCTTCTCCCAGTGAGTTAGCGGCGGGATCAGAACCGGTATAGTTGGTGATGGTCACCAGGTTCTGGCCGGTAACATAGGCCTGCAGTGAGCGGATGAATTTGGTTTTCACCGGTACATTGTAGCTCAGTCTGACTGATTGCAGGCGGATATAGGAGGCATCTTCCACTGTTTTGGAGTTCACCCTTTGCTGTCCCTGGGAACTGGGGTTCACAAAAGAGGGATAGTCGTTGGTGGGGTTGGTCTCTGTCCAGCGGTTGAGGTAAGGCTCAGCCAGTTTGTTCCTGCGGAAGGCAGTAGGGAAATAGGATTCAATGGCAGCATTGTTCAGCAGTTTGCCGCCTTGTGATCCTTCAATGAAGATGGAGAGGTTGAAACCTTTGTAGTCAACACTGTTGGTGATACCATAGGTGTAGTCGGGGATGGATTTGCCGAGGACTACGCGGTCGTCTGCGTTGATCATTTTATCGCCGTTAACATCCAGGTATTTCATATCGCCGGGTTTTACGCCGGTGGGCGCCTGGGAGAAATCGTCTCCTTTCTGCCATACACCCAGCACCTGCCAGCCATAGTAGGAGCCCAGTGATTCGCCGGGGCGGATGATGCTTACGCTGCCCACGTCACCGGCAGCACCGGTGATGATCTGATCCAGGGGACCGAGGCTGCGCACTTCATTCTTCACGGTAGACAGTACTACGCCCAGGTTCCAGGTCAGCTGCTGGTTGCGGATCACATCACCGGCCAGGTGCAGGTCGATACCGGAATTGCGCATAGAGCCGATGTTCCTGGTCTGGCTGCCGAAACCGGTACTGAGCGGGGTGGGCAGGGCCAGGAGCAGGTCGCTGGTCTTACGCATATAATATTCAATAGAGCCGGTCACTCTCCTGCGGAATAAAGAGAAATCGAGACCTACATCCGCCTGGTGGGCTGCTTCCCATTTCAGATCAGGATTGGCCGACCGCGTAGGAGCGATGGAAGGATTACGTACGCCATTGAAGATGGCTTCACCACCTTTACCAAAAGTGGTAAAATAGAGGTAGTTGCCAATGTTCTGGTTACCGATCACACCATAGCTGATGCGGGGTTTCAGCTCATCAATAAAGTCGAAGCCCTCCATAAATTCTTCCTGGTGCATTTTCCAGGCAAAGGCGCCCGATGGGAAATAACCGAAGCGGTTATTGGCGCCAAACCGGGAGCTGCCATCTGCACGGAAGCTGACGGTGAACAGGTAGCGGTCTTTAAAAGTATAGTTGGCACGGCCCAGGTAAGAAACGATCTTGGTAGAAGCCCTGCCACTGCCGATCACGTTCAGTGCGCTATTGCCGCTGCCGATGGCATTGTATTCCAGGTCGGGCAGTGCATAACCGCGGCCGTTACCATTAAAGGAGTTGGACGCAAAGTGGTCATAGGTAAGACCCATTACCGCATTCAGGCTATGGTCCTTGCCCCAGCTGTTGCTATAGTTCATGGTGGCTTCTGCCATGTAATAGTTCACATTACCGGTAGCGATACTGGCTATGCCGCCTGTGCCGGAACCGGCAATGGTAGAGGGATCGATCCAGGTATTACGCTGGCTGATATTCACGTCGCCGGCGCCTTTCACTTTAACAGAAAGGGAGGGCATCAGGAAATATTCACCGGAGATGGTGCCAAAGGTCCGGAACCCGTCCATATTGGCCCTGTGGCCGTTGATCATGGCCAGTGGGTGATCCAATGCGGGCGTCAGGAAAGGAGAAGGATAATATTTGCCATCTGCTGCAAACACCGGGTAAGTGGGATCATAGTTGATAGCGGAATAGAGGGAGCTGGCGTTCTCATTCACCCCAATACCCACAGAGTTGAACTGGTCACGGATATAGGAGGTGTTAACGCTCATGTTGAACGCGTATTTTTTAGCCACGCTGTTCTCCAGGTTCAGGCGGGCGGTATAACGTTTTACGCCGGAGTTGAGCAGTACGCCCTCCTGGTTAAAATAGCCCAGGGATGCATAAAACTTGGTGTTGTCCTTTCCGCCGGAGAGGGAGAGGTCATGGCTATGCACGTTGGCTGTTTGGTAGAGTTGTTTCTGCCAGTCTACATTGGCGGACTCGTTGGTCACTCTTTCACCTGCGGAGCCGCCGCCGGCATCAATGATGGCGTTGAGTACTTCCTTGTATTGGTCGCCGGTGAGCATGTCCAGCGAGTTGGCCACTTTCTGCACGCCATAGGACGCATTGTAATTGATCTTGAGCATACCGCTGGAACCGCGTTTGGTGGTGATCATCACCACGCCGTTAGAGCCACGGGAACCATAAATAGCGGTAGCGGAGGCGTCTTTCAGGATCTCAATAGACTCAATATCGGAAGGATTTAAGCTATTGAGCGGATTCCGGGGGTTGGGGGCGCCCACGAAGCCGGCGCCAAGGCCGGAGACGGGCGCAATATTGTTGACGGGCATACCATCAATCACATACAGGGGGTCATTGCCTGCGGTAATAGAGCTGGCGCCGCGGATCTTCACGCTCATGGCGCTACCGGGCTCACCACTTTTCTGGTATACCTGTACGCCGGAAGCCCTTCCCAGCAGGGCCTGCTCCACGTTCATGTTAGCGCCCGGGTTCAGGTCTTTGGCCTTCAGGGACACTACCGCACCGGTGACATCGGATTTCTTGACAGTACCATAACCAATCACCACCACATCTGTGAGGGTGCTTTCGGCCAGGTCCAGCGTTACATCCAGGGTTGTTTTGCCGGCGGCATTTACATCTTTGGATAAATAATTGACATACGTAAAGGTGATAATGGCGTTGGCATCGTCAATACTGATGCTGAAATTACCATTCTCGTCTGTGGAGGCCATGCGCAGGGTGTTCTTCACCTTCAGGGTTACACCTGCCAGCGCTTCTTTTGTTTTGGCATCTGTCACTTTACCGGTCACCGTTTTCAACTGGGCCTGAACGGCCAGGGCGGCAACAAAGGTCAGGGAGAGCAGCAGCCATTTCTTAAGAGCAATCATGCGTACATTTTTCATATGCGGAACTTATTAAAATGAGTCTGTTTTGTAGGGTTCTGTCCGGTCATGCAGTATTCCAGGCAGAAGGGTCATCCGGCCGTGCCGGGGAAAGGCGCCGGTAGGAGGATATCCGTAAAATTTTTCGGGAGGCTGGTCGCGTGCAGGGGGGCGTAGATGCGTATGAACCGAGGGTCTCTTTTTCATAAAAGTTGCGCAATCGTTAATAATGGTTTGAACGGGGTAAAATTAGCCGCACAACTTCCCGAAGGCTGTAAGATTTGTGTGTAAAAATGACAAAAATGTAGTGGTACGACTATCAGCGTCGTACATAGCGAATTAGTTCTTAATTAGTTGCGATTTAGGGCTGTTCCAGGTTGATGTCCTGGTCAAAATCAGGCCGGGCCTGTCCGGGCTGCCGCTCTGCAAACTCTTTAGGGGTTACTTTGAACTGCTGCTGGAAGCATTTGGTGAAATAGGAGGGGGAGCTGAAGCCCGATAAATAAGCCACTTCCGCCACCGTATGCTGGCGGGCCGCCAGCAATTTGGCGGCATGCTTGAGGCGGATCAGCCGGATCAGCTCATTGGGTCCCATTCCGGACAGCGCCTTTAGTTTTTTATGCAGGTTGGACCGGCTCATGGACAGTTCCTTGCCCAGCTCTTCCACAGAAAGCTGGGGGTCCGTGATCCGCTGGCCAATGATAGCCAGGATCCGCTCAATAAATTCTTTGTCGCGTGGGTTGCTGGTGAGCTGTTCGGCATTGATGCCCGGCTGTTCTGAAAATTTGAGCCGCAGTTTTTCCCGGGTCTCCAGCAGGTTCTTTACCACAGCCATCACATGTTTCCATTTAAAAGGCTTGCTGATAAAGGCGTCGGCCCCGCTTTCCACACCTTCGATCTCGGCTTCCTGGTTGCTGCGGGCGGTGAGCAGCACAAAGGGTAAATGGCTGATGGCCACATCGTTCCTTACCTTCCGGCAAAGCTCAAAGCCATCCATCCCCGGCATCATGACATCGGAGAGGACCAGGTCAATGGACTGCTGGTCTATCTTTTCCAGGGCTTCTTTGCCGTTGTGGGCTTTCTCTACCCGGAACCCTTCGCCCCGCAGGGTCTTGGAAATAAAGTCCAGCAGGGTGGTATCATCTTCCACCACCAGGATGGTGCTGCTGGTATCGGCTTCCGCCCCGGTATCTTCAGGCTCTGGCAGCACAGGCTCACCGGAGGCGGGCAGAAAATAGGGCAGCTCCAGGGTGAAGATGGTCTTTACTTCCTGGCGACTTTCCACCAGCAACCGGCCACCATGTTTCTCGGCCAGGGAACTGGCCAGGGCCAGCCCGATACCACTGCCGCCCAGGTTATGGTAGGCATAATTGCCGGAAGTAGTGGTGAAGAATTTTTTGAAGATATGCTGGATATCGGCGGAAGAAATGCCGATACCATCATCTTCCACGCTGACGGAACAATAAGCCTGGTCATTATCCTGGTTCAGCTCATTGATCCGGATATTGACGCGGCTGCGGGTGAATTTAAAGGCATTGATGAGCAGGTTACTCAGGATCTTGTTCAGCACTTCAGGGTCAGCCACCATGGGCAGCCGGTTGATCCGGGTACTCATGCTGAACTCAATGCCCTGCTGGTAGGGCAGGGAGGAGAACCGGGAGTAGACCGCCTGCACCAGGGACACCAGCTCAATTTCTTCGGGGTGGATCTCGTAGGCGTCACTTTCAATGCGGCGGAAATCCAGCAGCTGGTTCACCAGGCTCATCAGCCTGCTGGCATTATCGTCCATGATCTTGAGCTGTTCCTGCTCTTCGCCCTGCCACCTGTTGACGGTAAGCAGTTTTTCCAGGGGGGCAATGATCAGCGACAAAGGCGTGCGGATCTCATGCGCCATCATGGTGAAGAACTCGATCTTGCGTGCATAGAAATCCTGTTCTTCCCGGATCTTCATGCGTTCCAGCTTGGCGGCGTTGCGGCGGCGGTGATAGGCCACAAAATAACGATAGCCCAGCCAGCCGGCGAGGATCGCCAGCAGGCAATAGAGTATGTAGGCCAGGGTGGTCTTATAAAAGGGAGGGCTGATAATAATGGTGATATCGATCGACTGGCTGCTCAGGCTATTATCGTCCAGCCCGGCTTTGACCATAAAAGTATAGGAGCCCGGGGACAGATTGGTATAGGTGGCCTTTCGTTCGTTGCCTACAAAGTTCCAGTCTTCATCAAATCCTTTCATCCGGTAGGCGTACCGTACTTTTTCCGGTGTGGTGAAGCCGATGCCGGTGAACTCGAAGCTGAAAACGGACTGGTCGTGGGCCAGCCTGATCCGGTTGGTATAATTGATGGATTGGCTGAGTACGCTTTCGGGGCCAGGCGCTACTTCCTTGTTGAAGAGCTGGAAGCCGGTGATGATAACGGTATAATCGTGCCGGACATCGGCCACTTTTTCCGGGCGGAAGAGGTTGAAACCTTTTACACCGCCCATCAGGATACTGCCGTCTGCTGCTTTGAGAGCGGATTTATAATTGAATTGGGCGCTTTGCAGGTTGTCTTTCTGGGAAAAATGATGGAACTGACCTGTTCCCATTGCCAGGCTATAGATGCCATTGTTGGTGCCCATCCATAAACGGGCCTCATCATCTTCCTGCAGACTGTAGATCACGTTGGCGTCAATGCCATTGGTCTGATCATAGACCGTCATTTTACCGGAACGCTTATTGAGCTTGTGCAGGCCACCGCCATCGGTGCCTATCCAGAGATGACCATTGTTATCATCATGCAGGCAGATCAGCTTATTGGTGGCCAGCGCCCCACCCTTTGTCTGGTTGCTGATGTTATGCCATTGGTCCGTGCGTTTGTTGAGGATATAGAGGCCATTATTGTAAGTGGCTACATACAGGTTCCGCGATGCATCTTCCAGCATATCATATACTATGGTATTGTAGAGGCCGGGTTCTTTAAAACGGATGAAACCGTCAGTGGCGGAATCATACTTGTTGAGTCCCTGGTCTGTTCCTACCCAGATGATGCCTTCCTTATCCTGGTACAGGGAAAAGATATGATTACCCAGGAGGGAGTGGGGATCACTGCTTTGCTGCAGGTACTGCCGCATGGCGCCGGTGGCCGGATCATAACGATTGATGCCTCCGGCAAAAAGCCCGATCCAGAGCCGGCCCTGGCCATCCTTCAAAAGCGCATGTACGTTATGGTAAGCCAGTTTTGGCTGGCGGGGAAGGAAAGGGTATTGCCGGAAAACCTTGGTCCTGCTGTCAAAATATTGCAGGCCGCCATCTTCTGTACCTATCCAGAATTTGCCTGGCTCATCTTCCAGGAAACAGCTGACGGCCCTTCCGGTCAGTGTGCCGGTATTACCGGTGGGATAATAGAGTTCAAAAGCGGAGCCGCCGGGGCGGAAATAACTGACGCCGCCAAAGTAGGTGCCTATCCAGGTAGTCCCGTTGCGATCCGGGTAAATACGGTAAACGGAATTATCACTGATGGAAAAAGGATCGGCCGGGTGGTTCTGGTAGCTGGAGATGGCGCCGGTGGCTTCATCCAGGATATTCAATCCTTTTTCGGTGCCGATAAAAATTTTGCCGGGTTCCGGCTGGCTGATGCCGCGGACAATATCATCATTGATGGCCGGTGAACTGTTCTTATGGTAGCTGGTAAAACTGCGGGTCTGCGGATCATACATGGATACGCCGCGGGTAAAAGTACCGCTCCAGATACGGCCGTTCCCGTCTTTATAGACCGCAATGACATAATTGCTGGTAAGCCCGTTACCGGTATTGTAATTGGTAACCCGCATGCTGGCGGGGTCCAGTACATCCAGGCCGTAGCCATAGGTGCCTATCCAGATATGACCGTTATTGTCTTCCGCCAGCTGGGTGAGGTGGCGGCTGGTGAGGGGACCGTTGCCTTTTTCCCGGTTGCCGACAAGCTGCAGCTGGCGGCTGCCGGGGGCTATTTTGTAGAGGCCGTTCAGGCGGGTGGTGATCCAGGTATTGCCCTTGCTGTCCCGCAGGATATCAAAAACAGCATTGCCTTCCAGGCCGGGCAGGGGATCAAATAATTCTGTGCTGAGGTCTAAAATGTAAACGCCGTTCTCCGTACCTATCCAGATATGTGTGCTGTCTGCCCTGCACAGCGCATGGATAAAATTATTACCCAGGGAGCCGGGTTTATTCTTGTTGAATTGATAGCGTTTGAACTGGTAGCCATCAAAGCGGCTGATGCCGTTCTTGGTGCCGAACCAGAGAAAGCCCTGGTTGTCCTGGACAATGGCGCGGACGGTGTTGGCGGAGAGCCCTTCGGCTACGGTATAGTTCCTGAAAAGAACCTGCTGTCCGTACAGGGGTACAGACAGCAGGCTTATCAGCATGAATAAGTAGAATTTCCCACGCACAGTTTTCATATCAGTCTGTTTACTTCATTGCAGGACCGCGCGCCGGTTGGTTGCTTATTGCGGACCGCTGCCGGGGCGGGGGCGGATATAGGGTTTCATACTGGCGTACCAGGCTTCCCAGGCTTTGATCATTTCCTGCAGTTTTTCGGGTTGCTGTGCAGCCAGGTTAATGTGTTCATTCCTGTCCTTGCTGAGGTCATAGAGTTCCCATTGTTTGCCCTTGCTGCTTTCCATCACCAGTTTCCAGTTGCCTTTGATAAAGGCTTTGCCGTTTTCATGTTCAAAGAAAACACCATCGCGGGCGGGTTGCTTTTTCTTTCTGATCACGGGAACAATGCTCTGGCCATCCATGGCTGTCAGGTTATTGCCATGATAGCTGGCGGGATAAGAAACGCCGGCCAGTTCCAGAAAGGTAGGCATTACATCAATAACATGTGTCAGGGCATCGCTGGTGCTGCCTTTTTTGGCTTTGAGACCGGCAGGCCAGTGGATGATGGCGGGGGTATTGATACCGCCTTCAAAGCTTTCTTTTTTCCAGAAGCGGTAGGGCGTATTGATGGCATTGGCCCAGTTGGGCCCTATCATGGTATAGGAAAGCTGGGTGCCGATCAGTTCGGTGGGTACTTTTTCATCATAGTACAGGGTGCGGCCATCCCTTGTTTCGCTGGGCCTGTCGTAACCGGGCTGCTGTACAATTTCCGGGGAGGCGCCATTATCGGCCAGGAAGAGGATGATGGTATTGTTGAGGGTATTGGTTTCTTCCAGGGTTTTGATCAGCCGGCCAACGCCCTGGTCCAGGCGGTCCACCATAGCGGCATGGGTAGCCATTTTCCGGGCCTGTTTTTCTTGCTGTTCTTTGCTGAGCTGGTCCCAGCGGCCAAAGCGGCCCATGACTTCCAGCATGGGCGTGGTTTTGGGATCAATGAGGCCCAGCTCCACCATACGCTCGTAGCGTTGCCTGCGGATCTCGTCCCAGCCGATGTCATAGGTGTGCTGGTATTTGGCAATATCCTCTTCTTTGGCCTGAACGGGCCAGTGGGGAGCGGTATGGGCTACGTACAGGAAATAGGGTTGTTGTCTGGCGGTAAATTCTTTGATATAGGCTACCGCGGTATCACTGATGGCATCCGTGAGGTAAAAATCTTTTGGTACGTCTTTGATGGGTTCTGTGCCATTGACCAGGGAGAAGGGATCAAAATAATCCACTACGCCCCAGATCACGCCATAGTGTTTCTGGAAACCGCGGTTGATGGGATAGCTTTCGCGGGAGGCGAAATCTTTGTCTTCATAACCCTGGTGGTTGAGCCATTTGAGCTGGTTTTCTTTGCCGGGTTGCTGGACGTCATCGCTCAGGTGCCATTTGCCGGACATGCCGGTCTGGTAGCCGTTCTCCTGGAGGACTTCGGCAATAGTGGCGGCATTACGGGTCAGGGCATTGCCATTGTAGGCCAGGCCTACTTTGTGGGCGTACTGACCGGTGAGCAGGCTGGCGCGGGAAGGACAGCAGCGGGCGTTGTTGTGGAAATTGGTCATCCGCAGGCCGTTATTGGCCAGGCGGTCCAGGTTGGGCGTATGGATCTCACCGCCAAAGCTGCCCAGGTCGCTGTACCCGAGGTCGTCAGCCATGATGATAATGATGTTGGGTCTGTCTTTTTTTGCCTGGGCGTTAACGGATCCGGCAAAGCAGAGCAGGGCGGAAAAGAGAAATATGTTCCGTTTAAACATGTAGGTACATTTTATGAATTGATGAAACCGGTAAGCGGGAAATGGGTAAGCTGCCGGCCCCGGCGGGCGCATCGCATAGAAGGTATGCGGCTGAAGGGAAAACGATATGGATGGTCCGGATGGGCATATGGCAGCAATAGCTATAAATATCCGTTGGAATGAGCGCAAGGGCTGAAAGTCCTGTCCTTTATTCTTGTAAAAATGTCTTTTCAGGTATGAAAAGCAACTGGTTACAGCAAAATAGACGTTGTCAGGGACAGCAGACCTGCGGTGGGCGGGGATATCAGCGGTAGTCGGTTATCCGGATCTGTTCCCGGCAGAAACTATATTCCTGGGGGTCGTTGGAGCTGACAATCACCAGGCGTTGGCTGCAATGGGCGTCAATGAGCTGGTGGTAGAGGCTGATGCCTTCAGCGTCCAGGTTGGTGCAGGGTTCATCCAGGAGGATACAGGGCACATGGGAGAAAATGGCCTGGGCCAGTTTTACCCGTTGCTTCATGCCGCTACTGTAAAAGCGGATCTGTTTATGGGCGGCTTTTTCCAGTCCTACGGCGGTAATGATAGCGGGGATGGACCAGTTGGGCAGCAGGGGTTTGAACTGCTGGTGGAACTGCAGGAATTCGGTGACGGTCATTTCCTCTATCAGTTCCAGGTAGGGGGCGGCGATGGAAAGGTATTGAAAGGCCTGGTCGGGCTCAATGGGCCGGGTGGCATTGGCGGGGGTATAGGTTACGGCGCCTTCACTGAGGGCTAAGGCTCCACCGGTGGCCTGCAAAAGGGTGCTTTTTCCGGAGCCGTTGGGACCGGTGATAGCATAGGCGGTGCCTGCCATGAATTCATACTGAAAGTTCCGGAATATCCATTCGCGGTTGAAGCGTTTGCCTGCTTTAGTCAGCGATATCTTCATCCACACTATTTTTTGAATAGCGTTTAATGATACCGCGGCCGCTTTCGCGGATAAAGGTCACAATCTCGTCGCGTTCGTCAGTGGCAGGGAATTCTTCTTCCAGGTGTTCAAGGGCCTGGCTGGTGTTCATGCCTTTGTTGTAGACCACGCGATAGATGTCCAGGAGATGATTGATCTTATCCACGGTGAAACCGCGGCGTTTGAGGCCCACGGAGTTCACGCCGGAATAGCTGAGGGGGGCGCGTCCGGCCTTGATATAGGGGGGGATGTCCTTGCCCACCAGGGAGCCGCCGCTCACAAAGGAGTGCTGGCCGATCTTTACGAACTGGTGAACGGCGCACATACCGCCGAGGATGGCCCAGTCTCCCAGCACTACGTGCCCGGCGATCTGGGTATTATTGCTCATTACGCAATGATTGCCAATGAGGCAGTCATGTGCCAGGTGGCTATAGGCCATGATCAGGCAGTTATTACCTACCTGGGTTTTGCCCCGGTCCTTGGTGCCGCGGTTAATGGTGACAAATTCCCGGATGGTGGTATTGTCGCCGACGATCACCATAGTATCCTCCCCGTCAAACTTCAGATCCTGCGGGATGGCGGCAATTACCGCGCCCGGGAAGATCCGGCAGTTACGGCCAATGCGGGCGCCCTCCATGATCGTTACATTGCTACCAATCCAGGTTCCTTCGCCGATCTCCACGTTCTGGTGGATCACGGTAAAGGGGTCAACCTTTACATTGGTGGCCAGCTTGGCATTGGGATGAATATATGTATGCGGATGGATCATCGTATTGACGTTCTTAAGTGTTGATGGCGGATAGTGGTTTGCGGGGGCGGCAGCAATACTGTCGCCTGCAGGTTTCTGGTGTAATTGTTCACCCATGGCACCCTTATGGACTGGTTTGATACTCAATTAATCGGCAAAAATAATTATTGTCATTCGACTGCCGCCCCGCAAAAATATAATTTATTGGTAAACCAGCTGATTTATATTTATTGTGTGGCGCTGAACAGATTTATGTGCCTCTTTTTACCAGCTGGGCCATCAGGTCGGCCTCAGTGGCTATTTTATTCCCCACATATACGGTACCTCTCATTTCACAGATGCCCCGGCGGATGGGGGCCAGCAGCTCCATCCGGAGCAGCATGGTGTCACCGGGGATCACTTTCTGTTTGAACTTACAATTATCGATCTTCAGGAAATAAGTATCATATTCTCCCGTGGGCATGGCATTGATACAGAGGATGCCACCGGTCTGGGCCAGGGCTTCTATCTGCAGCACGCCCGGCATAACGGGGTTGCCAGGGAAATGGCCGGTGAAGAAGGGTTCGTTGTAAGTGACGTTCTTGATGCCTACGATATGCCTGTCGGACAGCTCAATGATCTTGTCCACCATCAGGAAAGGGTAGCGGTGGGGCAGGGTCTTTTCGATCTGCTGAAGGGTATATACAGGGGGCTGATTAGCGTCATAAATGGGAATATTCTTGACGTGCTTGTTTTTTTTTATGTATTGCTTGATGATCCGGGCAAAATCCACGTTGGTGCTGTGTCCGGGCCTGTTGGCAATGATATGGGCCTTGATGGGGTAACCGATCAGGGCCAGGTCGCCCACCACGTCCAGGGTCTTGTGCCGGGCGGGTTCATTGGGGAAGCGGAGTTCCAGGTTATCCAGGTAGCCTTCGCTTTTCACTTCAATGGAAGTACGGTTGAAGACCTTGGCCAGGCGGTGCATTTCCTCGTCGGTAACGGGTTTGTCCACCACCACGATGGCGTTATTGATGTCCCCGCCTTTGATCAGGTTGTGCTGCAGCAGCATTTCCAGCTCATGCAGGAATACGAAGGTCCGGCAGGAAGAGATCTCGCCTTTGAATTCCCGCATGGTCTTCAGGCCGGCATGCTGGGTTCCCAGCACGGGGCTGTTGAAGTCGATCAGGGTGGTGATCTTATAGTCCGTAGCGGGCATAGCGGTCATTTCTACCCGTTTCTTCTCATCGTAATGGGTGATATTGGTATCAATGGTGTACCATACTTTGGTGGCATCCTGTTCCAGTATCCCTGCTTCTTCAATGATCTCCACAAAAGGGGCGGAGCTGCCGTCCATGATGGGGATCTCAGGGCCGTTCAGTTCAATCAGGCAATTGTCCACGCCCATGCCTACCAGGGCGGCCAGGATATGTTCTACGGTGCTGACCTTGGCGCCATTGTCTTCCAGGGTAGTGCCCCGGGAGGTGTCAGTCACCAGGTCGCAATCAGCTTTTATAATGGGTCTTCCGGCCAGGTCAATCCGCTGGAACTGATATCCAAAGCCAGGCTGGGCTGGTTTGAGGGTCATGTCCACATTGATACCGCTATGGAGACCGGTACCGCTGATACTTACTGCCGAGCCTAAGGTATGTTGCTTGTCAGGATTGAAATTGGAATCCATGCTAAATTTTTTGGAAGGGCAAATATACAATACGCGGCACAAACGACCGGACTGGTCCGGTTATTTTGCACAGTGATGGCCAAGAGGGGCCTTTTTATCAGACTTTTTCCGCCAGTAATTGCTGAACCAGCTTCTCCAGTTCCTTGATCCGCTTTTCCAGGTCGGGCAGGTTGCGGCTCAGGGCCTGGCTGCGCAGGGCGCTGGTATAGTCAAAGGCGGGCGAGCCGGTAACGGCTGCCCGTGGGGTTTTGATGGATTTGCTGACCCCGCTCTGGGCGTTGATCCTGGCGCCGTCGGCAATGGTGAGGTGACCCACAATGCCGGCCTGTCCGCCGATCATCACGTTATTGCCCAACTTGGTGCTGCCGCTGACGCCTGCCTGGGCGGCAATAACGGTGTTGTTGCCCACTTCCACGTTATGGGCTATCTGGATCAGGTTATCCAGTTTGGCGCCGGAACGGATCAGTGTTGAACCCATGGTGGCGCGGTCAATGGTGGCATTGGCGCCTATTTCCACAAAATCTTCCACAATCACGTTGCCGATCTGCGGTACTTTTTTGAAGCTGCCATCCGGCTGGGGGGCGAAGCCGAAGCCATCGCTGCCTACTACGGTACCGGCATGGACGGTCACATTTTTGCCCAGTACGCATTCATGGTAGATGCGGACGCCTGGATGGATAATACAGTTATCACCAATTTTCACATTCTTGCCAATGAATACCTGGGGGAAGATCTTGACATTATTGCCTACGCTCACCCCTTCGCTGATATAGCTGAAGGCGCCGAGGAAGATATTCTCGCCCAGTCTGGCAGAGCTGGCCACATAGGAGGGGTCCTGGATGCCGGTCATCTGCTGGGTCATCATGTCCTGGTAGGCCGCCAGCAGGGTGGCAAAAGCGGTATAGGCGTCCTCCACCCGGATCAGGGTGGCCTGCACGGGCTGTTTCAGTTCCAGTGCGGTATTGATGATCACCAGGGAGGCCCCGGTGGTATAGAGATAGTCTTCGTATTTGGGATTGGCAAGGAAAGCAAGCTGGCCTGTCTGGGCTTCTTCGATCTTACTGAAGGAACTGACGGCGGTCTCGGGATTGCCTTCTACTTTCCCGTTGATGAGCATGGCTATTTGGGCAGCAGTGAATTGCATTTTTTCTTTAGTTGTAGCTTTTGATTGTTCATGGGTTGGGTGTCCAGTAACAAATGTAATATTTTTTCACAGGGGTTGAGAGGGTCTTATGGATGAGCGCGTTGTCTACCTGCGAAATATCTTTTACGCTGCCGTCCTTGAACAGGATATTGATCTTCTCCTCCACCAGGTTATAGGTAGTGCTGACAGCCTCGCCTGTGAACAGGAGGTAGCTGCATTCTTTTTCCGTGATGTTCAGTTCACGGCAAATCCTGTTCCGGTGTTCCGCTATAAAGGCTTCTGTAAAGGGTTCGCCCTGAAATTTAACTTTTAATAAACGGCGGTTGATCAGCGCTGAACAGAGCATGGACAGCACTTTGTCCGGGTGGGCGGTCCAGCCTTTGATGGCGGCCAGCACGTCATAGTCGTCCAGCAGGCAGAACTGGTCCAGGTGCAGGTCTGCGGGGCCATCGCCTGCGGGCTGCAGGTAGAGGTCCAGCGTAGGGGTGGCGGACTTTGCATCCATGCCCTGGCTGATCAGTTCTTTGGCGCGGCGGATGATGCGGACCAGCATTTTTTCGCCGCTGAGCACGGTCTTATGCAGGTATACCTGCCAGTACATGAGGCGGCGGGAGACCAGGAATTTTTCAATGGAGAAAACCCCTTTCTCTTCCACCATCAGCTCGCCGTCGCGGACGGTCAGCATTTTCAGGATGCGGTCATACCCGATCACGCCTTCGGATACCCCGGTAAAGAAGCTGTCGCGGGAGAGATAATCCATCCGGTCCACATCCAGCTGTCCGGAGATCAGCTGGTGCAGGAAATGTTTGGAATAAGTATTGGTATAAATGGCAATGGCCATGTCCAGCTGGCCGTTGAGCTGCTGGTTCATGACTTGCATAATGCGCAGGGAGATCTGTTCGTGGGCCACTCCTTCAATCAGCACTTTTTCCAGTGCGTGGGAGTAGGGACCATGGCCCACATCATGCAGCAGGATAGCTACTTTGGCGGCAATTTCCTCTTCAGGGCTGATCTCCGTGCCCTTGCTGCGCAGCTCCTGGATAGCATTGCACATGAGGTGATAGGCCCCCAGGCTATGGTGAAGCCGGGTATGTACCGCCCCAGGATATACCAGGTGTGCAAAAGCCATCTGGTGGATCCGCCGTAAGCGCTGGTAATAGGGATGGGCTATCACCTGGAAAATTAGCGGATGGTCAAGGGTGATGAAACCATACACGGGATCGTTGATAATCTTTCGGAGTCTGTCGGCCATTCGCTGCTTTGTTTTTGTTAAAATGCTGCCAAAAGGAGCGGACAAAAGTACTGATTAACTGATTTCCCTGATAATATGGTATTTTGCTAACCTTCAAACCTATTTTACATGGCATTGGGAAAAATACTCTGGGTAGACGATGAAATGGAAAGCCTGCAGTCGCAGATCCTTTTCTTACAACAGAAAGGCTATGAAGTGAGCGCACTGACCAATGGTTTTGACGCCATTGATTTTGTGCGGGACAACATCGTTGATGTGGTCCTGCTGGACGAGACCATGCCCGGTATCACCGGCCTGGAGACCCTGGCCAAGATCAAGGAAGTGAACCAGCAGGTGCCCGTGGTCATGATCACCAAGAATGAAACGGAGAACCTGATGGATGAGGCCATCGGCAGCCAGATCACCGATTACCTGATCAAACCGGTCAACCCCAACCAGGTATTGCTGAGCCTGAAAAAGATCATCGACAATAAGCGGCTGGTAGCCGAAAAGACCACCACCGCCTACCAGCAGCAGTTCCGGAACCTGTTCATGGCCCTCAACAGCAATCCCGATTACAATGAATGGATGGAACTGTACAAGAAACTGGTGTACTGGGAACTGGAAATGGAGAAGAGCGACAGCCCTGAGATGCAGGAGGTCCTGCAATCCCAGAAAAGCGAGGCCAACACCGAGTTCTTCAAATTCGTTTCTAAGAACTATGCCAAATGGGTGAACCCGCGCAGCGAGGAAGGCCCTGTTATGTCCCATTCGCTGTTCAAGTTCAAAGTGCTGCCCCATGTGGAGAAAGGGGTGCCCACTTTTTTTTTGCTGATAGATAATCTCCGCTTTGACCAGTGGAAGGCCATCCAGCCCATCTTTGCCGAAAGCTTCCGCATCCTGGAGGAGGACAGCTTTTACAGCATCCTGCCTACTGCCACACAATACGCACGCAATGCCATTTTCAGCGGACTGCTGCCCGTGGATATTGAAAAGCAGTTCCCCCAGCAATGGAAGAACGATGATGAGGAAGGAGGGAAGAACCTGTTTGAAGAAGAGTTCCTGCGCGGCATGCTGAAAAGACAGCGCCGGGACGATATCAAATTCTCCTATACCAAAGTGCTGAACAACCAGGCTGGACAGGACCTGGCCAACAATATGCATAACCTGCTGGGGAACGACCTGAACGTGATCGTGTACAATTTTGTGGATATGCTGAGCCATGCCCGTACCGAGATGGAAGTGCTGAAAGAGCTGGCGGGTGATGAAACCAGCTATCGCTCTGTGACCCGCAGCTGGTTTGAGCATTCTCCATTACACCAGGCGCTGAAGAAGATAGCCGACAAGAAAGTGAACCTGGTCCTGGCTACCGATCATGGCAGCGTACGGGTGAAAAGCCCTTCCAAAGTGATCGGCGATAAACAGACTACCACCAACCTTAGGTATAAACACGGGCGTAACCTGAATTATGAGCCCAAAGATGTGCTGGCCTTCCGGGATCCCAAAGAGGCCGGACTGCCTGTACCCACGGTCAATTCCTCCTTTATTTTTGCCCGGGAAGACCAGTTCCTCTGTTATCCCAACAATTACAATTACTACGTGAACTATTACCGGAACACCTTCCAGCATGGCGGGGTGAGCCTGGAAGAGATGATTGTGCCCGTGATCAAGATGACGAGCAAATAAATTTTCTCTCCACAGGCTGGGGATAACTAAATGGGCTGTAAGCGGCATCACCCAACGATTTGGTTAAATTTGTAGGGCAATTGCTGTAGTACAACTATGAAATACACGCAGACTACTTTAGATAAGATTGAAAGGATCCTGGACGAGATGGAATACGTGATCCGCTATGAGCGGGGCACTTTCCAGAGTGGCTATTGCATCCTTGAGCAAAGAAGGGTTGTGGTATTGAATAAGTTCCTGCAAATGGAAGGGCGTATCAATACCCTTATCGATATTATTCCCCAGCTGAAAATCAATGCAGATCTCCTGTCGCCTGAGGCCCGCAGGACCTATGAAGAGGTACTGGCCAAGCATGCGGAGGAAGAGTCATGAGCTACCCGGCCTTAACGATCACATTCCTGGGAACCGGCACCAGTGGCGGGGTTCCGATGATTGCCTGTGATTGCAGGGTCTGCACCTCTCCCGATAAAAAAGACAAACGTTTACGGTCCAGTATACTGGTACAATCGGAAAAGACCACGCTGGTAGTGGATTCCGGACCTGATTTCCGTTACCAGATGCTCCGCGCCCAAGTGAAAAAACTGGATGGCATTGTATTCACCCATTCCCATAAGGACCATGTAGCGGGGCTGGATGATGTGCGGGCCTTCAACTATTTCTCGCAAAAGGCCATGCATGTATATGCCAGTGAAGAGACCCAGGAGGTTATTGTCCGGGAGTTCCCCTATGCTTTTTACGAGACCAAATACCCGGGTGTCCCCGAGATCACCCTTCATACTATCAGCGCCCAGCCCTTTATGGTTGGGGATATTCCCATTCAGCCCATCCTGGTCTGGCACCTGAAGATGCCGGTACTGGGTTTCCGCTTCGGGAAATTCACTTATATCACCGATGCCAACCGCATAGATCCGGAAGAAAAGGCTAAGATTGCCGGTTCCGGGGTGCTGGTGCTGAACACCCTGCGCAAAGAGCAGCATATCTCCCATTACAGCCTCTCTGAAGGCGTGGCGCTGGCGCAGGAGCTGGCGCCTGAACAAACCTGGTTCACTCACCTGGGCCACCAGATGGGCCGTCATGAAGAAGTGGATGCCGAACTGCCGCCTGGCATTAATATCGCTTACGATGGGCTGGTAGTGAAGGTTTGATAGAAGCCGCTTCGCGGCTTTTTGGTTCGTCCCCAAATTTCTTATCGGTACCGGTACGGTATAACCGCTTTTTATTTTTTTATCCTGCTTATTTTTATTGTTTACTGCATGCAGCTAAACAATACCTGGAAAGATCTTTTCCGGTTCAGCAAAAAAGAGCGGACTGGCGTGCTGGTTTTGCTGGTCCTGATCATACTGGCCAGCAGCTGGCCGGTATTCTTTACGCCTGCATTTCAGGCGCCGGATCCTGCTACTGCTACCTATTTGCAGGAGCAGTTGGACCAGGTGCTGGCGGGATCGGACTCGCTGCAGGCGCAGGGTAAGGAAAAAAAGGTTTGGGAAGATGGGCAACAGGCTGGAGTAAACCGGGGCAATCAAAAGTGGCGGGAAGGAAGGGAGAGCAGGCCGCAAGAAAGAGGGAGCCAATGGCGCGCAGGTTCGGAAAAAGAAGCGCCTGAGGCTGGTACTGCAAGCTATGGCCCGGGTAGCCGCGCACCTTACCAGGGTAGCTGGAAACGGACAGGGTACAGCTCAGGACAGCAAACGCGGGCTACACCTGCGCAACAGCGTACTCCTTCCCGCATCTATATTCCACGCAAATGGACAAACGCAAAAATGCCCGGCCCAGTTGAGATCAACTCGGCCGATACCAATGCGTTTATTTCGCTTCCGGGCATCGGCTCAAAGCTGGCCAACCGGATTGTGCTTTTCCGTGAAAAGCTGGGTGGATTTGTGAGTGTTCAACAACTGGCTGATGTATACGGCCTGCCGGATCCTACCTATCAACAGCTTCGTGTCTTTCTTTCCTGCGACAGTACCGCTGTAAAAAAGCTGGACATCAACCGGCTGGATGCCGCCACGCTGGCGCAGCATCCCTATATCCGCTGGCCCATAGCCAAGGCTATTGTGCGTTACCGGGAACAGCATGGGCCTTATAAAAGCACGGACCAGCTCCGGCTGCTGGCCGGCTTACCGGCCGATTGGTATCCCAGAGCCCTGCCTTACCTCAAAGCCGAATGAGGCCCGGCATTTTTTGAGCATAAAACGATAAAATAGCATTATATCCGTTGAGCCTGCCATCCTACATTTATCTTTTTATAGGAATGGATCATATGAACAGCGCACACATAGCACAACTTCGCCATTATCAGCAGGAAATGCAGCAGGAACTGGCTGCCATACTGGATTACTGGGCCAGCAATATGGTAGACAGGCAGCAGGGGGGCTTTTACGGCCGGATAGACCAGGACAATACAGTATATCCTGATGCACCCAAAGGCGCGGTACTGAATGGCCGCATTCTCTGGACCTATGCTGCTGCTTTTAACCTGACGGGACAACTGGAGCACCTGGCCCTGGCCGGCAGGGCTTTTGACTATATCCGCGATCATTTTATAGATCCTGCGCAGGGTGGCGTATACTGGAGCGTGAACGCTAAAGGACAGCCACTGGATACTAAAAAGCAATTTTATGCGCTGGCCTTTATACTCTATGGACTGGCAGAATATTACCGTGCGGCTCAGAATGAAGCCGCTAAGACCATGGCCATTGAATTGTTTCATACCATAGAAAAATACAGCCGCGATCCACAATCCGGCGGCTACCTGGAAGCCCTGGCCCGCGACTGGCAGGCCTTGCCCGATCTGCGGCTCAGCGCCAAAGACGCCAACGAGAAAAAAACAATGAACACGCACCTTCATGTGCTGGAAGCCTATACCAACCTGTACCGTATCTGGCCCGCCGCCGAACTGAAGGAGGCCATCATTTCCCTGCTGCGCATCTTCCTGGACCGGATCATTGATCCTGCCAGCTTTCACCTCAGGCTGTTCTTTGATGAACAGTGGGTACTTCGCTCCAATATCATTTCCTATGGTCACGATATAGAAGCAGCCTGGCTGCTGCAGGAAGCGGCTGAAGTCCTGACTGATGAACAGTTATTGCAGGAAGTGAAACAGGCCGGCCTGCAGCTGGCGGCTGCCGCAGCCCGTGGGCTGGACAAGGATGGCGGACTCTGGTATGAATACAACGGTGATACCCATCACCTGGTGCGTGAAAAGCACTGGTGGCCGCAGGCAGAAGCCATGGTGGGCTTTTTCAATGCCTGGCAGGTAAGTGGCCAGGTACAATACCTGAACCATTCCCTGAACAGCTGGGGCTTCACCCGCCAGTACCTGCTGGACCGCCGGCATGGTGAATGGTATTGGGGGATCAGGGAAGATCATACGCTGATGCCGGGAGAAGACAAGGCCGGTTTCTGGAAATGCCCTTACCACAATGGACGCGCCTGCATGGAGCTGATCCGCCGCATCCATACACTATTGCCACAATAAAGGACCATAGGGCCAAAGTAGCGTCACGTAAGATGAGCTGCCACATAGCGGGGAAAAATTAGTACCGCAAAGGTTTTGCGTCTTTGTCACACAAACATCCTGTGCCCGTTATAATTTTTCTTGAAATCCTTGGGTGTTAAGCCTTTCCTGGACTTGAATATCTTGTTGAAATAAGCCATATTATTATAGCCGCATTTCAAGGCTATCTCCGCCACAGAATGTGTGGTGTCTATCAGCATGCGGCACACATGTCCCAGCCGGATCTCATTCAGGCTTTCCGTATACGTGTAGCCCGTATGGTTCTTGAAGAACCGGCTGAAAGAGGCTTTAGGCATATTGGCTACTTTGGCCACCTCTTCCAGGGAGATCTCCCGACGATAGTGCTGATTGAGAAAATCAAAGACCCTTTCCAGGCGCCGGCTGCTGGGAGAGGCCGGGCGGTGGCTATGGCTCATGGTAGAAAGGATCATACTGTTGCGGGCCGTGGAAAGATCATTGAGCAGGGAAAACAGTTCCAGCACTGAATCAAAGCCATTCTTTTTGTTCAGGGACAGGATCCGGGGCGTCATGGTCTGGGCCGTCTGCTCCGAGAACAGGATACCCCGGCGCGCATCTTCCAGCATCCTGCGGATATAGGTTAGCTGTGTTTTCCGCAGGAAACCCTCTGAGAGGATATCCTTATGGAACTGGATGGTCACTTCATGGATGCACTCGCTTTTGCAATGATGGGTGAACCAGCCATGCGGCAGGTTAGGCCCTACCAGCACCAGCTCGGTAGGACCGATCTCTTCAATATGGTCGCCCACGATCCTTTTGGTGCCGGCTGCATGCAGGATCAGGTTCAGTTCAATTTCCTCATGCATATGCAGGGGAAAATTGAACTCGGCCTTGGTACGGGAAAAAATGGTGAAACAATCGTCGGCAATCAGCGGGGTGATCTCCCGGAAAATATCTTTCATCATATGGCAAATAGATTGGACAGGGAAAATAGCATGCAGCTGCCGTCATTTTTTGCACCAGCGTCCGTAAAATTTGCATCATTGTCTGGTATACTGAAAATGGGAACAAGGTCATTTCTGCAGGCAATAAGAGGCTGCACCTTTTGTATTATGGTACGGATTTATTGTAATTCCGTCCCGTTCAGGTTTGGAATACTGCTAATGGGCCATACGCTGGCGGTTACTGTTCTTTACATAACGGATTTCAGTAAATTGGCTATTATTTGTTGCTAACGAGCGCATCTCATGTTGAAAAAGTTTCATTTTGCCTGCCTGCTGACAGTAAGCGTCTGCTGTTGCCTGGGTCAACAGCCCCACTATAAATTCTATAATTATTCCACGGAGAACGGTCTCCCCACCAATACCTATGGCCGGGTATTCCAGGATGCGGCCGGCTTTCTCTGGCTGGCCTCCTTTGATGGCCTGTTCCGATGGGATGGCTACAGCATCAAAAAGTATGTTCACGAGGAAAACGACAGCGCAAGCCTGGACCATAATATTGTATATACTATATATGAGGACAGGCAGCAAAGATTATGGGTAGGCACCATTGAAGGGCTGAACCTGTACAACCGGGAAACGGACAATTTCACGCAGGTCAGGCTCATGGGCCCTGGCGTCCGCGTGCCTATTAATGCCATGCTGGAAGACAAACCGGGCAATCTCTGGCTGGGTACTTCCAAAGGCCTGTGCCGGTACAATGCAGCAACGCAGGAAACCAAATGGTTCAGCAGCAATGCCCGGCAGGATGTGGTGTTCTGCCTGGCGGCCGACCAGCAGCAGCAGTTATGGCTGGGCACCTACAGCGAAGGGGTGATGCGCTTTGACCCCGCCACCGGCCACTTCAGCAGCTACCGGCAGACGGCCGCGCCGGGATCACTGCTGTGCAATAATATCAAAAGTATACTTGTGGACCGGCAGAACCGGATCTGGGTGGGTACCGATAAAGGGATCGATATATTGAATAACCAGGGCCGGTTAATGGAAAGGATGGCCGATCTCTTTGCCGGCAATGCCAATACCCGTAAGATCATTTCCTGCCTCTACCAGGACCGGTCCGGCAATATCTGGATAGGCGTGGCCCGGGACCTGCTCTACTGCCTGCCCTACGGTGCTGCGCTGCCCCGGCCGGTGACGGCCACAACCCGGAATAATAATCATGATAAGATCAGCTCGGTCACCGCTATTACAGAAGACAATGCCGGGAATACCTGGTTTGCTTCCATGGAGAACGGGCTCTTCTATACAAATGACCGCAAGAACGTGTTCCAGAGTTACCTGGCCATGCCGGTGGAAACCAAAGGACTGTCCACCACCGTGGTCACTTCTTTCCTGGAAGCAAAAGATGGCAGCCTCTGGGTTGGTACCAATGGCGATGGCCTGCTGCACTGGGACCCGCGCAGCAATGCTGCTGCTCCGGAGAAAGTATCCGCCTTTGCGGGAATGGCTATTAATGATATCAAACGGGATGCACAGGGACTGCTCTGGCTGGCCACCTGGGGTTCCGGCATACACAGCTTTGATCCGGCCACCGGTAAGCAATCCGCCCTTCAGCCGAAGGGAAGCCTGCCTGCACTGGCCTCCAGTGATGTGAAAACCATCCTGCCGGACGATAGCCTGCTGTATATTGGTACGCATGGCGAAGGACTGGCCCTGTATAATCTCCATACCCACCAGCTGACGGACTACCGGAATAACCACTCGCTCCCCTTTGATTTGCGACAACCTGCCTGGATCAATCATCTTTTTAAAGATTCCCGGAAAAGACTATGGATCAGTACCTATAGCGGGGTATTCCTCTTTGATGGGAAAGGCTTGCGGCATTTTGAACACACTGCGGACACCAATAGTATTTCCAATAATTCAGTGAACATGGTGATCGAGGACGGGAAAGGACAGGTATGGGTAGTCAGTGAACGGGGACTGGACCGGTTCAGGGAACAGCCCGCCGTTTTCCAGCGCTATGCCTCCCGGTACCGCCTGCCCGAAGCTATGAAATCTGTTGTTACCGACGCCCGCGACAGGTTGTGGATCGGCTCCAATGAAGGTATTGTATGTTTTGATCCTGCTACGGGTGGGGTATCCCGGTACGATCAGCACGATGGTCTCCACGCCCGTTCTTTTTTCCAGAAATCAGTACTGCAAACTACCGGCGGGCAATTGTTCTTCGGCAGTCCCAAGGGCATCGACTTCTTTTACCCGGATAGCCTCAGGCCGCTGAACATACCGTCCAGCTTCTATTTCACCGACCTCACTATCTACAGCCAGCTGCAACGTCCAGGCTATCCCGGTTCGCCCCTGGCGAAAGTGCTGGCTTTGACAGATACGCTGGTGCTGCATGAAAGCCAGTCGTTCTTCTCCATCGGCTTTACTGCGGTAAACCTGTATGCCGCCGGTAAAATAAGCTACAGTTACCTGCTGGAAGGGGTACATGACCAGTGGCTTGACCTGAACGGCGAACGCAGGATTTCCTTTACCAATCTATCGCCTGGCAGCTACCTGCTGAAACTTCGCTTTACCGATGCGGACGGCCGCTGGCAGGCGGGCATCCGGGAGCTGCATATCATTATCCTGCCGCCCTGGTATAAAACGGGCTGGTTCCTGGCGCTGGTAGGTATGGCCGTGGCGGCGGCTGTTGTAGGTTTCTTCTACTGGCGTGTGGCGGCCGTACAGCAAAAGAACCGGCAGCTGGAAGCAGAAGTACAGAAAAGAACGGGAGAGCTGAATGAAATGAATGCCTCCCTGGTTGGACAGAATGACGAGATCAAACAGCAAAAGGAAAAGCTGGAAATTTCTAACGAAGAGATGCAGCGGCAGACAGACAAGATCCTGGAGCAGCAGCAGCATATCCTCAGCCAGAACCAGATCCTGGCCAAGGCAGTGACCGAGCTGGAAAAGACCAATGCCACCAAGGATCATTTTTTTTCCATCCTGGCGCATGACCTGAAGAGCCCGGTATCAGCCCTGGCGGATCTGCTCGGCTACCTGAAACATAACCTGCTGAAAATGGACAAGCAGGCCCTGCAGGAATACCTGGACAGTATGCACGCTTCTTCTGCTGCCGTGTATGACCTGCTGGTGAACCTGCTGAACTGGTCCGGTACCCAATCCGGCAGGATACAGCATGACCCTGAGCCGGTGAATATGGCGGCCCTGCTGGAAAAAAATGTACAGCTGCTGGAACCGCAATTCAATAACAAGCATATCCGGCTGGAAGTGCAAATCAACCGCACGCATTGGGTATATGTAGATCAGCAGATGGTGGATGCCGTGCTGAGGAACCTGCTGTCCAACAGCATTAAGTTCACCAACTACAATGGCCGGGTGAATATCAGCTGCCATGAAAAGGAAAACGCTATTGAAATAATCATCTCGGATACCGGCATAGGCATGTCTGCCAGCCAGCTGCAGCACCTGTTCTCGCTGGACAGATCGCGGCCCAGGTCCGGCACCGCGGGTGAAAAAGGAACGGGCCTCGGCCTGCTGATCACCAAAGGGTTCCTGCAGATCAACGGCGGGACGCTCAGCGTGGAGAGCCGGGAAGGTGAGGGTTCAGTTTTCCGGGTGCTGCTGCCCAAAGCAACTATGGAAGGCCGGCAGGAGCCCGGCGCCGGAGTGGAGATGGCAGCGGAAGGGCAAGCCGGTACTGATTTCTGGGCCAGCTATCCCCTGGACCGGCTGATGCGGATCAAGGGCGCCAAGGTCCTGATAGTGGATGATAATCCTGAACTCAGGAATTATTGCAAGCTGATCCTTTCTGAGACCTTTGAGATCTTTGAGGCCGGTACCGGCCGCGAAGGCATGGACATCGCTAAAAAAATATTGCCTGCCATCATCCTTACAGATATCCTGATGCCAGGCATGGATGGACTGGAATTCTGCCGGCAGCTGAAAGCGGATACAACTACCAGCCATATCCCTGTTATCCTGCTCACCAGCCAGTGGGAATCATCCATGCAGGTTTCCGGTTACGAAGCAGGCGCGGATGTATACCTCACCAAACCTATCAAAAAAGAACTGCTGATACAGGTGATCCTGAACTCCCTGTTCAGCCAGGAGCGCAATCATGTCAAACTGGTGGAGAATATGATGACCAGTGAAGGAATGCCTGCACCTGGAGCAGGCATGAGCATGAATAAGGCGGATGAGGAATTCCTGCAGAAGACCGTTGCCTTTATAGAAGCGCACCTGAGTGATCTTAGCCTGGATGCCCGGCAGATCTGCCGGGAGCTGGCCATCAGCAGGACCGTCCTGTATGCCAAGATAAAGGCCCTCACCGGCCAGAGTGTTCATGAGTTCATCAAATCCATCCGGCTCCGTAAAAGTGTACTACTCCTGCTGGAAGGGAAATTGAGTATCAACCAGGTAGCTTTTGAAGTGGGTTTCAACAGCCATTCTTATTTTGATAAATGCTTTGTAAAGCAATATGGTGTTGGCCCTAAAGAATATATCAGGCGGCGTTCCGGTAAGGATATTCGTACTACCGGATAAAGGCGCCAGGCGTCTGAACCGGACGGGGAAAAGGGTATTGCTTTGTAGCATCATAGAAGGATATTATAGCATCATAAGCGGCTTTGTATCCGGTATACTTTTGTTGCATCGATAAAGATCTCAAACCGCTATATGATAAAAAGCCCTTTTTACCTTGCCGGCCTTGTCAGCCTCAGCCTTTGCTTCCATTGCTGCGGCACTAATAAAGCCGCTGAGCAGCAGCCGGCGCCCCCGGCCCCTGAACCAGCTGCCGCCACTTTCAAAACACTGCATTTCCTGCAACAGGTCAGCGGAAAAAATACGCTGGCAGGTATCCATAACCGGGAGCCAAATGCAGAACCGTCAAGGTGGACGGATTCCATTTTTGCCAGCACCGGTACCTACCCGGCTTTGTGGAGCGGCGATTTCCTGTTCCAGGAAGAGAACATCAGCAACCGCCGGAAGATGATCGATGAAGCAGTGCGTCAATGGCAAAAAGGAGCTGTTGTCAATATTATGTGGCATGCCTGCAATCCGGCCCTGGAAGAGCCCTGTGGCTGGGATAAGAGCGGTGTGCTGAGCAAGCTGACGGATGAGCAATGGAATGAGCTGATCACTGATGGATCGGCCCTCAATAAAAAATGGAAGGCCCGCGTGGATGAAGTAGCCCTCTACCTGCAAATACTGAAAGATAAAGGCGTAGAAGTATTGTGGCGCCCTATGCATGAAATGAACCAGGGTGTTTTCTGGTGGGGCGGAAGGCCCGGCGCCAGCGGCACCCGCCGCCTGTACCAGCTCCTGCATGATTATATGGTGAAAGAAAAAAAGCTGACCAACCTGATCTGGGTCTGGGATATCCAGGATTTTCCTACACTGGCCAGCGATGCAGTGACCTATGATCCCGGCAGTGCCTACTGGGATGTGCTGGCGCTGGATATATATGATGATGCCAGCGGTTTCTCCAAAGAAAAATACGAGATCATGCTGAAAGCTGCGGGCGCCAAACCCATGGCCATCGGGGAATGCCAGAAACTGCCCACGCCCGAACAGCTGGCTGCGCAGCCGAAATGGACCTTTTTCATGAGCTGGTCCGAGCTGACCTACAGTCATAACAGCCGGGAACAGATAAGGGCCCTGTATGCAGCCGCCCCTGTGCTGACATTGGATGAACTGCCTGGCTGGTAAACCATTACTCTCTTTAACCCCATCAACATGCAGCCTGCATTAAGCATCAAAGAAAAAGTAGGGTATGGTTTCGGCGATTTCGCTTCCTCCATGTTCTGGAAACTTTTTTCGGTATACCTCCTGTATTTCTATACCGATGTTTTTGGCCTGCCGGCCCTGGCGGTGGGCACTATGTTCCTGGTGACCCGTATCTGGGATACGGCCCTGGACCCCCTGATCGGAATTCTCTCTGACCGCACCAGCACGCGCTGGGGCAAGTTCCGGCCCTATATCCTCTGGATGGCCATTCCCTTCGGTGTGGCCGGTGTGCTGACCTTCTCCGCCCCTGAGCTGGGCAATACCGGTAAGCTGATCTATGCCTATGGCACCTATACGCTGATGATGATGGTGTACTCTGCTATCAACGTACCCTATGCTTCTTTAATGGGAGTAATGACACCGGATATCAAGGCGCGCACCACCCTGTCTACGTTCCGGTTCATTTTTGCTTTTGCCGGCAGCATCTTTGTGCTGGCCACTACAGAACCCCTGGTGGACAAGCTCTCCGGCGCCTTTGGCGCCCGGGATGCCCGGACCGGCTGGCAGCTGACCCTGCTTTGTTATGCCCTGGTGGTTGTAGTGCTGTTCTACCTTACTTTCCGCTGGACCAGGGAAAGGATACTGCCGCAAAAAGCGCAGCAGGGTAACCTGAAGACTGACCTGGCCGATCTGGGCAGGAATATTCCCTGGTTCGTTTTGCTGGGCGCAGGCATCGCCACCCTTATTTTCAATTCCCTGCGGGATGGCGCAGCCATCTATTATTTCAAGTATTTTTTCAAAGAGCAGTCGTCCCTGCGATTGTCCTTTACTGATATAACAATTCCCTACAGCTCCCTCTACCTGGTGGTGGGGCAGGCCGCCAACATTGTGGGCGTGGTGCTGGCCAAGCCGGTGTCAGACAGGATCGGGAAGAAAAAGACCTTTCTCTTCGCTATGCTGCTGGCAGCCGTCCTGAGCTGTATTTTCTATGCATTCCGGGAAGACCAGCTGCTGCTCATTTTTGGTTTCCAGTTCCTGATCAGTATCTGCGCCGGATCAGTATTCCCGCTGCTGTGGTCCATGTATGCAGATATTGCCGATTATTCCGAATGGAAGACCGGCCGCCGGGCAACAGGGCTTATCTTTTCTTCTTCCTCCATGTCGCAGAAACTGGGCTGGACCCTCGGCGGGGCGCTCACCGGCTGGCTCCTGGCCTACTGGGGTTTTGCCGCTAACCAGGTACAGTCTGCCGCTGCCGTGAACGGGATCAGGCTCATGGTCAGCCTGCTGCCCGCAGCAGGAGCCCTGCTCTCTGCGGTATTCCTGTTCTTCTACCGGCTGAACGACAACTATATGGAAACCATCAGTGAAGAGCTGCGGCAGCGAAGGCTGGCGGAAAACAACACTATGCCTGCTGCTGAAGCTACGCAGGCATTTCATTCAACTGAAAAATCCGTAACACATCAATAATAACAGGTTTTATATGAACATCGATTTTGACAAAAGATTAAGTGCCCTCCAGGAAGGCCACCAGCAGCTGGTGACCCGTGTCAACACACCGCAACCGCAGCATAACGGCATATTTGAAAGATACAGTTACCCGGTGCTGACGGCCGGCCATACACCGCTGTTCTGGCGGTACGACCTGAACCAGTCTACCAATCCCGTGCTGATGGAAAGGTTTGGGATCAATGCCGTGTTCAATGCCGGCGCCATTAAGCTCAATAATAAATACCTGCTGGTAGCCCGTGTAGAGGGCATCGACCGAAAATCATTTTTCTGCGTGGCGGAAAGTGAGAACGGGATAGACAATTTTCGTTTCTGGGATTACCCGGTCAATCTTCCTGAAACGGCTGTTCCTGATACCAACGTCTATGACATGAGGCTGGTGCAGCACCAGGACGGCTGGATCTATGGACTGTTCTGCACAGAAAGAAGAGATCCCGCTGCTCCCGAAGGCGACCAGTCCGCCGCTATTGCACAATGCGGCATCACCCGGACCAAAGACCTGCGGACCTGGCACCGGCTGCCAGACCTGGTAACCCCCTCGCCCCAGCAGCGCAATGTGGTGCTGCACCCGGAATTTGTGGATGGTAAATATGCTTTCTATACCCGCCCCCAGGATGGCTTTATAGAAGCCGGCAATGGCGGCGGCATTGGTTTCGGGGTTTGTGATAACATGGAAGCGGCAGTCATTGAAAAAGAGATCGTGATAGACCAGAAGGTTTACCATACCGTATATGAAGGTAAGAATGGCCTGGGACCGGCCCCGCTCAAAACTGCAAAGGGCTGGCTGCATATGGCCCATGGCGTACGCAATACTGCTGCCGGTTTACGGTATGTGCTCTATGTTTTCCTGACCTCCCTGGATGATGTCACTAAAGTGATCCATAAACCTGCCGGCTATTTTATGGCGCCCCAGGACGAGGAGCGGATTGGTGATGTATCCAATGTATTGTTCTGCAATGGCTGGATCATGGACCCGGACGGAAAAGTATTCATCTATTACGCTTCTTCCGATACCCGCATGCATGTGGCTACCAGTACCGTGGACCTGCTGCTGGACTATGTGATCAATACGCCTGCTGATGGGCTGCGTTCCGCCATGACAGTTAAAACAATTTATAACCTGATCAATAATAATAAAAGGGTGGGCAATAACGGAAATGTGCTGATCATGGAAACCACGCTGCGCTGATCCTGGTTCATCACCCTGACTCATTGCTTATTGTACTAACGATGCTGCCATTATCTTCCATACGCTTTTTTTGCCTGCTGCTCTGCCTGGGTTCCACCTATATGGTATGTGCGCAGAATAAAGGACTGCTGGTCCCGCAACCAAAAGAGACCCTGCCGGTCTCCAATGACGTACTGCTGCAGCCTAAGCCCGCGTTCCTCAAAACTCCTCAGGGTCCACGTAAAACCGCTGTCGCTTTACGTGCTGCCGGTACAGGGGAATATTTCCTGGAAGGCTGGGAGCTGATGCCTGCTGAAAAACTCAAAGCCAGCGGCGTGCAGTTATCTTCCCCTGCTTACAGGACTTCCGGCTGGTACCCCGCCATTGTACCGGGCACTGTACTCACTACATTGGTCAACCAGGGCGTATATCCCGATCCCTATCATGGTCTGTCCAACCTGTTGATCCCGGATACCATTTGCCGTCAGGCCTGGTGGTACCGCAGCAGCTTCCGCCTGCCGGCCGTTACTGCTGGCAAGCATACTGAGCTGGTTTTCCTGGGCATCAACTACAAAGCCATTGTTTGGGTCAATGGGAAAAAAGCCGGTGAAATAACAGGCGCTTTCCGGCGTGGTGTTTTTGATCTGTCCGCCCTGCTTAAAAGAGAGGGACTGAATGCCGTGGCTGTACAGGTACTGCCGCCGCCCAACCCGGGTATTCCGCATGAGGAATCGCCTGCGGCCGGAATGGGACCCAATGGCGGCATGCTTTGCGCGGATGGGCCTACATTCATTGCCAGTGAAGGCTGGGACTGGATGCCGGGCATCAGGGACCGCAATACCGGTCTCTGGCAACCTGTGCTGCTCCGTTTCAGCGGGGTAGCCATGCTGGATGATCCGCAGGTGATCACCGATCTGCCCTTGCCGGATACCAGCAATGCTTTCCTGACCATCCATACACAGGTGCGCAATAACACTGAGCAGCTACAGCAGTTGACAATAAAAGCCGGCATCGGCCAAAGCAGTATACAGCAGCAGGTGCTGTTGCAACCCGGAGAAACAAAAAAAGTAACGTTTAGCCCTGAACGTTTTCCTGCACTGCGTATGCCATCTCCCAGGTTGTGGTGGCCCAATGGCTATGGCGAGCCGAACTTATATACACTGGTATTGGAGATCAGCAAAGCCGGGCAGTTGCAGGACCGCTGTACAACCAGTTTCGGCATCCGGGAGCTATCCTATGAGCTGAGTGCGGCTGTTACTGAGCAAGAAGACATTCGCATCCATTATCAGCCTGTAAATGATACCGGATTGTTATTCGACAACAGCCGGCGGAAAAAAGTTATTGCAGAAACAAGTATTGCCTGGCTGCGCCGGCAGGCCGATACGGCCCGCTTGCAGCGCATTCCGGAAGATGCTGTTTCCCCCTTCCTGGTGATCCGTGTGAATGGGGTACGCATTTTTTGCAGAGGTGGTAACTGGGGTATGGATGATGCCATGAAGCGCGTGAGCCGGGAGCGGCTGGAGCCGTATTTCAGGCTGCACCGCGAAGCAAATTTCAATATGGTGCGCAACTGGACAGGGGAATGTACAGAAGATATCTTTTACCAGCTCTGTGATGAATATGGTTTGCTGGTCTGGAATGATTGGTGGATGTCCACTGAAGGCTATAATGTAGCACCTGCGGACAATGCCCTGTTCCTGGACAATGTACGGGATATGGTGCGGCGTTTTCGCAACCATCCCAGCATTGCCCTTTGGTGCCCGCGCAATGAAGGTTATGCGCCTGTTGCCCTGGAAGACAGCCTGGCTGCCATCGCACAACAGGAGGATGGCACCCGCTACTACCAGCCCAATTCCCGTTACCTCAACCTGCGTGGCAGCGGCCCCTGGCATTACCAGTGGGATGCAGCGGTATATTTCACCGGTATTGCCGGTGGCTTCAATACCGAGCTGGGCACTCCTTCCATTCCCACCGCCGCTACCATGCGCAGTATGCTGTCGCCCCGGGATCAATGGCCCATCAGTGATGCCTGGTACTACCACGATCTGCACGGCGGGCAGCCTGCTTACCGGGCCTCGATGGATTCCCTCTATGGACCTGCGCTTGGGTTGGATGATTTCTGCCGCAAGGCCCAGCTGCTCAATTACGATAGTCACCGCGCTATGCTGGAGTCCTGGAACAGCCGGCTCTGGAACAATGCCTCAGGGGTATTGCTCTGGATGTCCCACCCCGCCTGGCCCAGCACAGTATGGCAGACCTACTCCGCTGATTACGAGACCTTCGGTTCCTACTATGCCTGCAAAAAAGCCTGTGAGCCGGTGCATGTGCAAATGACTATGCCTGATAACAGGGTGCAGGTGGTCAATAACCGGCTGCAGACCATCTCCGGTGCGCAGGTCCGCTATGAACTTTTTGATCTTTCCGGCAAACGTATACAGGTGCAGGAATGGGCAGGGGCTATTCCGGCCGCCAGCCTGATGGAAACATTTACTGGCCCGCCGCTTCCGGATGCAGCTGCTGTTTACCTGTGCAGGCTTTCCTTAACTGATAACAACGGTAAGCTGCTTTCCCGGAACGATTACTGGAAAACAGGCCGACAGGCCGGCAACTTCCAGGCATTCAACAGCAGCTCCACCAGCCTGGAGGTGAGCCAGGTCCGGCGTACAGGTGCGCATACCCTTGCCATACGCCTCAGCAATCCCGGGGCTGTTACAGCCATTGCCATTAAAGTAAATGTGATCAATGCAGGGACAGGCGCTGTGAGCCTGCCAACCTGGTGCACGGCGGGCTATTTCAACCTGCTGCCGGGAGAAACACAGGAGCTGGAACTGGACTATCCCCCCGGTACAGTACAGCCCGCGCTGATAGCGGAAGGCTACAATGTCAAACAACAATACCTGGTCAACGATATTACTAAAAACGCTTTCTAACAACTGCTAAAATGTCTCATATGGAAAAAGGTTTACGATGGACTTTGCGTATGATCACGCGGTCCATACCATTACTAACACTGCTCTGTGTTGTTACCGCCACCGTGTCTGCACAGAACCCCGCTTCCGGCGGGGATGCCAGTCGCCCGGTATCAGGGCGCATCACCAATGAAAAAGGTGATCCCATAGCGGATGTCACCGTTACTATCAAGGGTTCCCAGAAAGCATCTGTCAGCGGAGCTGACGGGCGCTACAGCATCATTGTGCCCAATGCACAAACTGTTCTCACCTTCACGCATATTGCGTACGCCAGCTTTGAACGCGCTGTAGGAGAGGACCGGACGGTCAATGTATCACTGAAAGACAATGCCGCTTCCCTCGGGGATGTGGTAGTGGTGGCCTATGGCCGGCAGAAAGCGGCTACGGTCACGGGTTCTGTATCGGCCATCTCCGCCAAAGACCTCACCTCGGCGCCTGTGTCCAACGTATCCAATATGCTGGTGGGCCGGGCCTCGGGCCTCAGTGGCCTCCAGACCAGCGGTGAGCCGGGCCGCAATGGCGCCAATATCTTCATCAGGGGTGTATCCACTTTTGCCGGCACCAGTAATCCGCTGGTGGTGATAGATGGGGTAGAACAGGCATCGGAACGCGGCTACGACCAGCTGAATTCCATGGACGCCAATGAAATTGAAAATATTTCCGTACTGAAAGATGCCTCCGCCACTGCTGTGTACGGTATCCGCGGCGCCAATGGCGTCATCATTGTCACTACCCGCCGGGGCCGCGCCAGCAGGCCATCGCTCAGTCTCTCGGCCAATTTCGGGATCACCCAGGCCACCAACCTGCTGCATAATGTGAACTCGTACCAGTATGCCATCATGCGCAATGAAGCTATCAACACCGAAGCTTCCGCCTTTGGCAATATGGCTTTCAGCAATAACCTGTTCACGGAAACCGATCTCTGGAAACTACAGAACAACCGGGACTATACCCCGCAGGAAGTAGATGCCATGGACCAGCTCACGGAGGCGCAGAAAACGCAGCTGAAAGCCAGTCCGGCCCTGTACTACGGCAGCCGGGATCTCTTTGCCGAACAGTTCGGAGGTACAGGCCCGCAAAAGCAGCTCAACCTGAATATCTCCGGCGGTACTTCAAAGATCAAATACTTTACCTCACTGGGTTATTTCTCCCAGGGCAGCATCCTGGAAAATACCAGCTACCATGGCGCCAATACCAAATCTACCTTCGACCGGTATAATTTCAGGTCCAACTTTGATATAGATGTTATCAAGAACCTGTCCATTGCCGTGAATGTGATGGGCCAGTTCGGCGAAGTGAGCGGGCCGGGATTCGGCGGCGGATCCAATAATCCCTATGACCTCAACGCCCGCTACAAAGCCATCATGCAATATATTTTTGATTCCAGCCCACTGACCGCCCCCGGCCTGGTGGATGGCAAACTGGTCAATGCCTACCTGGGTGTCAGCGGCACGCCCAGTAACCCCTTGGGTATTACCCTGGGCAGCCTGAAAGGCGCGCAGAATGCGCTGTTCAACCTGCTGACCAGCGGCACTGAGACCCTGAACAATACCCTGCTCAGCGGAAGCGCCACTTTTAAATACAACCTGGGCGCCATTACCAAAGGGCTTTCCCTGCGTGGCACGGTGAACATTGATGATAACTATGTAAAGGCAACGGCCTACCAGCCTTCCCTGCCCGTATACCAGGTGCGCCGCAGCCCGGTGGATCCTAACAATTTTGAATTTGCAGGCGGCAATATAGGGGCCAACGTTTACCACGCAGACCCCGGGCATAATTCAACCTGGAACAAGACCTATTATGATGTAGGTATTGACTATGCCAATAAGTTTGGCGATCATTCCTTTTCCGGCCTGGTGCTGGGCAAGGCGCAACGCTACAATGTGCCTACGGCCGATAATTTCTTTACCCCTTCCGGTATCATGGGCTTACTGGGACGTATAACCTATAATTATAAAGAACGTTACCTGGCGGAGTTCAATGCCGGTTACAATGGCACGGAACAGTTCATAGAAGGCCGGCGTTTTGGTTTCTTTCCCGCCTATTCCGCAGGCTGGGTGATCTCCAATGAATCCTTCTTCCCCGAAAACGAATGGGTCAGCTATGTAAAAATCCGCGGCTCCTATGGTGAGGTAGGCAATGACCAGCTGGGCACCAGCCGCCGTTATCTCTACCTGCCCAATACCTTCAACCTGGGACAGGCGGGCTACTGGTTCGGTACCAGCGACGGCTCTGTGACAAACCCCCTGTACAGTGGCGCTGCTGAAGGGAACCTGGGCAACCCGGCCGTTACCTGGGAGCGGGCCAAAAAGAAGAATATCGGGTTTGAAGCCCGGTTCTTTACAGGGCGCCTCTCGCTGACCATCGATTATTTCAAGGATGAACGCGATGGTATCCTCACCAACCTCAGCGATATCATTCCCTATGCCTATGGCGTGGGCAGCAGCGCCGTTCCGCCGGCCAATGTAGGCAAGACTACCAACCAGGGCTATGAACTGGTGCTGGGCTGGAATGATCATATCGGCGAGCTCTCCTACACGGTTGGCGCCAACCTGAACTATGCAAAGAACAAGATCGTGTACCGGGCCGAAGCCGTGAAAGCGCATTCCTGGATGCAGCAGACCGGTTATCCCATCGGCCAGAAATATGGCTTGCAGACAGAAGGCTTCTTCAATACGCAGGATGAGCTGGATAACAGCCCCTACAATACTTTCAATGCCAATAAAAAAACGCTGGGGGATGTACGTTATAAAGACCTGGACGGTGATGGCCTGATCGATAACCGGGATATTGGTCCCATCGGTTATTCCAACCTGCCGCAGTACAGCTTCAATTTCAAAACTGGCCTCAGCTATAAAGGCTTTGACCTGAATGTACTCTTCACCGGTACCGCCAGAGGCTCCTTCAACCTGGCCGGTTACCAGTTTGTGAACTCGCCATTTTACCAGACGGCCGGCAATGTGATGCAATGGCAATTTGATGGCCGCTGGACCCCCGAGAAACTGTCCGGAGGGGAAAAGGTGCTCTATCCCCGGGCCACCATGAATGGTGGAGCTGGCAGTAACGCCAATTTCCTGGCCAGTGATCTCTGGCTGATCTCTACCGATTATCTCCGGTTGAAGAACGTGGAGATCGGTTATCGCTTCCAGCAACTTGGCTTCCTGAAGAAAGCCGGCATCAGTTCTGTGCGGCTCTTTGCCAATGGCAATAACCTGGCCACCCTGAAAAGCGATCTGCTCAAATACGGCGTGGACCCGGAAACAACCGATGGCGGTGGTTATGCCATGTACCCCATCACCCGGGCCTATGTATTTGGCCTGAATATCCAGTTCTAAGGCTCCTTAAAAATCATTCAAACCATGAAACGTTCAATAATAACCATGATGGCTGCAGGGCTGCTTTTCCTGGCGACTGCCTGCCAGAAGGAGTTCCTGCAGAAGCCTGATACCACAGGGACCACTACGGTGGAGACCGTTTTCTCTACCAGGGTGGGCGTGGAATCGGCCCTGGCCAATGCCTATCGCTCCAGCCTGGGGCAGGGCCTCTGGCCCGATGGCAGCATCAACAACGGCACCCTGCCCGGCATTTCGGGAGAAGCCAGCTACGGCGAATCCTGGATGAGCCTGTCCATTTTCATCAACTCCGGTTTTACACCAGCCGGCTGGGATAGCCGGCCCGCGCAAAGCCCCGATAATTTCTTCACTAATTTCAGCGCTATCCGCAAGTGTTTTATTGTGCTGGAAAATGTGGACGAAGCCGTTGATATGGACAATGCGGCCAAAGCCATTGTGAAGGCGGAGATGAAAGGGTTGATCGCTTATCGCTACCTGGGACTCTTCATCCGCTATGGCGGTGTGCCGCTGGTGACCAAGGCCCTGGAAAGCACTGACGACCTCAATATCCCCAGGGCTTCTTTGCAATCCACCCTGGATCATATTCTTAGCCTGGCCAACGAGGCCTATACAGGACTGCCGGACAGCTGGGAAAGCAAATATGCAGGCCGGCTTACCAGGGGAGCGGCGCTGGCCATCAAAGCACGCGCGCTGACCTTTGCCGCCAGGCCGCTGTTCAATTCGGCTGAGCCTTACCTGGCCAGTCCTGCCGATTCGGTGATCAGCTTTAAAAGCTATAACGCGCAGCGTTGGGTGGATGCTATCCAGGCCAATGAGGCTGTATTGACCTGGGCCGGACAGTTTGGCTATGCCATGATTGATACGGACAACCCACTGGATGATTACGGTACTGCCACTTCCCTGCCCAATAACGCCGAGGTGCTGCTGGCTTTCAAATACAATGTGCCGGGCGATAAATTCTTCCGTTTTTATAATCCGGCGGTCAATGGTGAACGTTACCTGATTGATAATTATGGTCTGCCCACCAATTTCCTGGAGAATTATTACAAGGCTGATGGTACCGACCAGCAATGGCCCGGCGCCGGCGAAAGCAATGCCCGCCCCTTCTCTGATTACCTGGCCCGCATGAACCAGCTGGAGCCTCGTTTCCTGGCGGACAATATGCCCCATACCATGGACGCCCGCAACAATGCGGGTGATAATACCTGGACCTACCGCGTGGCTGGCAAAGGGGGCAACAAAGGCCCTTCGGGCCGTGGCCGCGGCGCCGCTGTAGCTACCAAGTTCTACTATAAGGCTGGTACCCGTAACTGGTTTGAGTTCCCATTGTTCCGTATACCCGAATTCTACCTGAGCCTGGCGGAAGCCTATAATGAGACCGATAATCCCGGTGCAGCCCTGCAAAACCTCAACAAGGTGCATGAAAGGGCTGGCCTGCCTGCCCTTGCGGGGACCGATAAACAAGCCCTGCGAAAAACCATCCAGCGGGAATGGGCCATTGAATTCTTTTATGAGAACCGGCGCTTCTTTGATGTGCGGCACTGGAAGCTGGAGAATATTGGCAACGGTGTGCTGGGAGGTCCTGTGCGCGAGCTGCAGTTCACCATCCCGGGCAGCGATAACCTGTCGGCCTCCAGCTATACCAATTATTACGACCAGGTAGTATACACGGCCTATTGGGATCCCAAGATGTTCCTGCTGCCTATTCCCCAGGCCGAGATAGACAAAGGTATACTGGTGCAGAATCCCGGCTATTGATTGATGGCAGTTCTATTTCAAAAACGCTCACAAAAGAATACAATGAATACAAACAATATTTCCAGGCGCTGTTTGCTGGGGCTGCTGCTGCTGACCGTCTTTGCCGGGGCCCAGGCGCAGGCTCCTGAATCGGATACGGTGACAGTGCCCCAAAAGGCGGCTGTCCGCGAACCCGGCAGGCTGATCACGGTCCCCAAACTATATTCCTCCGCAGCGGTGGCTACCGTTTCCGGTGAAACCCTGTATGGTTCCCATACACCCAATCTGACCAATACCCTCAGCGGGCGGCTGGCCGGGCTTACGGTCCTGCAGAACTCCGGCGAGCCGGGCAATGATGAGGCCATGCTGGGTATCCGCGGCATCAGCAGTTATGGCTACGGTGGTTTTTCTTCTTACAAGATCTTTGTAGATGGCTTTGAGACCAACCGCAATTATTTCCGCAACCTGTCCGCCGCTGAAATTGAATCAGTATCTATCCTGAAAGACGCCGCGGCCCTGTCTACCTTTGGGATGCGTGGCGCCAACGGCGTGTTGTGGATCACCACCAAAAGAGGAAGGATCGGCAAACCTACGGTGCAGGTACAGGCAAGAACGGGGTTTCAGTCGGCTATCAATATCGCTAAACCGCTGGGCTCCTATGAATATGCCAGCCTGTACAACCAGGCTGTCAGCAACGATAAAAAGAGCTGGTCGCCCTCTTACACCGCGGAACAGCTGGAAGCCTACCGCAATGGTACAGGTACGGATGTCAGCTGGTATGATGAAGTGCTGAAGCGCCAGGGGTTGCAGACCGATGCTGATGTGATCTTCAGCGGTGGCGATCCTACAGTGCGCTATAATGTGGTACTCAATTACGCCAATCAGCGCGGACTCTACAATGTGGACAATACGGATACCAGTTCCAACCAGCTGTTCACGCGCTATAATATCCGCACCAACCTGGACTTTACCATGTTCAAAATTTTTGAGGCCCGCGTGGACCTCGGCGGCAGGATCGAGAGCAGGAAGATGCCCAATTACTGGTCCTTTGTGGATGGCGCTCCCAGCACCTCTTCTCTCTGGAATAACCTGGCCCGCTATCCCTCCAATATTTACCCTGTGCGGGATGAGGAGACCGGCGAATGGTCGGGCTCAACAGTGTACCGCGACAATCCCCTGGCTTCTGTCACCGACCTGGGCTGGCAGTCGTTCAAGAGCCGTATCCTGCAGGGCAATTTTGAGCTGAAGGAAAAGCTGGACATGATCACACCAGGACTTTACGCCATACAGTCGTTCTCCTTCAACAGCTATTCCCTGACCGGCTACAGCAAGACCTCCACCTATGCCCGTTTCCTGAACGGGACTAAGACCACTACCGACCAGACCACCACTATCCAGGCCCGGGCACAATCCTCCAATGGCCAGGAAGACTGGAAGCAGGGCGCTTTCACCGTTGGGTATGAACGCCAGTTTGCCGGCCACCAGGTAAATGCCGCCGTCAATTACCAGCAGAGTGATTACAAAGGGGATGGTTTCTATTCCAGCATCTACCGATACCAAAATATCAGCGGCCGCGCCAATTACGTATACAGGAACCGTTATATCGGTGATATAGGCTTTTCTTATTTCGGTACCGATGCCTATGCATCCGGCAACCGCTGGGGATTTTATCCCGCAGTCTCTGCCGGCTGGATCATATCCAATGAGGACTTCCTGATGGACAACACTACTTTCAGCCTGCTGAAGCTCCGTGCCTCCGCCGGCGCTACCGGTTCGGCAGATGCCTCACAGGGCAGCCCGCAGGGACAGAATGGTCGTTACCTCTACCAGCAGTACTATGTAGCCTCCACCGGCTTTTATACCGGTGATGGCGCCGCCAACGGACAAACAGCGCTCAACCCGCTGTACGTGGCCAATCCAAACCTCTTTGCGGAAAAAAGTATGAAGTATAACGTAGGCGTGGATATCGGCCTGTTCAGCAAGCTGGACCTGACCGTAGATGTCTTCCTGGAAAAACGCAGTGATATCATTACCCGCGACAATACCATTCCCGGCAGCTATGGTAGTATCATTTATATCGCCAATATCGGCAAGCAGACCAATAAAGGATTTGAAGTGACCGCCGCCTACAATGACCGGGCAGGCAAGCTGCAGTATTCCTTATTCGGCACGGCTGCTTATAACAGGAACAAGATCGATTATATGGGTGAGCTGACGCCAGCCTATCCCTATAATGCAGAAACGGGACGCGCCTATGGAACCCCTATTGGACTGGTGGCTACCGGTTATTACCAGCTGAATGATTTCAATGCCGATGGCAACCTGAAAGCTGGTCTGCCCGCGCCTGCCTTTGGCAAGGTGCAGCCCGGGGATCTCCGCTATGAGGACCTGGATGATAACGGGATCGTGGATAATAACGACCGGACCGCCATCGGCAAATCCGGTTATCCCGAGCTCAGCTATTCGGTGGGCGCTACTGTAGCGTATGCAGGATTTGATCTTACCGCTTTCCTGCAGGGCAGCGCCGGTTTCAGCATCAATATCCTGAATGCCGGTAACCAGAACATCGCATTCGTGAACAATGGCAATGCTTATGCTATTGCCCGCGGCGCCTGGGCCTATTACCCGGAACAGGGGATCGACACCCGTGCTGCAGCTACCTATCCGCGACTGACCACCCAGGCCAACGATAATAACTATCGCCTGAGCAGTTTCTGGATGAAGAACCGGGATTACCTGCGCATCCGGAATATTGAGCTGGGCTATTCGCTGAATGCAAGGCTGCTCAACCGGACCGGCCTTACCAAACTCCGCCTCTATGTGAGTGCGCTCAATCCCGTTACCTGGAGCAACCTGCTGAAGGATTACGATATGGACCCCGAGGTGATCAGCGGTTACCCGGCCCTGAAGTCATTCAGCACCGGTATCTCCCTTACTTTCTAATCTATTAATGCAGACAAATGAACAAACATTATAAATACGGACTGCCCCTGGCAATAGCCGTACTGCTGGGAGCCACGGGTTGCGAGAAGGACTTCCTGGATACCAGGATAGATACCAATGCCACACCGGAAACCATCATTACCGACAGGGCCACCCTGTTCAGCTTCGGCAATGCTTTTTATACGGCCCTGCCCAATGGCTTCTACCAGCTGGACGGCAATCTTTTTGCCGCTGCTTCTGACGAGGCCCAGCAAACCAATGCAGCGGCCGCCAATGTGCGCTTCTTCAACCAGGGCACGCTGAGCCCGGTCAACATGCCCACTGATGGCAGCAATCCCTACAAGACCTTCTATGACGGCATCCGCGCTGCTAATTTTTTCCTGAACTATTCTACGGGTTATGTGGAATTTCTGCTGCGTAACAGGGATACCACCAATACTTCTGCTATTGTCAATTACAGGAACGATAGCATGAATATTGCCTGGTATCGCGGGGAGGCGCATATTGCCCGGGCCTTCTATTATTTTGAACTCAGCAAACGCTGGGGTGGGGTACCGGTCATTGAACAGACTTTTGACCAGGCCGCCGATCTGCATATATCCCGTACGGGGTATGATGAGCTGGTGACTTACATGGTGAACGAGATAGATAAATATAAGGACAGCCTGCAGCCTAACTGGAAAACCTCTTCCTTCAAAGCCAATGACGGTCGTTTCTCCCTGGCCTCTGCGCTGGCACTGAAGACAAGGATACTGTTGTATGCCGCCAGCCCGCTGCAGAATCCCTCCAATGATGCTGCAAAATGGCAGAAGGCTGCTGCAGCGGCACAGGAGCTGATGACGGCGCCGGGACTGAACCTGGCCTTGTATACCGGTGGCTACCGCAATTATTTCACCGGCAGCAATCCTATTGTCAGTGCCAATAATGAAACTATCCTGGCAGTGCGCGCGCCCGCCAATAATACGCCTGAGGTAAACAACTATCCCATTGGTACGCCGGGTGGTAACTCGGGCATAGCACCTTCCCATAACCTGGTAGCGGCGTATGAATATATTGGAGAGGTAGATCCGGCAGATCCTTACAAGAACCGGGATCCCCGGCTGGCCGCCAGTATAGTGACCAATGGCAGTACCTGGACTGGACGCACTATTGATCAGTCGGCCGGCGCCACCGATGACATGCGCCAGCCCAATACCAGCCGGACCGGCTATTACCTGAAAAAATTCCTGACGGATGCGCTCAACCTGCAGCAGGGTGGAACCGCCTTGCACAACTGGGTGCTGTTCCGTTATGCGGAGGTATTGCTGAACTATGCGGAAGCCATGAATGAAGCCTATGGTCCGGATGCCAATAACGGTTACGCTTTAACAGCCCGGCAGGCCTTGCAACTGGTCCGCAATCGCGCCAGCACCCAGCTGCCTGCTGTTACGGCCAGCACCAAGGAAACCTTCCGCGAGGTACTCAAGCATGAGCGCCGGATAGAACTGGCTTTTGAAGACCACCGCTACTGGGACCTGCTGCGCTGGAAAGATGCAGCTACAGTGCTGAATCAACCCGTCAAAGGCGTTACTGTTACCAAAAATCCCAATGGCAGCTTCAACTACCAGGTGGTGGATGTGGCCAGCAGGGCCTTCCGTGCGCCTATGGAGCTGTTTCCTTTTGCCCAGTCGGAAATAGTGAACGGCAATGGTAAGCTGATCCAGAATACAGGGTACTGATACCATCATCATTAAAATGAGTCAAATGACAAACAATACAATCGTTAACCGCTGCTGGCAGGTACTGGTATTGGTGGCCATACTGCCCGGATGCCGCAAGGATGAGCAATTTCCTTCGGTGGTGGTTGAAGGACCGGCGCCTTCCGGCAGCTTCACCTATGTGGTGAATGCCGGCAATCCCAAAGAAGTGAAGTTCACAAATGGATCGGCTGATGCGGAATCCTATTACTGGCAGTTTGGGGATGGGACCAGCGCTACCGAGCAATCGCCCCTGCATGTATATGCCAGCTCCGGAAAATATATCGTTATCCTGAAAACAGCCAGCCATGCGGGGTATACCCAGTCGGATACCGTGCAGATAGTGGCTTCCCTGCCTGCTACAGCGGATTTTGACTACAGCGCCTTCCTGCTGCAGACCAGCTTTCTCAATAATGCCAGCGGGATAGAATCGGTGCATTGGGATTTTGGTGACAATACCAGCTCCACGGAGATAGCGCCTGTGCATGAATATGCAACAGCCGGCAGTTATGAAGTTACCCTGACGGTGAACGGCCTTACCGGCAATGTAGCTACCCAAACCAAAACGGTGGTAGTTCAGGGGCATAAGAACCTGGTCAAAGGCGGCACTTTTGATGCCGCTTCCGCCCAGTACTGGAAATCCTACCAGAATGATAACCCGCCTACTTTCGGTTATACGGTTGATGCACCTGCCGGTGGAATGGGCGGCTGCCTCCGCTTTCCATCTTTCGAGAATCCCAGTAATTCAAAGAACCAGCTGATCTATCAGCCTGTATCGGTAGTGGCCGGCAAGCAGTACAAATTGTCTGCAGTGATCAAGGCGCCCGCCGGTGGATACCAGTGTTATTTCCAGTTCTTCGTTTCCAACGATGCGGCTTACTGGCAGGATGCTGATATGGGCGGTAACCAGATCTTATCACTCAATACCTGGCATGGCTGGGGCGGTGGCTCCAATTATTCGGTGGCGGTGAATGGTGATCTGGCCGGCATCGTTTCGCAGAATGGCAATTATGGTTTTGGGGCAGCCACAGGAGGTATTTATACAGCCACAGAAACAAGGACGGTGTATATCGGCGTACAGGCCGGCACCTGGTCGGGTAAATCCAATGGCGACTGGCTGGTGGACAACCTCAGCTTTGAAGTACTATAGTAGTTAAAATAGGCAAGTATCAATCGTTGCAGGAAGTGTATCGGGTAATTGGCCCGGACACTTTCCTGTTTAAAACCTGTATCAATTATGTTTAAGCAATCAATGATCCTTACCCTGGCCGCCAGTTGCTGCTGGACGGCGGGCCTGCAGGCACAGATCAGCAAAGTACAGTTGCTGCAGCCTGCAGTTGTTCAGTATGAAAAGGCAGAATGGGCGATAGAGCTGACCGCTGATTTCAACAACCCTTACCTGCAGGAAGAAGTGAGCCTGGACATGCAGCTGCTGGCGCCTTCCGGAAAAAAACTGGTGCTGCCCTGTTATTATGAATCCGGTAAGAGCGGCGCTGTGTCCAGCTGGAAGGCGCGCTTTGCTGCCCGGGAAAAAGGCAAATACCGCTATAGCTTCCTGCTGAAACAGCGAGGCGGACAACCTATGTCTTCCTCTGAGCAAAGTTTCTCCGCCCGCCCTTCCCGTAAGGATGGCATCCTGCATGCGGGTGATAACTGGGTGTTCCGTTTTGATAGCGGCAAGCCATTCCGGGGAATTGGTGAAAACATCTGCTGGGAATCACGGGCCAGCGATGATTCTAAATATTTCAGTGAAATGCACCAGGAAAGCAAGTATAACTATGAGGAGATGCTGCCGATGCTGAAGGCCAATGGCGGCAATTATTTCCGTACCTGGATCTGTTCCTGGAACCTGCCCATTGATTGGAGATCGGGTTTCAATAATCACCGGTATACCGCCAGTACGGAATATTATAATCCCAGCGCGCTGGCCAAAATGGACAGGATGGTGGATCTCTGTGATTCACTGGAATTGTATGTGATGCTGACTATGGGGCCCGGCGCCTATCATACCAGGGATGCCGGTGCAGCCAGCTCTGCTGCTGATTTTTTTGTGAACCCGGCAGCACGGGAAAAATACAGGAACAGGTTACGCTATATTGTTGCCCGCTGGGGCTACAGCAGTGCCATCGGCGCCTGGGAATTTTTTAACGAAGTGGATAATGTACAGTTCGGTAATAAAGAGAAACCGATACCTGCGGCGGATATTGTGCAGTGGCACAATGAGATGAGCCAATACCTGAAGTCGGTGGATCCTTACCAGCACCTGGTGACCACCAGTATCTCACACAGGGACCTGGAAGGCATGAACAGCTTACCGGATATTGATTTCAACCAGCGGCATATGTACCGTGTCACCACGCAGATGCCTGGTACCATCATTGAGTATGCCAGGAACTTTAAGAAGCCCTATGTGATTGGTGAGTTCAGCTATGAATGGGACTGGTCAAAGGATTTCAACCAGTTTGCCGACAGCATGGATTATGATTATAAACGCGGGCTTTGGTATGGGCTGTTTTCGCCCACGCCGGTACTGCCGCTTTCCTGGTGGTGGGAATATTTTGATAGTCGCAAAACAGACCGGTATATTGCTCATGTGCGGACTATCCAGGACAGGATGATGAAAGCTGGTAATGGCCAGTTTGATTCAATTCCTGTGGTGTTGGATAAAGCCGGGGTAGAAAAGTTTGCAGTGCGCTGTGGAAAGGAAATATATGTGTACCTGAATAACCGGTCTGCTGATGCAAAGACGCTCAACTGTACTGTGCCTGCTGCTGGTCTGAATGCCAGAACAGTGAGTGTATATGAATGTGAAAAGGGTGTTTATGGCACTGCATTGATCCCGAAAATTGCTGCCGGACAGTTGCAGGTAACTGATCTTACCTTGCCTGCCAGCACTGACCTGGTACTGATTTTCACGAAGTAATAGTCAGGAAATACGCATAAAAAGATGGCCGTATCCTATTTTGATACGGCCTCTTTATTTGGGTACTGCAACAGTGCCTGGTGAAAATCCGGTCATTTGTAATGTTCAGCATGGCTGCCGCCGGGATTGAAATGCTGGTTCCTGTTGATTGATCAATAAGCATTGTTCGTCTGATCAAAATACAGGTATCGCCTCAATCCTTTTTCATTTTCTATCCTGGTATTGGTATCCAGCACCATTACTTTGGGAATGCTGCTTTGGAGGCCGGGCCATTTGGGCAGGTTGCTGCCATTGGGGTTGCCGGTCTTTATGAAGTTGGCAAAATACAGCTGCATGGTGGCGGAAAGCTGCTGATCGGCTGCCGTCCATTGGATACCGCTCACCAGGGCCAGGTTGCCCATGGCATAGGGGATCTCAGCCGAGTGCAGGGCGCCTCCTTTGGCGGAGGGATGAGAAGGCGCAGTGCGGCAGAACAGGTAGCGGTAGACCGGGAAACCATTGGTTTTACTATGCATATCGATCCATTTCCAGGTATTGTAGCCGGCAAAACGATCAGTGGCCAGGTCGATGGCTGACTGAACAGTCTCCACGCTGTCCTTATGCGGGTAGAGGGCCAGGATAGTGGCCGCCCTGTTGCCATATAGTTTTTGCACGGTCTGCTCAAATTGTTCCGGCGCATGGGGGGCACTCCCGAGGATGCTGCCAGTTTCCCCATTGTTCCAGCCGGAAAGAATGGGAATATCAGCCTGTTGCCCGTAAGTAAAAATTTCACGCGGGTCTTTTGGCAGCAGGTAGCCATCTGTGCTGATACCGAAGCGGGGCGTGCCCTCATTGCCATATAAGGCCAATAATTCCTTTGCCGGTAGTTTTCTCAAGGCTTCCAGGTCTTTGGCTCCGGTCAGCTGCATTAGTTGTCCCCCTTTGCTTTCTTCCGTGCGGAGGGTAGAAGGCATGCGGGAACCCAGGATAGAGCCACTCTGTGCAATGGCTTTGTGGAATAATCCTTTGGCCAGCGGTGTGGCTACCAGGGTAGTAACGGATACAGCGCCGGCCGATTGACCTGCAATGGTAATATTCCGGGGATCACCTCCGAAAGCGGCAATGTTCTGCTGCACCCATTGCAGGGCCGCTACCTGGTCCAGCACGCCGTAGTTGCCCGAGCTATGGTGAGGAGAAGCCTTGCTCAGTGCGGGGTGTGCCAGGAAACCAAAAATGCCGAGCCGGTAGTTGATGGTCACGGTTACAATGCCCAGCCTGGCCATGCTGGCGCCGTCATAGCGGAACTCTGATCCGTCACCGGCATAGAGGCCGCCCCCATGGATATAGACCAGGACCGGCATGGCCTTCTTACTGCCGGTGGCAGCGGTCCATACATTCAGGTAAAGGCAGTCCTCGCTCATGCTGTCGGCCCGGGACACCATATCGCTGTAAACGGCTGTCTGCAGTGGTTTGTGGCCAAACTGCGTGGCTTGTCTGATCCCTTTCCATGAAAGGGGCGCCTGCGGTTCCTGCCAGCGTAGCGGACCTACCGGCGCAGCTGCGTAGGGGATGCCTTTGAATACCAGGATGCCATCAGTTGCCCGGGCGCCTTCCAGCATTCCATAAATAGTGTTAACGCGTGGACCTGCCTTGGGTGTTTGTGCAGGTAACCATAAGGGTAACGAGAGCAGCAGGAAGCAAATGCGGATCGCTAATTTCATGATTGTATATTGAAAGTAGTAATGGAGAAGAAGTGATGTTGTTTACCAGGTATAAGTAGCTACAGCACCGGCGGGCAGCTTGGCGCTGGCAGCTTTTGAGCCGGTCGCGATATTGAATGCCTGGGTCTCGGCGCTCTTGTTGGCAACAATCAATACGATCCTGCCGGTGGGGGTTCGGAAAGCCACATTGGGCAGGGTCTCGCTGGTATTGCTGGCAATGCGGTAAGAGGCTGGCGGCACAAACCGGCTGGCATGTCCAATGACATAGAGGGCAATATTCCTTTCCACGGCATTGCCTTCAATGGTAACGGCTCCCTGGCAGAAAGCGCAGCCGCCATTGTCCGTATGCGGTTCAAATTTTGCGTTGGCCGCCAGGTTCCAGAGAATGACGTTACGGCTCCAGTTGCGGGTAGCGCCGATCAGTATCCTTTCTACCGGGTTGGCAATATTGAACTGGCCATCGCGGTTCACCGCCATCATTTCCGTAAAGTACAGGCCCTTGGTGGGAAAGGCATCATGCACGCGGCTCATAGCTGATACAGGCCCGGCATAGAGATGGAAGCCGCTGCCATCTATGAACCGGGCGGCGGTACTGTCTGCCAGGATAGCCATTGGGTATTCCGGCGCATCGCAGTTATGATCGTATAAAATGATCCTGGTGGTGATGCCTTCTTTTTTGAACAGGGGCCCCAGGTGATCCCGGATAAAACGCAGCTGTTCTTTGGCCAGCATTTGCATGCTGGGGGTATTGCCATCGTTAAATGGTTCGTTCTGGACCGTAATGGCATCAATGCGGATGCCCTGCTGCTCCATGGCCCGGATATATTTGACAAAGTAGCGGGCATATACGGGATAGTATTCTTCCTGCAGCCTGCCACCCTGGATATTGTTATTGGACTTCATCCAGGTGGGGGCCGACCAGGGTGATCCCAGTATTTTGATGGCAGGGTTGATGGCCAGGATCTCTTTCATTACCGGCACCACATCTTTTTCATCGTCGGCCAGGCTGAAGCGGGACAAGGTTGGATCTTTTTTGCCGGCTGGCAGGTCGTTGTAGGAAAAGACCCGTTGATTAAGGTCGGAAGCGCCGATACTGAGGCGGAGATAGCTGATGCCCATGCCGTCCCTGTCCTGGCCAAACAGTTCCTGCAGGAGGGTCTTTCTTTCGGCGGCGTCCATCCGGATAATATGCTGGGCGCTGCCGCCGGTGAGGGCGAAGCCAAACCCATCCATTTGCTGGAAGGTCTCGTTGGGGTTAACAAGGATCACCGGTTGCTGGCTGTTGATGGAACCAGTAAAACGAAGTGGTTCCTGCTGGGCCAGCAACTGCTGGCGGTCGGGCGTAGTGAGCCAGACGCCGGGCGATTGGGCAATACTGCATTGACAAAGGGCGCTAAGGACAGGTAGTAACAGGAGGCGTGTAATAATGCTCATGGCAGGCTTACAGTTTAAACATGAAAAGAAATATTTACTTCTGCAAACCTATACATGGCTGAAACTGCTTACTGATGCTCTGGTAGCAAAATATGGTGGTAAGATGGAGCTGAAATTAACACCTAACGATTGTTAGTTTAATTAGATTTTTTAGCTATCTTAGCACCAGCCTTTGACGATTATTGCTATAACGAAAGATCACGATCTACTAACTATCTATGAATTTGCAGCACGCTGAACTGACGCAGCAGGTGGCGCATACTGCCCGGGATTTTGCCCGGCAGCATATCAAGCCATTTGTGATGGAATGGGACGAAAGCCAGGAATTTCCGGTACACGTTTTCAAAGAAATGGGTAAACTGGGGCTGATGGGCGTATTGGTTCCCGAAACATATGGGGGAGCGGGACTGGGTTACTTCGAGTACCATGCCGTGATCCAGGAGATTGCCAAGGTCTGCGGTGCAGTGGGCCTGAGCCTTGCTGCGCATAATTCACTCTGCACAGGTCATATACTATCCTTCGGGAATGAAGAACAAAAGAGAAAGTACCTGCCTAAGCTGGCTACGGCCGAATGGCTGGGCGCTTGGGGATTAACGGAACCCAATACCGGAAGTGATGCCGGTAATATGCAGACTACGGCTGTTCGTGACGGTGACCACTGGGTCCTGAACGGCGCCAAATGCTGGATCACCCATGGTAAAAGCGGTGATGTGGCCGTGATCATTGCCCGCACCGGTGAGCCGAGGACCAGTAATAACGCTACTGCTTTTATAATAGAAAAAGGTACTACTGGTTTTAGCGCCGGTAAAAAAGAGAACAAATTGGGTATGCGCGCCAGCGAGACCACGGAACTCATATTTGACCACTGTCGTATCCCTGATGCCAACAGGCTGGGTGAGGTAGGCGAGGGGTTCCGGCAGAGCCTGAAAGTACTGGATGGCGGCAGGATCTCCATTGCGGCCCTGGCGCTGGGCATTGCCAAAGGCGCTTATGAAGCGGCGCTGCAATATTCCAAAGAGCGGCACCAGTTTGATCAGCCCATTGCCAATTTCCAGGGTATCTCATTCAAACTGGCGGATATGGCCACGGAGATTGCTGCGGCGGAATTCCTGACACTGCAGGCCTGTGACCTGCGCATGAAAGGGGTGAAAATGACAAAAGAAGCGGCCATGGCAAAATACTATGCCAGTGAAGTGGCGGTGAAAGTGGCTACAGATGCGGTGCAGATCTTTGGCGGTTATGGCTACACAAAAGATTTTCCGGTAGAAAAATATTATAGAGATAGTAAACTGTGTACGATTGGAGAGGGAACTTCTGAAATTCAGAAACTGGTGATCGCCAGGGAAATTCTGAACGCCTAACGATTGAGTTTGTCTGTCATGTCTTGTTTCGGCCCCTGTATGGTTGCAGGGGCTTTTTTATTGCCTGAGCTAAGGGACGCTGGCTTAGTCAGGGAGTACCGTCGCTCGCCTCCGGCGAGTGACCAGTTTTCCGTCGCCGCCAGTCCCTAAGCGTTCGCCGGAGGCGAACAAATAGCAGTCACTCGCCGGAGGCGAGCGACTGTAGCCCCGGGCTTAAGGCATAAAATCTTCGTCCTCTTTGGGACCATATTTGGCAAACAGCTTATCAATAGCGCCGCCGAAGAGGGGCAGTTTGTCCTTGGCAAAATTCTTGATCACGTCAATAGCTTTATAAGCCTGCTGTTCGGTCAGTCCTTCTGCCATTAATTTCTCAATCAGATCTTTCATGCTTGATGCTTTTTTGAATGGGCTGTCAGCCTGGGGCCTGTTATAGACCAGGCTGAAGATCCCTGTAGAAAAATGCTGTTAAAAGAAAAGCCAGACGGGTGCGCCTGACTTTTCGTATTGTGTAAAAGCGTTGAGTTATGCTACTTTCAGCATGCTCATCTTGCTCTTGTCGAACTTCTTCTTGGCGTATTCCAGCGTAAGCTGGAAGGCGGTTTGTTTGGAAGAAGGCATTTCGAACATAGCGTCGGTGAGGATGCTTTCGCAGATGCTGCGGAGGCCACGGGCGCCCAGCTTGTATTCCAGGGCTTTCTCCACCATGAAGTCCAGTACATCTTCGTCCACGGTCAGGGCGATACTTTCCAGGTCGAACAGTTTTTTGTACTGCTTGATCAGGGCATTCTTGGGCTCTGTGAGGATGCTGCGCAGGGTGTCCTTGTCCAGCGGGTTGAGGTGGGTGACCACCGGCAAACGACCCAGCAGTTCGGGGATGAGACCGAATGATTTCAGGTCGGTAGCGTTCACATACTGGAGCAGGTTCTTTTTCATGTGCTCCTGCAGCTCCTTGTTCACGTTGAAGCCGATGGCGTTGGTATTCACGCGACGGGCAATCACACGGTCGATACCATCAAAGGCGCCGCCGCAGATGAACAGGATATTCTGCGTATTGATCTTGATCAGCTTTTGCTCGGGGTGTTTACGGCCGCCCTGCGGGGGGACCAGTACATCGGTACCTTCCAGCAGTTTCAGCAGGCCCTGCTGTACGCCTTCACCGCTCACATCACGGGTGATGGATGGGTTATCGCCTTTGCGGGCTACCTTATCAATCTCGTCAATATAAACGATGCCTCTTTCGGCAGCGGGTACATCATAGTTGCAGACCTGGAGCAGCCTGGTGAGGATGCTTTCCACGTCTTCGCCTACATAACCTGCTTCTGTGAATACGGTGGCATCCACAATAGCAAATGGAACATTGAGCAGTTTGGCGATGGTCTTGGCCAGCAGGGTTTTGCCCGTACCGGTTTCCCCGACCATTACGATATTGCTTTTCTCAATATCCACTTCGCCTTCGGCGCTTTTGTGCTGCAGGCGTTTGTAGTGGTTATATACGGCAACGGCCAGCACTTTTTTGGCATCGTCCTGGCCAATCACGTACTCGTCAAGGAATCTCTTCACTTCCATCGGCTTCTTTACGTTCAGCTTGAAGGAAGAGGAGGCCGGCGTGCTTTCGCTACGGATCATCAGTTCCTGTTCTATGATCTCCTGGGCATGTTCTACGCAGTTTTCGCAGATATGCCCTTCCTGGCCGGCAATGAGGATCTTGACTTCATCGCGGCTTCGACCACAAAAGGAACAATGTAGGGTTGTCTTTGCCATAATTTTTTAGTCTGGGTCTCGTCTCTACAAAGGTATCTAAATGGCCCCCTAAATCCCAATCTAAATAGGATCCCGGGGTCCATTTGCAGGGCTAAAACATTGTGTTAACCCTAAATTATTGATCTACAATTCCTTAAATCTTTTCTGTTATTTTGTCAACGATCCCGTATTCGATAGCTTCTTTAGCATCCATCCAGTAATCGCGGTCAAAATCCTTCATGATCTGTTCGGGTTTTTTGCCGCAGTTCTCTGCCAGGATCCTGGCGCCGATCTCTTTCACTTTGCGGGTTTGTTTGGCCTGGATCTCCAGGTCAGCGCTTACTCCCTGCAGGTGACCACCCAGGCTGGGCTGGTGGATCATTACTTCACCGTGGGGGTAAATAAAACGTCTGCCTTTGGCGCCGCCGCTGAGCAGGATAGAGCCCATGGATGCAGCCAGTCCCATACAGATGGTGCTGACGGGGCTTTTGAGCATCTTCATGGTGTCATAGATCACCATACCGCTGGTCACCACGCCGCCGGGGCTGTTAATGAAAAAACGGATCTCCTCGCCGGGTTTATCAACATCCAGCAGCAGCATCTTGGTGGTGATATCGCGGGCGGATTTATCGTCCACTACACCCCACAGATAAACGCTGCGGGTATCAAAAAAGTATTTTTCCAGCTTTTTGCTGAACATCATCAGGTCTGATTTGGGCGCTTCTTCTTTTTCTTCCTCGTCGTCCATCCTGTAGGGGTTGGTATAGTATTTTGCGTAGTTGCTCATGGTGTAATTCGTTTGTGCGATAGTTAATGTTTCGGGTTGTTCCCTGGGGGATAGCCCGGATTAATCTTTCTTTTCCTTCCGGGGATTGATGAGCAGCACCTCATCTACCAGGCCGTACTCTTTGGCTTCTTCTGAAGTAAGCCAGTAGTCGCGGTCACAATCCTTTTCCACCTGTTTGGCGGTTTTACCGCTATGGATGGAGATGATATCGTACAGGTTCTTTTTGATCTTTTTGATCTCGTTCACGGTAACTTCAATATCGGAAGCCTGGCCACCAATGGCGCCGCTGGGCTGGTGCAGCATCACCCGGCTATGCCTGAGGGCGGTGCGCTTGCCTTTGGTGCCGGCGCAGAGCAGTACGGCCGACATGGAAGCCGCCATCCCGATACAGATAGTGGAAACGTCCGGCGTGATGTACTGCATGGTATCATATACGCCAAGGCCGGAGTATACGCTGCCGCCAGGGGAGTTGATATACATCTGGATATCGCGGGTGCGGTCAGTGCTTTCCAGGAACAGCATCTGCGCCGTAACGATATTGGCCACTTCGTCGTTGATGGGGTAGCCCAGGAAAATGATGCGGTCCATCATCAGTCGGCTGTACACGTCCATTACGGCAATGTTCATCGGCCTTTCTTCGATGATATTAGGCGTCAGATTGGTGACCTCGTATTTTTGATAAGCGTGAAGGGTATTGCTGGAAATGCCCCTGTGTTTCACTGCATACTGTTCAAATTCTTTTCCAAGGTTCATAACGTATTCCTATTGATTTAGTTAGCAATTTAAGTGTTTTGGAAGACCAAATACCGTGCTATACAAAAAAACAGACATTTTGCCACAAAATGGGTCTGGAAATTGGGAAAAAGCTGCTGGATGGGCCATAATTGGCAGCGGCGAAGTCCGGTACTGGCCAAAACTACCTGTTCGTGTACCTGTTAGGGACAAGATGAAAATAGATCCCTGCAAATACCCGTAACAGCAGGAGGGCCGGCTTTGTTCTGCGGGCCTGTACTCTTTCAAAATGGGGATGGCATACCGACAAAAAAAAGGGCATCAGAATGATGCCCTCTATTATAATAGCAGTTATTGTTTAATGATGATGGTGCTGGTGTTTTTCCAGCTCGGCGGTGAACTCTTCTACGCTGACAGGTTTTTCTGTGGCGTTGATTTGACCATCCGCCCAGCTAAACACCTTTTCACTCTGGATGCGGTGGTAGCTATCCTCTACAAACTTCCTGTCCTGCATCATACGGTTGATGTATTCTGCTACCCAGGGTTGTTCGGCGTCCATTACATTCATACCCATGTAGCCGAAGAGTTGCTGGCGGGCGAAAGCCTGGATATCTTCCGGTTTCACTTCAATGCCATTTTCCCGGACAATCTTGTCGATGATCACGGTCCATTTCAGCTGGTTGATAAAGCCGGGCAGTTCCTTTTCTGCTTCTTCAGCAGTTTTAGGTTGTTCTGCACCCTGTTCCAGCCAGCGTTTCAGGAAGGTTTCAGGAAAATCGATCTTGGTATGGTCCAGTAAAATATGGTAAACTTCGTGTTGCAGGTGATTGGCGGCCTGTTTGTCCCAGTAAGCCTGGATATCTTCTTTCACGGCGTTGCGGAAATCAGCTTCCGTGCTGATGGCTTTGGCGGGGAAAGCAGCTTTGTAGAACTCTTCGTTGAATTCAGCTTTTTCTACCAGGCCCACTTTGGTGATCAGCATTTTCCAGAACTTGTCTGCTGCGGCGTGGTCATGTTTGTCCAGGCCCAGGTCGTTCAGGATCCATTCCCTTTCTTTTTCCTCGAAGGCTTTGCTCAGCTGGAGAACGATGGTATCATTGTTCTTTTTGCCTTGCAGGTTATCGCGGAAACCGGCGGTGAAATATTTTACCAGGAGGGAATTGTCTTTGCGGATACCACCTTCCACTTCGTTGCCGTCGGCATCGCTTTCAATGAAGGTTACGTTGAGCACGTTGTCGTCACCGGTTACAGACTCGGGATCTGTCATTTTACCGTGACGCATCTGGAGGCGCTCAACTTCTTCGTTGATCATTTCCTCGGTAATAGTCACTTTATAGCGGGTAGCTTTTGCAGTAGCCAGGTTGGCCACAGCGAAATCGGGTTTCAGCCCCACTTCAAAAGCAAAATCATATTCAGCCGGCTCGTTCATGTTGATCTTGCGCGGATCATTCTCTGCCATGGGCAGGGGCTGCGCGAAGATCTCCAGTTTTTCGTCCGTCATGTATTTGGTCAGCTCTTTCTCCACGGTCCGCAGCACCTCGTCGGTGAAAACGGACTGGCCGTGCATCTTCTTGATCATGCCGGTTGGCACCATGCCTTTCCGGAAGCCTGGTATATTGGCGGTCTTACTGTAACTTTTCAATGCCTTTTCAAACGAAGGCAGGTAGTCGTCTTTCGCTACTTTCACGGTGATCTTGTCGTTCAGCAGCCCTATATTCTCTCTGGTGACGGTGGCCATATCTTTTTTAATTTGGGGGGCAAAGGTAGTGAAAAACAGTTTACCCGTTTCCTTTTTCATGGAGCACCAGCAGCGGGATATGGGTTTCATAGCTCATGGCTGCCGTATAGCTTTTAGAAAACAGCCTTTCAAAGAAGCTATGTTTGTGGGCAACCATTGTTAATAGATCTATCTGATTGTTTTTCAGGTAGTTATTAATGCCCTGTGTAATGGAGCTGTCTGTTACGGTCACAAATTCATGGTCCAGCCCCTCAAAAAGGTTCTCCTGGCCTTTGCGGCTTACCAGTTCGCCTGCTCCGGCGGCATCGGATTTGGCCACGTGCAGGATATGGACTTTGGCGCTGCTGTTCTTAACCAGTTCCAGGAAGGGCTCAAAGATGGCTACCTGGGCTACTTCTGTCAGATCGGTAGCGTAGGCCGCCTGGTGAATGGGCCGGTAAGTGGCGTCATGGGGCACTACCAGTACGGGCACGGCCACCTTACGGTTCACATTGGTGGTAGTGCTGCCGATGATCTTGTCCAGGCCGCCGGCGCCTTTCATACCCATCACGATCAGGTCGATCCCTTTTTCCCGGATCAATTCCTTGATCTCATCAGAAGCAATACCAATGCGCACCACCCATTCCACTTCCAGTCCAAACTGGCCATGCAGGTGCTGGGCTTCTTCCCTGATATATTCTTCATTTTCTTTTTGCAGCTCATCGGCCGTTACCATTACATAAGGGACTTCTGTAACCGGCGTGGGCAGCATATAGGCATGGAACAAAGTGATCCTGGCATTCCACCCTTTTGCCAGCTGGCCAGCATATTCGGCAGCATTCCGCGAAGCGGGAGAAAAGTCTACCGGTACAAGTATATTTCGCATGGGATGTAGTTTGTTATAAAGGTAGCGTATTCAGGCAAATAGGGCGATGATTTTGCTCACAGCCGGCTATGAGCCAGTGCTCTTGTGCAGGCAGTAAAAGCTGGTATCGGAACAGGCGTTATTGATTGACGGGCGTGTTTCCGGAAGGCAGTCCTGCCGGGCTATAAGTCAGAGCGGAACAATACTGATAAGCTCCTGCTTGGTTGTTTTCAGTTCCAGCAGGTTACCGGTAATTCGCTGGCTTTTCCCGTTGCGTGTGATGCTGGCGCCCCTGGCCGAAGGAAGCAGCAGGCGCAGGTCATTTCCTTTTTCACTCAGGATCTTGATGCTGGTGATCCTGCCTTGCTGCCGGGTGGCGCTTACCAGGAAAGCGCCGGCTGCACGCAAAGTGCTGAAACTGGCGTCCTTGTTGGCGGGCCAGTTGGGAAACAGGCGGATGGTGCCATTGTAACTCTGCAGGAGACATTCATTGATGACTGCCGGCAGGGCAAAATTTTCAAACCAGATCCCCATATGGTCCATATAGCCGAAATCACTCTGGTCTCCATACCGCCCCATGGTTTGCAGCACCCTGTCTGCCGCTGTCCCATTGGGCAGCAGGCAATAGTTGATATGCCGTTTGAATACTTCCAGGTCCAGCTGGCCAATACGTGCAGCCTGCATATTGATGAATACAAGATCATTTCCTCCTTCATTCAGCTGGTTGCGGTAGGTGTTTTTCAATAGGGTGAAAGTGTCTGCGGGTGAATGCAGGCCATGATCTTCCCCTGGAAATACACTGAACAGCGGATTGGGCACATTGTATACCACCTGGCTATGTTCGCCGGGAACAGCTACCAGTACGTTTCCGTATTCAGCAGAACTGGCTACAGGATATTCCGGAAAATGTTCCAGCAGCCACTGGATATCTTTTAGCAGGTCCTGTTCCTGGCGGGTGGTGCCTAAAAGAATGGTTGCCTGGCTGAATGCCTTGAATATAAAACGGGTGAGACTGAGGTCAGCCGTGCAATCATAATTGTACTGGAAGCCGGGTCGAAGACCATAAAGTTCAGGAGGTACACTGGGGAAGATATGATGTTTGCCGTCCTGCCAGCGGGGTGCGGCGTGTGCATCTTCTCTTTTCATGTAGGCCACTAAAAATTCTACTGCGGCTTTTATAGGCTCATAGGCGCGTTGACGGAGGAAGCTGGTATCACCCGAATACAGGTAATGCCACCATAGGCCCTGAACGGTCCAGGGTGTTTCACAGATCTCCCAGCCCCAGTCGGGCAGTGGATAAGGATTCATGGTCATTGCTACCGGGTAGGCGGAATGCGGGAAATAAGCGCCTGGCAATTCATAATAGTCATGGGCCCATTTCCTGCTCACGGGCAGCAGGAATTCAGCCAGGCTTACATAAGGCAGGTTTTTTTCCAGGTGATTACTGGTGAAGGTGGCCCAGAAAGGTTGCTGGGTATTGTAGTTCATATGGTAATCGCCATGCCAGGCGGTACCAATATTATTATAGCTCCAGTTTGCAAAAATACCAGGGCAGCTGACGCCTTCTTTGGTAGCGCAGTTCAGGAAATACAGGTTACGGTACCAGGTCTGTTCCAGGAAGGGATCGTCCAGCTGTACGGAGGAAGCAGACCAGAATGTTTTCCACAGCTGCTCATTGGTTGCAGCTACCTGTTGCAGCCGGCTGCTGGTAGGTGCTGGTATATCCGGTATGCCAGGTGGTACCTTTTCTTCCGGCCCTTCTGTTAGCTGCACCACCGCAGAAAATGGAGCCCCGGGAGAAAGCGCTGCTTCCAGCCGGGCCATGGGTTCCGGATTGCCGCTCCAGTTGATCCGGTCCTTTTTAAACAGGGCGCCATTCACTTTTATGGTGGTAGAAAAAGCGCGGCTGACGGCTCCATTGGTGGACTGCTGGCCGGGTGCTGTGGCGGGCAGCACCTGCCGGAAGGAAAGGATGCCTGCAGTCAGTTCTTCCGTTTCTGTCCGTTGGGGAAATTCCGCAGGAGTGGAAGGATCCGGGAGGAGCTTTATCCTGTTGAAAATATTGGGATGCTGCCTGCCACTGGCATCTGTCAGCTGCAGGTAAAGTTCATCCTGCTGCATATTGGTGAAGAGCTGCAGGTGGAGTTCTTTTTTATTGGCTGTCAGCAGCTTTACGGTGCAGCGGCCATTGGAGATGTCGAGACTGTGTCCTGTAAGCTCCATCTTGCGCCGGTCAAATCCGAGTATGACCGAGCCGCAGGGAAAGGGGCGGGGGTAAGGCTTGCTGTAATTATCCCCCGCCATGCGTACATATTCGTTATACCAGGGATCGTCGGTGAGATGTGGCAGGTTGCCGGAAATATTTTTGACCTTGCTGAATACTGAAGTAAAATTGCCTAATGCTTCGCGATGTTGCTCCGCTATACGGATATCCCATACATTGTTATGACCAAAATAAAGTACCACCGCATCTGGCCGGGTGCAGACCACCACACCCATAGCGCCATTGCCGAGCAGGGCGCCTTCAAAGAAAGAGGGGGCTGGTTTGTCATAGTGAATACTGTGCCTGCGGGCTATGGAGCTCACAGTGGTTTGGGCAATGGTTGCGTTGCAGGAGAAAAAGGCTATCATGCCTAACAGGCGGGCAAGCGGCAATCGTTTCATCGGGTTTGTATAGGTAATTAATAAAAAGCGGATTTATCTTTTCCGGCGCAGTACCCGGTATTGCTCGGGTGACAGGTTCATGTATTTCTTGAACAGGCGCGAGAAATAATAAGGATCATCATAACCGATGGCATCAGCAATATCCTTGACCCGCGAAGTGGAGCTGTAGAGCATCAGGCAGGACTTCTGCAGTTTGAGGTGGATGAAGTAATCCATGGGCGACATGCCCGTGGACTGGCGGAACAGGCGCGTAAAATGCGGTTCCGATAAATTGGTCCTTTCCGCCATCTCCTTCACAGTTAACCGCACGTTCAGCTTGCTGCGCATGTAAAGGATGCTGTCATTGATCATATCCTTCTGCTCCTGCTTCCGGTCGTTCATATGTTTGTCCGGGTACAGGAAAGAAGCCACCAGGTGGTAGAGGCAGAGATTGGTATAGTTCAGGTTCTCCAGGCTGTACCCCATCTCCAGGCTTTTGTACATGGTATCCCATAGCTCAATTCCTTTTTCATTCAGCAGTATCTGGCGGGGCCCATCGTACAGACCGATATTGAAAGACTGGTTGAACTGGTCCATATCCCGCCCGCTGAAATGCACCCAGTAAATGGTCCAGGGATCCTCTTCATCGGCGCCATAACAGAGGTCTTCCGTTGTGGCGGGAATGATCACAAATTCATTGCTCTGCACAATGAACTTCCGGTTGTTAATAGTGTACCAGCCCTTGCCGCGCAGGCAGTAAAGCAGTATATTGTCTACACAACCCTCCCTGCGTTCCCGGTAATGATAGGCAGCCCTCGGGAAATAGCCGATATGCGTTACAAAGAGCTGGCCCATCAGGGGATTGGCCAGGATGGCATTTTTCCAGACCGACTCCGGAAGGCTGATCAGTTTCTCACCTTCAAAACCATCTTTTCTTTTGAATTTCTGCATGGGGTGATGAGTGGCCGTTAATAAGTGAAATGTCCTGTTTCGGAGAGACGCTATACCGCAAGCTACTGAAAATATTGGATTGTAACGGGTATCGATTTTTTGTATTATGATTGGATTGTCCATCCTAATACACGGATCCACTATTGGCCACCGAATGGGACCGGCCTACATTTGTCCTGTTGATTGCCTAATTACACTTAATCAAAACGATGCTTGTATATGTACAAGAATTTCAGATGGCCCAGGCGCTTTCTACTCTTGCTGTTGGCCAGTTTCGCCGTCTCCGGCGTGTTTTCCCAAGCCCCTTCTTCTATTACTATTGTTGGTACTGTCCTGGATTCGCTCGGCGCAAAGATCGAGGGCGCCAGTGTGGTGGCTGATCTGTCAAAGCCCAAGGCAACGGTCACAGACGCCAATGGCCGCTTTGTGATCGATGTGCCGCTGAACACTAAGATCACTGTGAGCTATATCGGCTTCCAGGAGAGATCCTTTGTGGCCACCGCCAGCAACCTGACGATGACCATTGTGCTGGCGTCTACAGAGAAAAAAGAAGAGGAAGTAGTAGTGCTGGCCTACGGTAAAAAACAACGGAAGGAAGCCGTGGTGGGCTCTGTGACCAGCGTACAGCCCGGCGAACTGAAGATCCCCGCCAGTAACCTGACCAATGCCCTGGCCGGACAGGTGGCGGGCGTGGTTGCTTACCAGCGAAGCGGCCAGCCCGGGCAGGACAATGCCAATTTCTTCATCCGTGGCGTCACCACTTTCGGGTACAAACAGGACCCGCTGATCCTGATCGATAACGTAGAGCTGACCTCTACTGACCTGGCCCGACTGCAGGTGGATGATATTGCCAGCTTCTCCATCCTCAAGGATGCCAGCGCTACCGCCCTCTATGGCGCACGCGGCGCCAACGGGGTGATCCTGGTAGCCACTAAAGAAGGTAAGGCCGGCAAGGCCAAGATCAACGTGCGCCTGGAGAACGCTATCTCTGAAGCCAATAAGACCATCAGGATAGCAGATCCCATCACGTACATGAACCTTTATAATGAGGCTACCGTTACCCGCGACCCCCTTTTGGATCGTCCCTTCAGTCCTAACAAGATCAAGAATACGCAAGCTGTGCTGGATGGCGACCAGACAGTCAATCCTTATGTATATCCTGCGGTGGACTGGCTCAATATGCTGTTCCGCAAGCGGACCAGTACCCAGCGCGCCAATATGAGCATCAGCGGTGGTGGTGGCGTAGCCCGCTACTATGTAGCCGGCTCCTATAACCTGGACCATGGCATCCTGCGGGAAGACAACCGCAACAACAATGAAAGCAATGTCAAATTCCAGAACTACCAGATCCGCTCCAATGTCAATATCACAGTAACGCCCTCCACCGAGCTGATCGTGAGGCTGGCCGGTACTTTCAACGAATACCGCGGACCACTGGCGGCTGACGGCGGTTTTTCTACCGACCTCTACAACTATGCCGTGCATACCAGCCCGGTACTGTTCCCGGCTTTTTATGAACCGGATTCCGCCAACCTGAAAGTGAAGCATATCCTCTTCGGTAACCGCGGTCCTGCCGATGGTTCAGATGGTACGGCGAATAACAGCATCGGCTATAACAATCCCTATGCAGCCCTGATGCGCGGTTACAAACGTTCTTCTGAATCCAGGATGTCCGCTCAGCTGGAACTGAACCAGCAGCTGAATTTTGTTACCAGGGGACTGAGCTTCCGCGGCATCTTCAGCACCAACCGCTATTCCTATTTTGATTTTCAGATGGCCTATTCGCCATTCTACTATAATATCGCCAACTATGATAAGCCCACTGACAAATACTCCCTGTTATGGCTGAACCCGCAGCCCGGCAGCAACCAGGTGCCCAATGCCGCTACGGAATACCTGGCTTATTCTCCCGGCACCCCTTCGCTCAATACTTTTGTTTACCTGCAGGGCGTACTGGATTATAACCGGCGTTTTGAGGACCATAGTATCAGCGCCACGGTGATCGGCACCAGGCAGCAGACCCTTTACTCCAATGCCAAAGACCCTGTAACGCAGCAGCCAAGCCTGCTCAGCACCCTGCCTTACCGCAACCTGGGTGTGTCCGGCCGGTTGAGCTATTCTTACGATAGCCGGTATTTTGTTGAAGGCAACTTCGGCTACAACGGGTCCGAACGTTTTTCCGAGAACCATCGCTTTGGGTTCTTCCCCACTATCGGTGTTTCCTGGATGGTCTCCAATGAGAAATTCTTTGAACAGTTCCCCAACTGGCTCAACCGCCTGAAACTGCGGAGCAGCTTTGGCCTGGTAGGTAATGACGCCATCGGCAACCAGCGCTTCTTTTACCAGTCGGACGTAAACCTCAACGGTGGTGGTAACTACGCCTCTTTTGGTACTTCCGGTTATACCCGCCAGGGCGTATACATCAACAGTTACAGCAATCCCGGCATTACCTGGGAAACTTCCCGGCAAACTAACCTTGGCATCGAGTTCACTATTTTCAAAAACCTCAATGTAATAGCAGAGGTATATAAACAGCACCGGTTCGATATCCTGCAGGGCCGCGCCTATGTGCCCAGTACTATGGGCCTGGAGGCTGTGGACCTGTCAGGCTCCGGCCGGGCGCCTATCAGCGCCAATATCGGCACCAGCGATTCCCGCGGCCTGGACCTGGAGATGAACTATTCTACCCGCATTGGTCAGCATGCTTCTGTATCAGCAAGAGGTAACCTGACTATGACATCCAATAAATACGGTCACTTTGAAGAACCTCAATACAAGGAAGATTATCGTTACCGCAGCGGCCAGCCGCTGAATATGGCCTTCGGCTTTATTGCCGAAAGGTTATTTGTGGACGATAAGGAAGCCATGAACTCACCCGTACAGCAGTTCTCCACCAGCGGCTCCCTGCCCAAGGGGGGCGATATCAAGTACCGCGATCTCAACGGTGATGGCGTGATCAACTGGGACGACCGCACCTATATCGGCCTGCCCACCACTCCTGAGATCGTGTATGGTGTTGGTTTCTCCGGCATGTACAAGCAATGGGATCTCTCCGCCTTCTTCCAGGGCGTGGCCAGGACTTCCCTGTTCATTGATCCTACCCGTGTAAGCCCCTTCATCCCCAGCCCTGATAATTATATCGGTGGTAACACACAGGTGATCCAGGAGTTTGCCAACAGCCATTGGTCGGAAGAGAACCAGGACATCTACGCCATGTATCCGCGCATGGGCGTTACCCGCAACAGTATTGAGAACAACCTGGTGACCAGCACCTGGTGGTTAAGGGATGGCAGCTTTGTCAGGCTGAAATCGCTGGAGTTCGGGTATACGCTGCCGGCACATGTAGCCAGGCGCTACTTTATGTCCAACTGTCGTATCTATTTCAGCGGACTCAACCTGCTCACCTGGAGCCCCTTCAAGATGTGGGACCCCGAGCTGGGAGGCAACGGCTTTGCGTATCCCCTGCAACGTGTCTATAACATTGGCCTCAACGTGAACTTATAGTCCTGCTTCAAAACAAAGAATCATGAAAACGATCGCTAAATATATGCTGCTGCTGGCGCTGTTGTCCTCCGTGGGCGCCTGCAAAAAATACCTGGACGTAACTCCGGACGATCTCGGCACGCTGGAATATGCTTTCCGCAACCGCAATGAGGCCGAGAACTACCTGTTTGGCTGTTATGCCTACGTACAAAGGATGAGCGATGAAGTGAAGAACCCTTCCTTCACCACTTCTTCCGAGATCATTTATCCCAATGACCTGACCACGCCTACGGTTGACCAGACCGGCTTCAACCTGTTACGTGGTACACAGACCAGTTCCAACCCCGGCCTCAATGCCTGGGATGGGATGAACAATAACTACAGCCTGTTCCGCTCTATCCGGCTCTGCAATACCATGCTGGACAATATTGACCAGCCTATTGATCTCACCGAAACAGAAAAAAAGCGCTGGATAGCGGAGGCTAAATTCCTGAAAGCCTACTATCACTACTGCCTGGCCAGGATGTACGGTCCTATTCCCATTATCCGCGAGAACCTGGCTATTGACGCTTCCCCGGAAGAAGTGCGGGTAAAGCGTGAGCATGTAGATACCGTTTTCAACTATTGTGTGCGCCTGCTGGATGAAGCTGCGCCTGATCTGCCGCCGCTCATCACCAATATTTCGCGTGAGCTGGGCCGGGCTACCCGTCCTGCAGCCATGACGCTGAAAGCGGAGATCCTTACGTTAGCGGCCAGCCCGCTGTTCAATGGCAATCCTGATTATGCCAGCTTCCGGGATAAGGAAGGTCAGCCCCTTTTTGCCAGCAGCTTTGAAGCTGCCAAATGGAGCAGGGCTGCTACTGCCTGTCGCGAAGCCATTACAGAATGTGAATCCCGTGGTATCATCCTCTACCAGTTCCAGCTGCCGGCCAATATCACCAGCCTGAGTGATTCCCTGAAAAAAGTATTGACCCTTCAGCAGACCATCACCGAAAAATGGGATGAGAACCCCGAGATGATCTGGGCCAATGTACCCACCTATACTTACCAGGGCTACAGCACACCGCGGATGACCTCCAAATCAGTAGTGAACATCTTCTCCAACCCCGGCACATTTGCAGTGCCCATGGCTACGGCAGAACTGTTCTACTCTGACAAGGGTGTACCTATGAGCGAGGACAAGACCTTTAACTACTCCGGCAGGTACCAGCTGCGCGCCAGTGATGCCGGCAGTAAATATTATATCCGGGAAAACTATACCACCGTCAATGCGCACTTCAACAGGGAGCCCCGCTTCTATGCCGACCTGGCCTTTGATGGCGCCAACTGGTTTGGCAATGGCGTACTGGACCAGAATAATATGCTGTATGTAGAGGCCCGTGGTAATGTGTCCAAAGCCGGACCCAAGGATCGCAACCGGTACAATGCTACCGGCTACTGGGCCAAGAAAACCGTCTCCTATCAATCTGTATATGATGACGGCTTCCAGGAAATATCCTTCCATATGCCCATCATGCGCCTGGCAGCGCTGTATCTGCTCTATGCGGAAGCGCTGAATGAAGCAGAAGGTCCTGTGAACGATGTATTCACTTATGTAGACAGGGTAAGGGCGCGCGCCAGCTTAGCGGGTGTGCAGGAGTCCTGGGACAACTATTCCCGGACCCCAACCAAGTATACTACCAAAGAGGGCATGCGGGAGATCATTCACCGGGAGCGGAGAATAGAGCTGTGCTTTGAATCCCAGTCTGGCTGGGACCTGCGCCGCTGGAAAGAGCTGCAGCAGGTGCTGAGCCTGCCGCTGCAGGGATGGAGCATTGAGCAGACGGAAGCGGTGAACTACTATCGTCCGCGCACGGTACTGACACCGGTGTTCGGGCTGCGGGATTACCTCTGGCCTATCCGTGACGAGACCCTGGTGATCAACAGTAAACTGGTACAAAACCCTTACTGGTAACAGCAAAACAACAAATCATGAAAAAGGTACAACCCTCAATAAAAACTGTTTGGCTGCTGCTGGCAGCTACCCTGGTGCTGGCCTCCTGCAAAAAGATGGACGGGTATAATGAACCGGTATCGGCCGATAAAAGCGTACCGGGCCAGGTGACGGACATCAAGGTCACTAACTTCAATGGCGGCGCTTATATCACCTATACTTTGCCCAAATCGGATAACCTGCTTTATGTGCAGGCCCGTTACAGGATCAACGACCAGCAGTACCGCGAATCAAAATCCAGCTACTATTCCGATACCATTACCGTAGAAGGTTTTGAAAAAGCGGCTGAGTATGATGTAGTGCTGTATTCCGTGAGCCGCGCCAATGTGAAATCAGATTCCATCATTGTAAAAGTGCAGCCGGAAACGCCGCATTACCAGCTGATCCGCCCCACCGTACAATACGATGCGGATTTCGGCGGGCTGAATATCCGTGCAGAGAATCCTTCCAAACAACCCATTGGTCTGATCCTGCTGAAGCTGGATTCCAATACCAATGTGATGGAGATAGAAGACCAGTATTACACCGATGCAGATTCCATCAATTTCTCCGTGCGTGGCTATGATACCATGCCGCGCCGCTTCGGGGTATATGTAACGGACCGCTGGGGTAATATCTCTGATACCCTGATACAGACTATCAAGCCCCTGTTTGAGACCCTGGCCGATAAGAGCAAATTCTTTGAATACAGGCTGTCTTCCGATACCGAGATCGGTTATGGCTGGAGCCTGTCCAACCTCTGGAACGGCAACAATGACGGTACGGGCTGGCATACCAATCCCGGTGGCAGCTTCCCCATCCTCTGCACCTTTGGTATGGGCCAGCTGTTCAAGATCAGCCGCTTCATGGTATGGGAGCGTGCCGGTGAATTTACTTACGGGCATGGTAACCCGAGCGAATTCACGCTCTGGGGATCAACTGCCAGCTCGCCGCAGAATGCCGCTATGCCGCTGGTGTCTGATGTGGGCACGGTAGTGGGCGATTGGGTGAACCTGGGTAATTACAAATTCCCTGATGCGCCTTCCGGTCTGCCCCCGGGTGTATATGATTCCAAGGATGAAGCCTTTGTCCGTGCGGGTGTCAACTTTAATGTACCCTTCACCAGCCCGGCCGTGAGGTTCCTGCGTATTGGTGTGGCCAAGACCTGGTCCAATGCTGATTTTGCACACCTCATGGAAGTATCCGTTTATGGAAAGCCGGAATAAACCAATTACCTGTCAACGCTGAAAATATAGTGTATGCAACGAATGCTTAAAATTGCCATCGGCTCCATCGCCTGTCTTGCCCTGCTGCATTGCAGCCGGCAGGCGGATGATTTCAAATCATTTTTTGAGGGGTATGAGGTCAAATATCCCGGTGTGCCTGTAAAGATCATCCCTGCGCCAGGTAAGAACAGGGTGGGGCTGCTCTGCCTGCCCAGTCCTGACCAGAGTATTGTGAAATACGTAGTGTACTGGAATAACAAATCAGACTCCGTGGTCTTCAACAATCCGGCTAAAGGCGCGGATACCCTGAAGCTGATCATCCCGGACCTGAACGAGTACGTGTACTCTTTTGAGCTGTTCACCTATGATGAGAAGGGTAACCGCTCCATCCCGGTCAATATCAATGCCGTCCGGGCTTATGGGGAACTCTATGAGTCCCGGCTGCTGAACAGGCCCTTTAATGTAGCTAATCCTTATGTGGTGAATGGCGATGGATCTATTCAGCTGAACTTTTCAGAACCGGATACCATCAATGTATACACCAGTGTACGGTATACCACCAATGCTGACGAGATAGAAGAACTTGAGTTGTTTGCTGAGGACGCCTCCATTACCCTGCCGGATTACAAGCCAGGTACCAAAGTGGCCTATCGTTCAGCGTATATCCCGGTACTCAATTCCATTGATACTTTTTTTGTATCCCGGTTTGATACTTTACCCAATATCTATACAAAGCTGGTGGAATGTCCCAAATCGCTCTTTGCAGAAGTACACCTGCCCAATGATGTGCAGACCTATGAGTCCGGCACCAGTATCAGTAAACTCTGGGATGGCACTACCACCCCGCAGGGGTATCCCAATATCTTCCATAGTGATGGCAGTTACCTGCCGCATGTACTCACCTTTGACCTGGGCCAGGTGTATAGCAGCATCGGCCGGCTGGAAGAAACAGGACGGGACTGCTGCAACAACCCTTCCCGTTTTGAAGTATGGGGTATTGAGGACCTGACCAATGCTACTACCACGCTGAGGGGTGATAATGCCGGATGGAAAGAAGAAGCCATTGCCAAAGGCTGGGTGCTGCTGGGCACCATGGAACGGAATGATGACGGCGTGGCGCCAAAAATGCTTAGCCTGATAGATAATCCGCCGCCTGTGCGCTATATCAGGATCCGTGTTGTCAGCACTACTACCGGCTCCAATTACAGCAATATGAGTGAGCTGACTTTCTGGAACAGGGAATAAACAATAAGAAATGATTGAAAGGATCGACATAGCGGATGCCAGGTATCCCCTGGGACAGGGAGCAGGCAGTGATGCCATTCATCGTGACCCCATCTATTCCTATGCCGTAACCCGGCTGTATGATGACAGCGGGCATACCGGGACCGGTCTGGCCTTTACCCTGGGAGAGGGCAACGACCTGGTATGCCGCGCTGCTCAGTTCTATGCGGCACAGCTGAAGGGAAAGGATATTGAAGAACTGATGAGTGATTTTGGCCGGCTCTTCAACCAGCTGAGCAATGAGCAGCAGTTCCGCTGGCTGGGACCACATAAAGGCATTACCCACCTGGCATTGGCCTCTGTGACCAATGCCTGTTATGATCTCTGGGCAAAAAAACGCGGCGTTCCGCTGTGGAAACTGTTGATCGATCTTTCACCGCAGCAATTGGTGAATACACTGGACCTGTCGTACCTTGAAGAGGAGCTGACCCGTGAGCAGGCCCTGGCCCTTTTGCAGGAGAACCAGGAAAGTCGCGAGCAGCGGCTGGCTATCCTTGCCAGCGGATACCCTGGTTATGATACCAGTATCGGCTGGTTCAACTATAGTGATGAGCAGGTCAGAGAAAATGTAAGACGGGCCGTGGACCAGGGCTTCACGGCTATGAAACTGAAAGTAGGCGCCGCCGATGAAGAACGGGATATACGCAGGGCGCATATAGTGCGTGAAGCAGCCGGTGATGCCGCTGCCATCATGCTGGATGCCAACCAGCAATGGACCCTGCCCCGGGCTTTACGCATCTGCCAGCGGCTGCAGGCTATTGATCCTTTCTGGATTGAAGAGCCTACGCACCCGGATGATGTGCTGGCTCACCAGACCCTGGCGCGTGCCATTGCACCCACAAAATTGGCCCTGGGGGAACATGTTCCCAACAGGGTATTGTTCAAAAATTTCCTGCAGGCTAACTGTGCGGGCTTTATCCAGGTGGATGCTGTACGCGTAGGAGGGGTGAGTGAGTTCATCAGCATTAGCCTGCTCTGCCGTAAATACGGCATTCCTGTTGCGCCGCATGTTGGGGATATGGGGCAGCTGCACCAGCACCTGGTATTGTTCAATCATATCAGCCTGGGGCATGAAGCTTTGCTGCTGGAGCATATCCCGCATCTGCGTAATCATTTTCTGCACCCTGTTAGCGTACGTGGCGGTGTTTATGAAACACCGCAGGAGCCGGGCAGCAGCTGTGACCTGAAAGGCATTTGATCCATCATCATAATTCCATCCAGGCATGATCCAATTACCAGACCTGTTTATAAGCCTCCTGTATATCCTGGCCATCCTCTTCATAGGGGTCTGGGTAGGCAGGCAGCACCGGAAAAAAAGCGGCAGCCAGTCGGCCGGCGCTTATTTCCTGGCGGGCCGCACCCTGCGCTGGCCTGCCATCGGCCTGGCGTTGTTTGCCACCAACATCTCTACGGTACACCTGGTAAGCCTTGCCCAGAGCGGCTTTGATTCCGGTCTGCTCAACGGCAACTTTGAATGGATGGCCGCCTTTACGCTCATTCTGCTGGCGCTGTTCTTTGCGCCTTTTTATATCCGCTCCGGCGTAGCCACCCTGCCGGATTTCCTGGAAAAAAGATACGACCGCTCCTGCCGCGACTGGCTGGTGCTGGTATCCATTGTATCTGCGGTAGTGATCCATATCGCTTTTTCCATGCTGGCCGGCGGCATTGTGCTGGAGACATTATTCGGTGTTAATTTCTACGCCAGCGTGATCGTGATCTCCCTGATAACGGCCATCTATACAATAGTAGGTGGTCTCAAAGCTGTGGTGGTCACCGAGTCCATCCAGACCGTTGTCCTGATCATCGGCGCTGTGATCATCACGGTGGCCGCCTGGAACAGGATGGGTGGTTGGGAACCCATGAAGGAGGTACTGAGCCAGACCAAACAGCTGAACAGGCTGTCCATGCTGCGTCCGCATGGTGATGAAAGCGGCATGCCCTGGTATTCCGTCCTGCTGGGTTATCCCGTGCTGGGTATCTGGTACTGGTGCGCTGACCAGACCATTGTGCAGCGGGTGCTGGGGGCGAAGGATGAGAACCATGCCCGCATAGGACCCTTGTTCTGCGGGTTCATAAAAATATTGCCGGTCTTCCTGTTTGTGATGCCCGGCCTGTTTGCCTATACGCTGGCCTATGCGGACCAGCTGGACCTGAGTGCGCTGACCTTTACAGATGCCAGCGGTCAGCAGCAGATTCGCAGCAAAGGCATTTATACCCTCATGATCGTGCAGCTGCTGCCTACCGGCCTGGTAGGTATCCTGGTGGCGGCGCTGCTGTCCGGCCTGATGAGCCAGATATCAGGTGCGCTCAACTCCATCTCCACCATGGTGAGCTATGATATTTACAAGCGTTACCGGCCGGAAGCCAGTGAAGCCGCCATGGTGCGCACCGGTAAGATAGTTGCAGGCATCGCCCTGGTGATCTCTTTGCTCTTACTGCCATTGCTGAACCGCTATGAAAGTATTTTTAATGGCCTCAATGATATTATAGCCCATATAGCGCCGCCCATTACGGCGGTGTTCCTGCTGGGCGTTTGCTGGAAAAAAGCGTCGGCCACAGCGGCCAGGCTGACGCTCTGGATAGGGTCAGGACTGGGTGTGCTGGTGTATGCAGCTAATAAGGTCCTGCCGGAAACGCTCCTGGCGGAGATCCCATTTATGATGATGGCTTTTTACCTGTTTGTAGCCTGTGTGCTGCTGCAGGTGGTATTGTCCCTGCTATATCCTGCGCCTGTGGTGCAGGGGGAGGGGAGGTTATACTGGAATTCCCTGGCGGAGCCGCTGCGGGGTAAGGGATGGAAGGGATTGGGCAATTACAAGGTCCTGTCTTTCCTGTTGCTGCTGATCATGGGCCTGCTTTTCTGGATCTTCCGGTAGGCTGAACTATTAAAATATTGTTAAACAACCTGAAAACGAGGAGATGAAACTGTTAAAGGAAAAGATCATTTTTTTGACGGGTGGATCAAGAGGCATCGGTTTTGAGTGTGCGTTGAAATATGCCGCCGCGGGCGCCCGTGTGGTGATTGTGTCCAATGACCGGGAATCGCTGACAGCCGCTTCTGTGGCGCTTGGCGGCGATCATGACAATATTTTTTGCGATGTTTCCAACCCGGCCGATGTGCAATATGCTATTGAGGCAACCCTCAAAAAATATGGGCGGATCGATGTGCTGCATAACAATGCCGGCATTGCCGGACCGTCCACGCCGCTCCATGAAACTTCAGAAATTGAGTGGGATAATTTGTTTGATGTTAACTTGAAGAGTATCTTGCTGACCACAAAATGTGGTCTCCCCGCTTTAAAAGCCTCCAGGGGCTGTATTATTAATACCAGCAGCCTGGTGGGCGAGATAGGGCAGGAAAATCACGCCGCATATGCCGCCACTAAAGGCGGTATCAATGCGCTTACAAAATCGATGGCGCTGGACTATGCACCTTTCGGAATCCGGGTGAATGCTGTTGCACCCGCAGGTGTATGGACGCCAATGCTCCGTCAATGGAGCCGTGAGCAACCAGATGTAACGCACATCGAATCATACCTTGACCATATCCACCCCCTGGGCTATTGTCCTGAAGGGGATGTGATTGCCGACGCGTGCGTCTTTCTTGCTTCCGACAGCGCACGTTTCATTACCGGCGCCATTCTACCCGTAAGTGGGGGCGCTGAGTTAGGCTACAGGGTGGTGAGTGAGTTGACCGGCTCACCCACCAGGAATGTCGAATAAGCAATTTTTTTCGTGTGTACGAAATTTTAACGATGATGAATAGCCGATTTACAACAGCACTCTCACTCCTGCTATGCCTGGCGCTCACTACACGCGCGCAGGACAGCCCACTCAAGATCTGGTTCGACAAACCCGCCCATCTCTGGGAGGAAACCCTGCCTTTGGGCAATGGCCGGCTGGGCATGACGCCAGACGGCGGTCTCTTCAAAGAGAAGATCGTTCTGAACGATATCACGCTCTGGTCGGGCAGTCCCCAGGACGCCAACAATTACAAGGCAGTAGAACAGTTACCGCGCATCCGGCAACTCCTCTTTGAAGGAAAGAACGATGAAGCGCAGGAACTCATAAACAAAGACTTTGTCTGCGTTGGCCCCGGCTCTGGCGGCGCCGCCTACGGCAAGTTCCAGGTGCTGGGCGATCTCCAGCTGGAACACAGCTATGCCGGTAAAGACACTGCAGCCGCGCAATATAAGCGGGAACTGCTGCTGGACCGCGCCATAGCCACTACCGAATTTACACTTAATGGTGTACGGTATACCCGTGAATATTTCACCAGCTTTGGCAATGATGTGGCCATTGTGCGCATCACCGCCAGCAAGGCCGGCGCTATCAATGTCCGCCTCAGCATGAGCCGCCCCGAACGCTGGAAAACCTATATCGGGGGCCAGGAGCTGATGCTCGCCGGCCAGCTTGATAACGGTACTGATGGCAGCGGGATGCAATACCTGGCCAAGGTAAGGCCGGTACTCAAAGGGGGCAAAATGTCTGTGGACAGAGATGCCCTGGTGGTGAAGGACGCTTCTGAACTCACCCTGTATATTTCTGCCGGTACAGATTTTAAAGATCCCGGCTACCTCAACCGCATTGACGCCAACCTGGCCGCAGCATTGAAAACAAATTATACTGTTGAAAAGCAAAAACACCTGGCTTATTCCCGTGGCTTCTTCAACCGTGTTCAGCTGGACCTGGGACAGGGCGCGGCCGCTGGTCTTACCACGGACAAACGCCTGGCGGCTTTCTATAAGCATCCCGAAGCAGACAAAGGACTGGCCGCCCTCTTCTTCCAGTTTGGCCGTTACCTCACTATAAGCAGTACCCGTATTGGTCTGCTGCCGCCCAATTTACAGGGACTTTGGGCCAACCAGGTACATACGCCCTGGAATGGCGACTACCACCTGGACGTGAATGTGCAGATGAACCACTGGCCAGTGGAAGTGACCAATCTGTCCGAGCTTAACCTGCCCCTGGCCGACCTGGTCAAAGGCATGGTGCCCAATGGGGAGAAAACTGCCAAAGCCTATTATGATGCCGATGGCTGGATTGCCCATGTGATCACCAATGTATGGGGCTTCACCGAACCCGGTGAAAGCGCCAGCTGGGGCCTGGCCAATGCCGGATCAGGCTGGCTCTGCAATAACCTCTGGGATCACTACGCTTTTACCGGCGATAAAAAATACCTGCAAGATATCTATCCTATCCTCAGCGGCTCCGCCCGTTTTTACAACAGTGTGCTGGTAAAACATCCCGGCAAAGGATGGCTGGTGACCTCGCCTTCCGTATCGCCGGAGAACACCTTCTACCTGCCCAATGGAAAAACGGCCAGCATCTGTATGGGGCCTACCATCGATAACCAGATCGTGCGCGAACTTTTCACCAATGTGATTGAAGCGGCCACCACCCTGGGCATTGACCAGGCTTTCCGCGATACCCTGAAAAGCAGGCTGGCCCTGCTGCCGCCTGTTGGCCAGGTCTCTGCCGATGGCCGGATCATGGAATGGCTGGAAGACTATAAAGAGACCGAGCCCGAACACCGGCATATCTCGCACCTGTATGGATTGTATCCTGCCACCCAGATCACGCCCGCATCCACACCGGAGCTGGCAGAAGCCAGCAAAAAATCCCTGAATGTACGGGGGGACGACGGCCCCAGCTGGACCATCGCCTACAAATTATTGTTCTGGGCCAGGTTGCAGGACGGTAACCGCGCCTTCAAATTATTGAAGGAGATCCTCAAGCCTACATTAAAAACGCATATCAACTACACTGCGGGCGGCGGCGTATATCCCAACATGCTGTCCGCCGGCCCGCCTTTCCAGATCGACGGCAACTTTGGTTCCACAGCCGGTATAGCCGAAATGCTGCTGCAAAGCCATGACGGTTTTATTGAGCTGCTGCCTTCCATCCCGGATATATGGAAAACTACCGGCAAAGTGAAAGGCCTGAAAGCAAGAGGCAATTTTACTGTTGACTTTTCCTGGAAGAATGGCCAGGTGACCAGCTATACCATCAGCTCGCCCAACGGCGGCCAGGTGAAGCTGAAAGTCAATGGTGAATTGAAAACCATCACCGCCCGCAAACGCTAAGGCCAGCATTTTTATTCCAACCGATTTCTTTTCATTCAGCAGGATGGTTTCCCTGCAAAGCCGGTAACTTTACAGGAACCACGCGCTGTACAAAACAAATAATCAGCAATGAAACACCGTTTGATTCGTTTTGCCTTCCTGGCAACCAGCTTCCTGGGAGGACAATGGTTGACCGCACAGACTGTAACGATCCCCGTGGAGACAGCCAACCAGGCCCTTGTATTACAGACCAATGCCGCCAAGCAGGTTGGTATTATTTATATGGGCCCCAAACTGGCCGATCAGCAAAGCTACCAGCAGGCGCCCGGCGCTTACCGCCAGGCAGTAGAATACACAGGCGTGAACAATTCCGCCTACACGCCTTCCGGCTCCCGCAACCTGTTTGAGCCCGCCATCACCGTGGTGCATGCCGATGGTAATACCTCGCTGGACCTGCAATATGTAAAACACGAGAATAAACGTATTGACGATAATGTGAACCTGCTCAGCGTTTCACTGAAAGATCCCGTGTATCCCTTTGAAGTGACCCTGTTCTACAAGACCTTCAGCAAGGAAGATATCACTGAACAATGGGCCGAGATCAAACACAATGAGAAGGGCAATGTGATCCTGAAGAAATTCGCTTCCGCCAATCTCTACCTCAAAGCCAACAGCTACTGGCTCAAACAATACCATGGCGACTGGGCCATGGAAATGCAGCCCGACGAGCAGAAGCTCACCCACGGCATCAAGACCCTCGACTCCAAACTGGGCAGCCGCACCAACCTGTTCCAGCCGCCCATCTTCATGGTCTCACTGGACAAACCTGCTACCGAAGACGAGGGCACAGTATTATACGGTTCGCTGGAGTGGAGCGGCAATTTCCGCATAGACCTGGAGCTGGATAACCTGGACAACCTGCGCATCCTGGCAGGCATCAACAACCACGCTTCCGAGTACTCTCTGAAAGCCGGTGAAACCTTTACCACCCCGGCATTCCTGTACCTGCTGTCGGACAAAGGCAAAGGGGATGCCAGTCGCAAGCTGCAGAACTGGGCCCGCCAGTACAAGCTGCTGGACGGGAAAGGCAATCGCCTCACCCTGCTCAACAACTGGGAAGCCACCTATTTTGATTTCAATGAAAGCAAGCTCAAAGAGTTGCTGAAGGATACCCGCAAACTGGGTGTTGATCTCTTTCTGCTGGATGATGGCTGGTTCGCCAATAAATATCCCCGTAATGGTGATAATGCCGGGCTGGGCGACTGGCAGGCCAACAAGACCAAGCTGCCCAATGGCATCGCTTCCCTGGTAAAAGAGGCTAAGAACAATGAAGTGAAATTTGGTATCTGGATAGAACCGGAAATGGTGAACCCCAAAAGTGAGCTATACGAGAAACACCCGGACTGGGTAGTGAAACAACCTAAACGCGAAGAATATTATTTCCGCAACCAGCTGGTGCTGGATCTGAGCAATCCCAAAGTGCAGGACTTTGTATTTGGTGTGGTAGATGAACTGTTCACTACTAATCCTGAGCTGGCTTATATTAAATGGGATTGTAATGCCGTCATCTATAATGCGTATTCAGCTTACCTGGGCGCCAACCAGTCCCAGTTCTATATTAAATATGTACAGGGACTGTATTCCGTGCTGGAAAAGATCCGTAAGAAATATCCCACTGTGCCCATGATGCTCTGTTCCGGTGGTGGTGGCCGTGTAGACTATGGTGCGCTGCAGTATTTTACCGAGTTCTGGCCCAGCGATAACACGGATCCCATGGAAAGGATCTTTCTGCAATGGGAATATTCTTTCTTCTACCCGGCAATCAGTTCTTCCAACCACGTGACCGACTGGGGCAAGCAGCCCATCAAGTTCAGGACTGATGTAGCCCTCATGGGTAAGCCCGGTTTTGATATTGTGGTCAGTCATCTCAATGAAAAGGATCTTCAATTCTGCCAGCAAGCCATCAAAAATTTTAATAGCTTTAAGTCCGTTATCTGGCAGGGTGATCAGTATCGGCTGCAATCGCCCTGGAACAATGATGTTGCTGCGGTGGGTTATATAGATGGATCAAAGAACAAAGGCATTCTTTTCAATTACCTGGTAAATAACCGGTATGGCGCCGGCAGCAAGCTGCCCATCCGCCTGAAAGGCCTGGATCCTCAGAAAAAATATACGCTGAAAGAGATCAACCTGTATCCCGGAGAGCAAAGCAGCATCAATAATGATAAAGTATATACCGGTGAGTTCCTGATGAAAGTAGGATACAACCCGGATGTAAGGCAGGGCAGGAACAGTGTGGTCATTGAGCTTAGCGCCGTAAACTAAAAAGGAGTCCGCTATATGAAACGTTTATTTATGCTGGCAGCAGCCTGCTGCCTTGCGATCATGACCCAGGCCAAAATCGTATTGCCTTCTGTCTTCAGCGACAACATGGTGTTGCAGCAGAAAAGCACGGTGAAGATCTGGGGTAAGTCCGAAGCCGGAAAAACGGTAACAGTCACCACTTCCTGGAATCAGCAAACAGCCACGGCCACTGTAGACAACGAGGGCAAATGGCAGCTGACCGTAAGCACGCCTTCTTTCGGGGGGCCTTATGAAATAGTGCTGACCGATGGGGAGCCCCTGACCCTGAAAAATATCCTGATCGGGGATGTATGGGTTTGCTCGGGTCAGTCGAACATGGAAATGCCGCTGGCCGGCTGGGGAAAGGTAGATAACTACGAGCAGGAAATTAAAGAAGCCAGCTATCCGCAGATCCGCCTGCTGCAGGCCAAACATATGGCGGCTACCCGTCCCCAGGACGACCTGGTGGTATGGGAGGGCGGCTGGCAGGTTTGCTCGCCCCAGACCATCCCGGAATTTTCCTCCACCGCCTACTTCTTTGCGCGTGAGATCTATAAGAAGACCGGTGTACCCATCGGCCTCCTGCATACTTCCTGGGGCGGCACTATCATTGAAGCCTGGACCAGTGGCGGGGCGCTGAAAAAAGTTCCCCAGTTCACCGATGCTGTGGCTAAAATTGAAGCCGCAGCACCCGAAGTGAAAGGCAATGACGGCAACAGGGCTTCTGTGCTGTTCAATGCCATGATCCATCCTATTATCAATTTCCGGATCAAAGGAGTGATCTGGTACCAGGGGGAATCCAATGCTGACCGCCTGGAGCAGGCCCAGTTGTACCGCACCCTGTTTCCCAATATGATCAACGACTGGCGCAACCAGTGGGGCCAGCCGGAGCTGCCTTTCTATTTTGTGCAGCTGGCAGCCTTCAGCAAGAAAGGTAATGAAAGCGCTATGGCCGCCTGGCCCATTCTGCGGGAAGCCCAGGCCAGCGCGCTCAGTCTGCCCCATACCGGTATGGCTGTAGCTATTGATATTGGCCATCCCACAGATATCCATCCCAAGAATAAACAGGATGTGGGCAGGCGACTGGCCTATATTGCCCTGGCCAAAGATTATGGTCAGAAGATCGAGTATAGCGGACCGGTAGTGAAGAAGCAGGTGGTGAAATTCAATACCATTGAGCTGACCTTTGATCATGCCAAAGGGCTGGACCTGAGAACATCTTCAGGTATTGCCAAAGGCTGGCTGATTGCCGGCGCCGATCAGCAGTTCCATCCTGCCGAGGTGTCCATTAAAGGTAATAAGATCACGGTACACAGCACCAATGTAAGCCTGCCGGCTGCTGTACGGTATGCCTGGGCTGATGATCCCGATGTCAACCTGTACAATAAAGCAGGACTGCCCGCTTCTCCGTTCCGGACGGATAAGTGGTAGTTTGAATCTCTTGCATATAATTTCTCCCCATTCTGGCCGGTATGTTTTCGGCTGGAATGGGGAGATCCTTTTTCAGGAAATGAAGTCCAGGGAGCATTCAACTGCTAAGAGGTCTCTAAGGAGGAACCCGTTCTGTTCGATGTTTCCGATCTTGATCTCGTTGAGGATAAAGTATTGTTCGATGGAATTGGCTTGTTGCTCGGATTGATAAAAGAAGTCTATTAGCTCATTCAGGATAAACGTCAGATAGTACCGTAAATTCGAGGCTATTTGTTCGTTGTTCATATTGGTTGCTGCGTCATGTATGATTTCATTTCTAAGCCGGTATATCCTGGTGAGATGGATCTCCAGGTTATTACGATGTGATTTGAGGTATTCTGACGTGTCGGCACTTCTATTAGGCCTGAAAAACCATTTTTGTAGTTTCATTGCCCGGTAAGCAAGCAATGGGAATTTTTGAAGGAGTTGTTGTGAAATTTCCAGGTAAAAGGTTTCTGTTTCAAGATATTTTTCCCTGAGTCTACTGGGAATAACGGTTTTGTCCGGAGGGCTTAATTGCGTAAAAGACTTTTGAAATCTGTGAAGGTTTCTTTTTACATAAGCCAAAGAATGTGCGTTTATGAAATGTTCTTTGATTCGACTAATTGTGCTTTGGCTTTCGTAGTTAGAGAACAGGTATTCCAGGCCGATCCAATAATTAATAAATTTATGTTCAACTTCTGTTGATTGATTGCCCAGCCTGAGGTAACGAATAGCAGATTTTATTTTTTCTTTTGTTTCCTGTTCAATTTCCGGGGAATTGAGGATTAAGGGCAACCTGTTGGCGAATTTCTGGTAATGTTCTTTTTCCACCGTGTATTTTCCGTCCATAAAATTAGTATTGATCTGAAAACCTCCGCTACTGCGGGAACGGATATTATTGACCAATACCCGGGGATGTATTTGTAAAAACTCGCCCGATAACCCCAGGTTTATTACATCAAGATATTCTGAAAGCTGATTCCTCCCTTTTTTTAGAGCGGCCATATGGTCAGTAGCCTTGTCCTTGCAGCGAATGAAAATTCGGTTTTCAACTGGGGAATTAAAAGCAGAGAACTCATTTAAGTAATCCTGTGATACTTGTACATCGTCTATGTCTTTAGTCAGAAAGAACGGGGAGCGTGGAGGATCCGTAATTGCTTCTATTACTTTTCGCGTGGTATCTACTCTGAAAATGACCATATACTCTGATTCGATTTCAAGTATTCTTTTCTTGAAATTGTTAAAGTGCTCAGTGAATATTTTATCCTGTGTTAAGGATTTTACGAATATTCCATGGGTCAGCCGGTATAGAAAGCCCTTATCAAATCCTGTAGTAATTAATTCACTCAGTAAAATATTGATTGAATTGTCGATCTCTTCAAGGCTGCAAAGTTCCTGGGTGTTTTTAGAGATGAGTGATTCCAGTCCTTCAGTTACGGTTTTCAGATAAGATTTATTCTCCTTCAATAGGATATCGATACAGGAAATAATCTTTTTATAATTGTGTTCATCTGCTTTTTTGAGTAATTGTATTAGGTAGATGGGAGAAATAGAGTGGAAAGTAAGATAGTTAGGGCATGATTCAGCCATCAGGATGGCCTCATCAACAATTGCTTTTTGTTTTTCTTTCCCTTTGATTGTGTGAAAGTGTTTTATTCTTCCTTTCTGAAATTGTTCCAGGCAGTATTTTAATTCTTCCAGGATTGATCTTGGATTATTCAGTCCAACTCTATAAGTATCAATGCTACCTATATGAAGCAATTCCAACGATTTTTCAATGAAGAATCTTTGGCAAAAGGTCAGCGTCTTATTTTTATGGACTATAATTTGCATATTTCAGACTTTTCTTATCTTCGCTTTGCGAAAAAAGATCATTTAAGATAAAAAAGGAAGATTAGGTTGGATTGGATCTGGAGGCAATTCCGCAATCCCGCGCTACTTCCTTGAATACTGGGAGCTTCTACATGAAGCTCCTTTTTTATTATTATCAGATAAGGATCAAAGTTAGTACTAACGGTGGTTAAACGAAATGCAGGACAATAAATCACAGATTGAATTGATCACGGTCAATATTTCCGAAATTTTTTGGTCTATTTAACAGGGTAATACCTGTCTTTTAAACATACGTTAAACTCCGCCTGGGTTTCTTTAGTGTCAAATGGAATTGCCTACTTTGGAAAAAAAGCCATGAAACTAATTATACCCTTATCGCTTCTCTGCGGGTTAACCAGCTGTATCTCCAACAGCCGCCCGCTGCAAATAGGACCTTCGCAGAATAACCAGACCTATACCGTGGAATACCTCTTCACGCATGATGGCTGTAAAGTGTATCGGTTTTATGACAGAGGCAACTATGTGTACTTCACCAACTGCAACGGAGAGGCTATTGCCTATGATGACAGCGTGGTGGTCAGTAACAGGACTATACACCACTGAAACCCGTAACAGCGGCCAGGAGACCGCCTGCAGCGGATTTTTAATGTTGGTAAAATCAGCAATACTGCATCTTTGCAGCCATGTTTTCTGTACAACCCTGGTCCAAAACTGGCTTGATCCTGCTGTTGTTGCTCTGTTGGTCGGAATTGTTTGCCGATACCCTCTATGTCTCGGGGAAGACGCCGCAGCCCCTGCTCCCCTTTATGGAGCTGGCCGAAACGGCCGACAGTACTGCTTCCTGGCAGTCCATGAAAATGCAGCCAGCTCTTTTCCACGCACCCGGTGTACAGCCTTTACAGGAACCCGATAACTATTTCTGGTTGCGCATTCCCCTGGTCCGACTGCCGCAGGCAGGACCGGAGCAGCTGGTCAGTTTTTCGCAACTCACCTTTGTAGACTATTACCTCTGTGCCGGCGACTCCCTGCTGCAATCGGGGAAACTGGGTAAATTCAGGCCCAGGGCCCAATGGCAGAATGCCGATAACCGCTTTCGCTTCCGCCTGCAGCTGCCCGTCAATACCCCGCTTACACTGTGGATCAGGGTTCACCATACCAAACAATATGTACCACGCTTTGATTTCACCATAAGCGATCGCCTGCTGGCCGACAAACAACTGCTCAAGAGACAAAGGATCGAATTCCTGCTCATGGGCGGTATGGCCGTTCTATTTTTGTATGCCCTGCTTTCCTTCCTGGTCAGCAGGTTCAGACCCTACGCATGGCTTATGCTGTTCATTGGCGCCATGGGACTCTATACCATCAGTATGAGCGGGTATTTTATCGACTGGTTCTTTCCACAATCCCCCGCAACAGGCTGGCTCTTCAATATTCACCTGGGCCATGCCGGGCTGGTAGGCATGCTGCTGCTTATACTCGACTTCTGGCAGCTGAAGCAAAGATCAAAACGTTTCTACCAGCTGATCAGCTGGCTCCTGGGCACCCTGCTGCTAACCTCGGTGGTCAGCTGGTGCCTGAATTATTTCTGGAGCAACTATAACCTGATGAACACCCTCAACCTGCTGCTCTGTTTGCCCATCATAGCTCTGTTACTGGTCATGATCGTTCGGCTCTGGAAGCGGCTGGATAAAGCGCAGCTATTCCTGGCCTACGGGATATTGCTGTTCACGGTGGGCGGGCTGGTCATCACCATCTGTGGCTTCAGCCTGAAGGAAGGTTCTATCGCCCTGCTGCCTTATGTGTATACCACTAATATTATACTGGTAGCCCTGTTCTTCTCTACCGGCCTGAAGGAAAAACTCCGGATGGTAGACCTGGACCGGAAGCAGGCCCTGGTGCTGGCCGAAAAAAATGAGCGGATCACGGTCCTTTTCAATGAGGTCAATCACCGCGTAAAAAATAACCTGCAGATGCTGTACAGCCTGGGCGATATGCAGCTGCCCCATGTAACAGATGGCGTAGCACGCGCCTTCCTGGAGGATAACCTGGCCCGGATCAAGACCATGATGGTAGTTAACAGGCAGCTGTTCCAGTCGGAGGAAGTATCCGGCACGGGTGTACTGCAACTCACCCGTGACCTCTGTCACTCTATCGGCGCTATCTACGATCCCCGCCGGCAGGTAGAGGTCCAGGTCAGCGGGGAGCAGGAAGCTTACCTGCCTGCCGGCCATGTCCTGCCTTTCGGACTGATACTCACAGAGCTGCTGACCAACTCCTATAAGCATGCTTTTGCTGATAAATCGCTGCCGGGCATACAAATTGCAGTAGCGGTGGAGAATGATCATTCCCTGCTTAGCCTGACCTACGCGGACAATGGGGTGGGAATGATCAGCGAGCTCCACAATCAATACTCCCTGGGACTTGAGCTGTTGCGAGATCTGGCGTACCAGTTGCAGGCCTGGCTAAACATGACGGGGAATAACGGCTTCCGCTGTCAACTGAATATCCCTTTAAATAACAGTGAATCGACCAAATAACAAGTGCGATCGGTATGATAAGAATTTTGATCATAGAAGATGAGATCATCATTGCCCGCTTCATCGAAAAACAGGTGAAGCAATCTTTTGACTGTACCGTTAACCTGGCAATAACGGTGTCGGATGCACGTAATAAGATGGAACAGTTCCGGCCACACCTGGTACTCTGTGATGTCAACCTGAAAGAAAATATCTCCGGGATCGACCTGGTTATCTCCCTGAAGCAGCATTATGATTTTGAAGTGATCTACATCACTTCCTATCACCATTCCTCCTATGTAGATAAGGCGGCCAGCACCAACCCGGCCAATTACCTGGTGAAACCGATTGATGAAACCCAGTTACAGGTGGGCCTGCAGCTGGTGATGCACAAGCTGAAAAAAGCACAGGCTGCCGCCGCCTCCACCGGCGCCAGCAGCCTGAAACAGTTGCTGAGTCCCTATGAGCTGAGTATTGTCCGGATGATAGGACAGAAAAAGACTACCCAGGAAATAGCCCAGGCCATGCATGCCAGTCCTTATACCATCAAGAACAAAAGGCATGCTATCTGCCGGAAACTGGATCTTCCTGATAAGAACAATGCTTTACTGGAATGGGCGCTGCACCATCGGACCGATCTGGAACGATTGAGTTAATATGTATGGGGTACATTGATAATTATCAAAAATATCTCGTGAGCCGCTGATTCTGAATACTGATCACAACAGATCATTACCTTCACGCGCACATAAAATATCTGTCCCCTTCAACTATACCCTAAGCCGTTTTTACGTTCACAGAGCACAGCTGTGGCCATTCACCCCGTGGATGGCTACTTTTTTTGGGAGCTATCTATAAGTTACCGGAAGCAATGACGCCCCAGTCTTTATGCGCATATCCTTTTTCCAGCCATTTGTCCATCTCTTTGGCTACTGCCGGGATCACCTGCAGCTCCTTATCGCCTTTGGCGGCTTCTGCCATCATGAGACGGGCATCTTTGCGCGCCATCTGCAATTCCCAGGACGGATTATCGTATTGACCGGAGAGGATCCTTTTGAGACGGAAAGGAGCCTGCGCACCCGGATTCCATTCCGCAAACAAGGCTTCAATGGCGGAAGGGGCAATATCCATGGCTTTGGCTGTGGCCAGCATATCCGAGAAACCACCGGTGAGGGTCAGCAGGAACATATTGCCCAGTAATTTAATGCCGGCGGCCTGGCCGGTCTTTTCACCAAAGTTCAGGACCTGTCCCGTCATGCTGCTGAGCCAGGGCGTTACCCGCGCCGCTATGGCCGGATCGCCGGAGATCAGCATCACACCGGTGCTTTCCAGGGCATTGGCCGGTCCCATGAAAACAGGCACATGGACATAGGTGATCCCTTTGCCGGCCCAGTAGGCAGTGCGTTCAATGGCGCCGTCAACGGAAGTGGTGGTATGGTCAATAATGGTGGCGCCACTGCTGAAGCCCGGGGCGGCCTGTTCCAGTACGGCATTCACAACGGCATCGTCCGAGAGGGTAATGTGGATCCGCTCCGCTCCTTTTACGGCTTCCGCCACATCGGTAAAGGCTTTGGCGCCTGCGGCTTCCAGGGCTTTGGCTTTGTCGGCGGTCCTGTTCCAGACCTGTACGGTCTCTCCTTTGTTCAACAACGCTTTGGTGAAGTTGCCGCCCAACAGGCCGGTCCCTATAAATGCGATCATATAAAAGATTTTGTGTGAAGGAAGATTTGCCGGCCAAAGCTAACCAATTTTAGGCGGAGGAACCCGGTTTGAAGGACGACCAAAGCGGCAGCAAACAACCCTGCCGGTCGCCCTCCGTACCGGTGGGAACATAGGCTTTTGGGACGAACCAACCCGGAGCAAACAGCCCTGCCAGCCACCCTCTGCGCAGGGGACACGTTTGTTTTTTGGGACGAACCAAGAGAGGAACCTCAATGAGCAATTTCCAGTGAAACCGACGAAAGGCTTTTGGGACGAACCAACCCGGAGCAAACAGCCCTGCCAGCCACCCTCTGCGCAGGGGACACGTTTGTTTTTTGGGACGAACCAAGAGAGGAGCCTCAATGAGCAATTTCCGGTGAACCCCGGGAAAGGCTTTTGGGACGAACCAGCCCAGAACAAACAACCCTGCCAGCCGCCCTCCGCACAGGGACGCGTAGGTTATTCGGGACGAACCAGGGGCAAAGCCTTCTGGCAGACCAGGAAAGTACCTTGGGACGAACCCGGGGAAAATTCATATATGATTTTACTCAGGTCCCAAAAATATCAGGGCCAAAATAACCGCATTTGCTATTAGTCTACTAAATTTATGGATTAATAATCAAAATCGACCACCGATGTCTTCCGAAAAAAAACTTCGCTTTGAAACCCTGCAGGTGCATGCAGGCCAGGTGGCTGACCCTGTTACTAAGTCCAGGGCAGTACCGCTTTACCAGACCACTTCCTATGTATTCGATAGCTCGGAACATGCGGCCAACCTTTTTGGCCTGCGTGAGTTCGGCAATATCTATACCCGGCTCATGAACCCTACCACGGATGTATTCGAAAAACGGATCGCCGCACTGGAAGGTGGGGTAGGTGCATTGGCCACCGCATCGGGACAATCGGCCCAGTTCCTGGCCCTGCAGAATATCCTGCAGCAGGGCGATAATATTGTGGCTTCTTCCTATTTATATGGAGGCACTTACAACCAGTTCAAGGTAAGTCTGAAACGACTGGGCTTTGAAGCGAAGTTTGCAGACGGCGATAATCCTGCTGATTTTGAGGCAAAGATCGATAGTCGCACCAGGGCCCTGTACGTGGAGACCATCGGTAACCCCGCATTCAGTATCCCGGATTTTGAACGCCTGGCGGAGATCGCGCACAAACACAAGATCCCGCTGATTGTAGACAATACTTTTGGCGCAGCCGGGTATCTCTGCCGCCCATTTGATTTTGGCGTTAACGTGGTGGTGGCTTCTGCTACCAAATGGATTGGCGGTCACGGCACCAGCATTGGCGGCGTTATTGTGGATGCCGGTAATTTTGACTGGGGCAATGGCCAGTTCCCCTATTTTACAGAACCCGATGAAGCCTATCATAACCTGAAATTCTGGGATGTGTTTGGTTCCGGCGGTCCCTTCGGTAATATCGCTTATATCATCCGTGCAAGGGTAACCGGTCTGCGCAGCCTGGGACCCGCCCTGAGCCCCTTCAATTCTTTCCTCTTCCTGCAAGGCCTGGAAACACTGAGCCTGCGGGTGCAGCGGACAGTGGACAATGCCCAGCAACTGGCAGAATGGTTACAGGCCCAGCCCGAGGTTGAGTATGTGAACTACCCCGGTCTCAAGGACAACAAGTACCATGAACTGGCTAAAAAATACCTGCGTAATGGTTTTGGCGGTGTGCTTTCCTTTAAAGTGAAAGGCGGTAAGGAAGTAGCTGATAAACTGGTCAACAATGTTGAGCTGATCAGCCACCTGGCCAATGTAGGCGATTCCAAGACCCTGATCATTCACCCGGCCACTACCACGCACGAACAGCTGTCAGAAGCAGAACAACGCTCTGCCGGTGTGGAACCAGGTCTCCTGCGCATCTCCGTAGGCACCGAACATATTGAGGATATCAAGGACGACCTGATCGCTGCTTTCAAAAAAGCAAAATAGCATCCTGCTGAACGGCAGTAACTCTCTGTCAGTTCAAAGAATGGTTGCATAGGAACAGGAGGTCTCAAAATAAGAGCAGGGCCTGAGCATCGATTAAATGATGGCAGATTTTTTACAGGCGCTGAACCAAAGAGGATGTATCAAAGGTACATCCTCTTTTTTTATACAAAAGATAACGTATATAAGTAAGTGTTATTTTGTTAAAATGCTGTCATTGGCGGCAGTCCCTGGTTCGTCCCACATGAGTATTCCAATCGTTGGTAAGGTAACATGCTGTTTAAAAGGTACGTGTACTGTTTAAAGACTTATCCCCTTTGGTTCGTCCCCAATTTGTATTCCTATTGAAAGTGTAGTCTATGTCTGTTTCAAAAGCAGTATCACTGTTTGGTGACGATGCTTCCTGGTTCGTCCCAAATATGTATTCCAATCGTAGGTATGGGAACATGCTTTTTAAAAGGTACTTGCACTGTTTAAAGACTATACCCTTTGGTTCGTCCCCAATTTGTATTCCTATTGAAAGTGCAATCTATGTCTGTTTCAAAAGCAGTATCACTGTTTAGTGACGATGCTTCCTGGTTCGTCCCAAAAATGTCTTTTCCTGGCTGATCAGGTAATTCACCAATGAGCAGGCTGTTATTGAAACGCTTCGCGGATCAGTTCCAGGTTGATAGCCGCCCCGGCCTTGCTGCCTGCCGCCACTGCATTGGAGACGGCGCGGAACATACTGCAGCAGTCCCCGGCGGCATAGACACCGTAACAGCTGGTCTTATGAAAATCATCCACGCTGATATAACCGTGTTCTGTCAGTGCGCAGCCCAGTTGTTCCGGGATGGAGCAATGCTGTACAAAACCGGCGCGGATAAAAGCGGCTTTGAGCGGATGGGTGGAGCTGTCTGTAAAGACCAGCGCCTCCAGCTGCCCCTGCTGATGGCGGATATGGTCTATCTGTTTTTCCACGATGCGGACCTGGTACTTTTCCAGCAGGGCCAGTCGTTCTTCCGTGATAGAAGAAGGGCCGTTGGTGAAAATGGTCAGGTTGGGCGACCACTGGTGCAGGAGCCGGCCCATTTCAAAAGCCAGTTCGCCATCGGCTATCAGGCCCAGGGCCTGGCCATTGACTTCATAGCCATGGCAATAAGGGCAATGCAGCAGGGAAATACCCCAGCATTCGGCAAAACCGGGACGCTCAGGTAACTGATCACTGATGCCGGTGGTGAACAATAATTTTTTACTGTGGAAGCTTTCTCCGGCCTGCGTGCGGACCAGGAAACCCTGTTCCGTTTGCTCCCCCGCTATGGCCAGTCCTTCATGGAACCGGATAGTAGGGTAGGCCAGCGCCTGTTGCCTGCTCACTGCTGCAATCTGACCAGGCTTTTGCCCATCCTGCGTGAGGAAGTTATGCGAGTGCGGTGTTTGCCGGTTACAGGGCCGGCCACTATCAATGATCAATACTTTGCGCAGGGAGCGGCCCAGGGCCATAGCGGCGGACAGCCCGGCATAACTGCCGCCGACAATGATAACATCATATTGAAGTTGCTGTTCCATAATAATCCTTGTGCGACAAAGATAATGCTATTTTTAATAAATGCAACAACGTTGCAAATCGGTTTCTGTGAAGGGTTGGTACAAAAGGACTGGTTTTTAGTAATATTGTGCCTCCCTAAACGTAAAACAATCCATGAAAAGAGTAACCCTTCTCCTGTTGGCCATTGGCGTATGCCTCTCCTGTCTTTCCCAGAAACCCTCTATCACATGGGGGGATGAATTCAAATTGAAAAAAGGAAGTTTGGACCTGGAAGTGATCCATACGGATGAAACCGGCGTCTATCTCCAGGAAGGCCATATGACTATGAAAGGCTTTTATGTTATTATGGCCACTATGCGTACCTCTGCTTCCCTGGTGAAGCTGGATAAGAACCTGTCAGAAGTATACCGGAACGATTTCAATAAAGATCTGCGCGGGAAAGAATTTGTACAATTCTTCGCCTGCCAGGAAAAACTGCTCCTCTTTGCTTCCGAGTACAGCAAGGCAGAAAGGACCATGATCATTTATGCTGCTGAAGTGAACAAGGCTGATGGAGAACTGGCCGGAATGTGGAAGCAGGTATGCAGCTTTCAGAAAGAAGAAAAGAAAGATGAGATCAATTTTAAGATCATCCCGAATGCAGACAGCACCCGATTTGTGGTGGTCAGCAGTGTGGAAGGAAAGGAACGGAATGAATACCAGGTGCAGGAATTTGACAAGACCATCAAAGCCGGCGGGAAGCCGGTGGTCATCAGCAATGAATTTGAACCCAAAAAATACCAGCTGGAAGATCTGCTGTATACCATGGACAAAAAAATTATCCTGGTAGGACGGAACCTGGATTATGAGGAAGGAAAAAAGAAAAAGGCAAAATTCCTGAATTTCCAGCATTACAATATCCGGATCTATGATGCCCAGGGGAAACAGGAAACGGAGATCAATACCAATATCAATGGTAAATGGCTCAGCAGTACCAAGCTGGTGCTGGAAAAGAACAGGGACCTGATCCTGGCCGCTTTTTTCAGCAATGAGAAAAAAGGGAAAACCATTGACGGGCTGCTGGTTCAGCGCATTGATCCTGTAAATGGCAAGGTGATCTCCACCAGCGAAAAGCAGATCAATAATTCCATGCTGTCTGCTGATATGAATGCAGCGTCAGAAACGGATGATGACGATGATAAAGAAAGCAAGACGGAAAGAAAGGAACGGGAGCGGCTGGAAAAATTGAGGGATGAGGCCGAGGGATTTTCCAAATTCATGAGGTTCCGACAGATCTATACCACCGTGGACAATGGCGTGGTGATCATGGCTGAAGCATTCCGCCATTATTACTATACCAGGTCCACCTTAACGGGTACCGGTATTAATGGAATGACCACTTATCGGGACGAAACTGTATCTGTGTATGAAAGTGGCGACCTGATGATGGTCAGCATCGATGCTGCCGGCAATATTGGCTGGCTGCAGGTGGTGCCCAAACAGCAGCGCGAGGAGATCGTAGTAGGCTATTTAGGTGGATCCGGTGTGAGCTTCGGCTATAATTATGCCGGTTTCTTTGAGAATACCAACAGGCCCTTCTACTCCGGCTTTGGCGTTATCCAGGATAAAGGCATACTGCATGTCCTGTTGAATGACAATCCCAAAAATGCCGCGGTTACGCAGGCGGGCCAGAAGGTGAAATACGCCACTCGCTTGGGTAGATCGCACTGTTTTGTGCTGTCGGTAGATGAAAAGACCGGTAAGTTCACCCGCAAATTCTTCTTCGATAATAGGGACGTTCCTACGGCTATGCCTCGGCTGGGTTCAGTAATAGGAGAGAATATGTATATGGTGGGCAAAACGGATCGCACCATGGGAAAATCTAAAATTGCAGTGGCCAAAATAGCTATCAAATAAGAGAAGCTTACCTGATCATATCCGTATCACCCGGCGTATAACCCAGCTGCCGGTTCATGGATAATTTTTGCCCCTGGGGGTGGAACTCTTGGGTAATGACAGGGGTGAAGAGCTGCAGTGTTGTCAGTGCCGGCCCGGAAGCGCTTGCGGGGAGCTGCTGCTGGTAGCCGGCCTGGAAATGATCCATGGAGCTTTGCATGAAGAAGTGGATCCGGTCAAAATAGTCCCTGCCGTTCCCCGCTGTGCCGGGGAGCCAGGTGAAAATTGCTATCTTTTGATTACCAGTGAATTACGTTTCTTGTAATGTTGCTGTGAAAATTTTCTCATAGTTTGCGTTCCTAAACGGCCTGTCAATAGTCTTGTCTGTCAGCTCATCATACGAAGAAACGGAACTGATGGCTGCCTTCCATAGGGGAGAGCAGAAGGCTTTGCATGCCGTTTACCACCGCTTCCTGCGGCCGCTCTGCTTTTTTACCGAGCAGCTCATTGGCCATACCATGGCGGCTGAAGACATTGTGGCCGACTGCTTTATACAGGTTTTTGCCCGGAAAGAGGACTTCCCCAGCCTGGGTCAGCTCCAGGCTTTTTTGTATACGGCTGCCCGCAATGCGGCCCTCAACCACCTGAAAGCCCAGAAGCGGCATGAAGATATTCACCAGGCCATGGGCAAATCGACCGATCCCTTTACCACAGACGCAGAACAAGCCTATATAAAGGCAGAGGCGCTGCAGGCCATCTTCCTGGAGATTGAAAAATTGCCCCCGCAATGCCGGCAGGTGGTGAGGCTGGCCATTGTGGAAGGAAAAAAGGCGCAGGAGATTGCAGATGAGCTGGGTATGGCCTACCAGACCGTACTGAACCAGAAAGCCAAAGGGCTGGCACAGCTCCGGATGGCCCTGCTGAAAAATGAGCTGACGGCCCTCTCCACCCTGGCCGCTATCCTCCTTTTATAGTCCCGGTAAAAAAATAGTAAAAATTATTTAACATGGACCGGTAGAAAGGACCGGTTGAGTTGTTTTAGCATAGTAAGGCTATGACAGAAAGCAACCAATATATCGCGGAATTGATCGGTAAGTACCTGGAAGACAGGCTTACAGCTGAGGAACACCAGGACCTGGAAAACTGGCTGAATGCTGCCGGGAGTAACCGTGGGTTGCTGGCGGAGATCACTGATCAGCAGAAATTGGCTGTCAACCTGCAGAAATTCTACAGCTACGATTCGGAGCGCATTTCTCAAAAGATCGGCGAAGCCATCCCGGAATTCCGGAAAGCGCCGGTAGTAACACCGCATATCCCGTCCGTTCACCGGGTACATTTCCTGCGGAAATGGGGTTGGGCTGCGGCCGCCCTGCTGCTGGTAGCCGGCGGCGCCTATTACCTGGTAGTGGATAAGAACAGCGCAGCACCAGTAGCTGCTGTCCCCAAAGCCACGGAAGTGGCGCCCGGCAAAGACGGCGCCATCCTGACCCTGGCCGATGGCCGCCAGGTGGTGCTGGACAGCCTGGGCAATGGTATTGTAGCCCAGCAGAGCGGCGCTGATGTAGTGCTGAATAACGGCCGCCTGGTCTATGATGCAGCCGGTCAGGCCAGCGCAGAAATACTGTACAATACCATGACCACCCCCAAGGGACGCCAGTTCCAGGTCACACTGCCGGATGGCACCAGGGTATGGCTGAATGCCGCCAGCTCCATCCGCTTTCCCACCATATTTGCAGGCACCGAAAGAAGGGTGGAAATAACAGGAGAAGTTTATTTTGAAGTGGCCCAGCATTCCGCCAAACCCTTCCGGGTCAATGTGAGCGGTGCTGCCGAGATAGATGTGCTGGGCACCAGCTTCAATATTAATGCATACGAGAACGAGAAAACCATCAATACCACTTTACTGAATGGCAGCATCCGGATTGCGGATGTGCTGCTCAGGCCCGGCCAGCAGGCCAGGGTACAGCATGGCATGGCGGGACAATCAACCGCTGAAGGAGATATCACCAGACGGGGCGTCACTGTTACCAATGACGTGGACATTGACAAGGTAATGGCCTGGAAAAATGGGCTGTTCAACTTTGAAGAGTCCAGCCTGGAAGAAGTGATGCGCCAGCTGGAACGCTGGTATGATATTGAAGTGGTATACGAGAACGGTGTTCCTAAAACCCGCTTCTGGGGCGAGATGCAGCGGCAGACACAATTGCCGGACCTGCTGGAGATCCTCCGGAAAACAGAAGTGGAGTTCAGGATGGAAGGCCGCAGGTTGATTGTTCTCAACAAGTAATGCAAAACGAACGCTTCGCCAGATAGCTGATCCTTATTCTTATTCCTATGGCCAGGCAACCATTTGGCCGTCCCTTATCATCTTATTAATTTTTCTATTGTGTATCCGCTAATAAAAAACCGCCACGGATTGCAGCCGTGACGGTGGATGATTTAGCTGGAATATAAACGGTTTTGCGATTTCACATTTATTAACAACCAAATCTGTTTGCAATTTATGCAAAAAAACTGCTATCGCCTGCCGGCGCTACAGCACAGGCAAGGTCATTGGCCGCCCGAACGTACGGCGGGAGGGAAAGGCCTCACCAAAATTTTAATGGTTATGAGATTTACGGCGATTTTGTTAACGGCTGCCGTATTGAACGTCCATGCAGCCGGTATGGCACAGACTGTAACCCTCACCGGAAAGAATATTCCGTTGAAACAGGTATTTGCCGCTATCAAGCAGCAGACCGGTTACGTGGTGTTCAGTAACACCAACGCTTTCAAAGACGCACACAGCGTAACCCTTTCCGTTAAAGACATGCCCCTGAACAGCCTGCTGGAAATGGTCCTGCAGGATCAACCCGTTTCCTGGCTGATCAAGGACAAAACCATTGTGCTTTCCCGCAAGGCAACCCCTGCCGCCTCAACACCGCAACTCATTACACTGGATGAAGTGAACAGGATCATCAATGTATCCGGCGTGGTGCGCAATGAAAATGGCGAGCCGCTGGCCGGCGCTTCCGTCCGTGTCAGAGGCCGTAACGGCGGTATGGTGACAGACAGCAAGGGCAGCTTCGGCTTTACCAATATGCTGGATGATGTGGGTCTTATCATCACCATGCTGGGGTATGAATACCTGGAGATCAGCTTCCGCAAAACAGATAATGGCTACACAGCCTATACCGTAGATAAGGCAAGGTCTTCACAGATCAAAGTGACCAGCGGTCCTAATATGTTCATCAATGTGACCATGAAAGCCGCTGACGCTAAAATGGATGATGTGGTGGTGACCGGGTACATGGATATCCGTAGAACCATGCACACGGGTGCACAGACCACCCTCAAGGCTGACTCTATCCGCATACCCGGTGAGGTGAGTATTGACCAGATGCTGCAGGGTGTTGTGCCCGGCATGCTGGTGACTATGCCTTCCGGACAGGTAGGTTCTACCCCCCGTATCCGTATCCGTGGTACCTCTACACTGCTGGGTAACCAGGAGCCTTTATGGGTAGTAGATGGTGTGATCCAGCGTGATCCCCTGCCTATTCCCGATGGCGCCGCTTCCCTGGCCGGTGATGTGAGCGAGATGCGGCTGGTAGCTTCTAACTCTATTTCCTGGTTGAATCCCAATGATATAGAGACAATTACCGTTTTGAAAGATGCCTCTGCTACCGCTATCTACGGTTCCCAGGCTGCCAACGGGGTAATTGTACTGACCACTAAAAAAGCAAAGGCCGGTCAGCTGACCGTGAACTATTCCGGTAACCTGTCTATAGGCCAGCGCCCCCAGTACAGTATGTACAACCTGATGAACTCCCAGGAACTGATGCAGTTCTCCAAAGAGGTTTACCAGGACAGGGACGCTTATACCAGCCAGGTACTGCCCATCAGCTATGGTGGCCTTGTGCAGAAACTGCATAACAAGGAGATCACCCAGGAGCAGTTTGATGCAGAATACCGCAGGATGGAGTCCATGAATACAGACTGGTTTGATATCCTGTTCAGGAACTCTTTCAGCCAGAACCACAGCATCAGTCTTTCCGGTGGTTCTGATAAGATCACCAACAGGACCTCTATCAACATGCAGCAGCAGAACGGTGAAGCCGTGGGGAACGACCTGCGTAATTTCTCTGCCAGCAGCAATACCACCCTTAAATTCGGCAAGCGCCTCCTGGTGAACTTCCTGCTGAATGGCGGTATCCGGGAAACAGATGGTTTTGCTTATGGTGTAAGTCCCTTTGAGTACGCCATGAATACTTCCAGGACCATCCCCGCTTACAATGATAATGGCACCTTATTCTATCATGAGCGGAACGGTACCCTCAGCCCTTCCATTGCCAACAAGAATACCTACAATTACAATATCCTGAACGAGCTGGCCAATACCGGTAATAAGAACTCTACCCGTAACCTCTCCGCCAATATTGACCTGAACCTGAAGCTGTTCAAGAATGTGGACTACCAGGGGCTGATCTCTTACGCTACCGCTACTTCCGATGTGAAGTCCTGGGCTACCGAAATGAGTCACTATATCACCCAGCTCAGGGGTTATGAATATGGTGCTGTACTGGCCAATTCCACAGAAGAGCTGAAAAGCGGTTTACCCTTCGGTGGCCTGCTGCAGCTGCAGAATGCTACCAACAGCACCTATACTATCCGGAACAGCCTGGTGTACAATAATACTTTTAACCAGCTGCACACGGTAACGGTACAGGTAGGTAATGAGATCAGGTCTGCTGAGCTGACCGGTTCTGCCACTACCCGTTATGGTTACCTGAAGAACAGGGGTGAAACCTTTGCGCCGGTTCCCCTTACACAGGCTGCAGGTTTCTATGGCTCACAGGCCAACCTGCATGACCGCATGCGCGCCAACTCCAGCGTTACCAACCAGACCAGCAACTATGTAAGCCAGTACCTCACTGCTGTATACGCTTTTGATCAGCGTTATATCCTGAACGTGAACGGCCGGGTAGATGCTTCCAACCGCTTTGGCCAGGATGAGAACAAACGTTTTCAGCCTACCTGGTCAGTGGGTGCAAGGTGGCGCCTGGGCAATGAGCATTTCATGAAATCCGTACTCTGGCTGGATGCCTTTGACTTTTACGGATCTTATGGCTACCAGGGTAATGCGGTGGAAGCCGTATCGCCCAACCTCATTGCTACTGATGGCGGCCTGAGCTCTATTTATAAACAATATGTGCTGAATATTAAATCGCTTCCCTATAAGGACCTGGGCTGGGAAAAGACCAACTCCTGGAATATTGGTGTGGACCTTTCCTTCCTGAATGGTCGTGTGAATGCCAATGCCAACCTCTTCCTGAAGAGGAGCAATGTACTGGCCTCCAGGGATGTGCCCGTGGAGAATGGTATGAACTCTGCCATCGTGTTCGGTTCCGAAATGGAGAACAAAGGGTATGATCTGACCGTGAACATTGTGCCCATCCGCAATAAGGACTGGACCTGGCAGTTCTCTGTGAACACAGCCGTGACCCGTAATATCCTGAAGGATAACCAGCGTGTTAACGTGCTGGGTGATTATATCAATGGAACCGCCATGATCAGCGGTGAAGCATATTCCACTTTTTATTCCTTTAACTATGCAGGGCTGAACCCGGCTAATGGTCGTCCAACGTTCAACTACATGGACATCACCAAAACGGACAAGGACCTGAACTACCTGGTGAAGACCGGAAAGCTGGAACCTGATTTCTCCGGTGGCTTTAACACCACGCTGCGTTACAGGAATTATGCCCTGCGTGCCCAGTTTGCCATGGCTTTCGGCGCACAGAAACGTTTACCCAGTGTATACAACAGGACAGGCGCTCCCACTCCGGAACAGAATGCCCCCAAATGGCTGATGGACCGCTGGAGGAAAGCTGGTGATGAAGCCACTACCGATATTCCTTCCGTACCCGATGGAAATATCAACAGGCTGCTCATTTACCTGCCTACGCTCACTTCTCAGTCCTATAGCCCATATGAGCTGTACAACTGGTCTGATTTCCGCGTGGCGGATATTGATTTCATCCGTTGCCGCAACCTCGCCTTCACGTATGACTTTGATCCCAGCATAGCCCGTAAAGTAGGTTCCAAAAGGGTGAGCGTGTCCCTGAGCATGACCAACCCCTTCCTGGTTGCCTTCGATGACCGCTGGGATGGTTATGATCCGGAAACCGGTGGCTGGCCTGCCCGCAGGACCACCTCCCTGTCTATCAACATGAATTTCTGATAATCGGAAGCATTAAACATTGTGAAGAAAATGAAACAAAGCATATATATAACCATACTGAGCCTGGGAACGCTGATGCTTGGTTCCTGCTCCAAATTCCTGGAGGAACAATCACAGAGTGAGGTGATCCCCACTACTGCTGCTGACTTCCGGGAACTGCTGCTGGGTTCCGGTTACCTGGTGAAAGAAGAACCCTTCGCCTTTACGTTCCTGATGGACGATGATGTGGAGTTCCGCTATGACGATCAGGGAAACACCAATCCGGGCAGCTCTACTGCTATCCAGCATTTTCCCAACTTCACGTGGCAGCCCAATTTCATGGATGTGAACGGCCTGGGCCAGCTGGTATCCGAAAACCCGGGTACTACTGCCTATGCCATCTCCTATAAATACATCATGGGCTGTAACGCCGTACTGGACAATATTGACGAGGCCATCGGCACACAGACCGAAAAAGACAGGGTAAGAGGTGAGGCGCTGGCTATGCGCGCCTGGCATTATTTCCGCCTCGTGAATGTGTTTGGTGAACCCTATAATTATAATAAGGATGCATTGGGTGTACCCCTGAAGCTCACTTCTGAGCTTACCGACCAGTTGTCTGCAAGGGCTACTGTTGGCCAGGTATATGAGGTTATTGTCCGCGATCTGCAGGAAGCTGCCCGTTTGCTGGATCCCCTGAGCATCACGCGCAGGGATTACCGGATCAACCAGCCGGCTATCCATATCCTGCTCTCCAGGGTATACCTCTATATGGAGAACTGGCAGGGTGCTGTTACAGAGGTCAACAAAGCTTTTGAACAGGGCGCACAGCTGGTAGACCTGAAAACGCTGTACACCAGTATTAGCTATGCTTATCTCCGCTATGCCAATCCTGAAGTAGAGTGGGTTTTTGGTGATGATGCGGAGCTGGTACAGAATCCCTATCCGCCCAACCGTGATTTCATTGCCAGTTTTGATGCCAAGGACGTGCGTTTTCGTTTCGGATTCTCCTTCAGCTCAGGTTACTACCTCATCAGTAAAGTGCAGGCCAGTGACGCTACAGAGCTGCGCCAGAGCATCCGTACACCGGAAGCTGTGCTGAACCGCGCCGAAGCCAATGCTTTCCTGGATAACCTGTCAGATGCCCTGCAGGACCTGAACAACCTGCGCAGAAGCCGGATTGCCGATTACCAGGATGTTAGTATCACGGATAAGCAGGAACTGATCCAGGCTATCCGGAATGAGCGCCGCAAAGAGCTATGCTTTGAGAACCATCGCTGGTTTGACCTGCGCCGTTATGGTATGCCGGCCATTGAGCACCGCTATATGGCCAATCCCGGTGAAGCTTTGCAGACCTTTACCCTGGAAGAAAAGGACCCTATGTACACCGTTCCTTTCCCTTCCAGTGTGATCACCCGGAACCCCGGCCTGCAGCAGAATCCCGGATTCTCCATGCCCACCAGACAGGGACATTAATTCTTCACTCACTTACTTCAATCATATGAGCAATAAACTATGGATCCTCGGCTGCGCTTTCAGCCTCCTGTTGTTCTCCTGCAAAAAGGATGATAAGATCAGTGATCCGCTTCCCATTGAGCCTGATTATGTATTGCCCCAGGGCAATGCCTCTCAGGCGGCCAATGACCGCATCCAGCAGCTGTATGACAATTATGGCTCCTATTTTCTGTATAACTATACCCAAAAGGATTTTGTATGGGTACAATACACTGGTTCCAGCGCCGGCGCCATTGATACGGCGGTGCTGGGAGATCCCCAGTATGCGGAGGATATGCTGAAATTCCTGGATGATATCTGGCTGCAGTTCCTGCCCGAAAGCTTTAAGAAAGGCCCTGCTATTCCCTATCGTGTGTTCCTGGCAGATACCATCAAGCAATACAGGGTGGGTTTAAGGCCGCCGCTGACACACCTGTTCTTCGACTACAAGATCTCCGGCAAATCCCTCGCTATTGCAGGTATGAACGCCTCCCTGCGCACTATGACGCCTGCAGAGAAAGTAGCGAAACGGAATGTGCTGCTGCCCATCATTTTTAACTATTATATCAGCAACGGGATCATTACCCTGCCTGCCGAGTTCTATACCATCAGCGATTATGCAACTGTACCGGCAAATCCTGCCACCAGTCCGGAGAATATGGCCGCCTGGCGCAGCAGAGGCTTCCTGCCGTCCAGCTATAACGCGGTTACCGGTGCGCCTTTTGAATGGTATTATTCCTACCTGTGGGGCAATGTAACTACTTACCTGCCCACTATGAGGACCAATGACGTTAATGCGTACCTGCTGCACCTGATGCAAAGAACGGATGCCCAGGTAGCAGATTTCCTGGCCTATCCCATTATCAAAAAGAAGTGGGACCTGTTGCTGAATCATTTCAAGAATAGCTACGGTATTGACCTGCGTGCCATCGGCAATACCACCTATCAATAAGTTAATCCCAATGTTACCCTGACTGTCTTCCCGGGACGCCGGGAAGACAGTTCCCCTCCGGGGTTCCTCTTTCCAACCAACCATTACTGCTACTGCATTATGATGTAAGCGAATGTTTACACACAGCTATTATATTACCTCAACAATTCATGATGAATGGAAAATGCCATTGTAAAAGTTGAACACTTATCTCATCGCTATAGTTCCCAATGGGCGGTCAGGGATATCAGTTTCGAGATCCATCAGCAAGGCGTAGTAGGCCTGTTGGGTTCTAACGGCGCCGGTAAGTCCACCACAATGAACATCATCTGTGGTGTGCTGAAACAAACCAAGGGAGAAGTCTTTATCAATGGGGTCAACCTGAAGGATAATCCGGTGGAGGCCAAGAAGAATATCGGCTTTATGCCGCAGAAGCTTCCGCTGCACCTGGATTTTACTGTGGAAGAATACCTTACCTATTGCGCTGACCTGCGTATGGTCGAAAAAACAAAAGTAAAAAAGGTCGTGGCCGAAGCCGCTGAAAGATGCGGTGTATCCCATTTCCGCGAAAGATTGCTCCGTAATTTATCCGGTGGCTACCAGCAACGCGTAGGCATTGCCCAGGCCATCGTTCACAACCCCCGCTTTGTGGTGCTGGACGAGCCTACCAACGGCCTTGATCCCAACCAGATCGTGGAAGTGCGTAACCTCATCAAAGAAATTGCACAGGATCGCTCCGTGCTCCTCTCTACCCATATCCTCACAGAAGTGCAAGCTACCTGTAAGGAGATCAAAATGATTGAACAGGGTCAGATGGTATTCAGCGGTACCCTGGAGATGTTCGACAATTACATTGAACCCAACAGCCTTATCCTTACCCTGGACACGCCCCCCGCATCTGAAGAACTGATGCAGCTGGAAGGGGTCAGGTCCGTAGAACAACTGGCGCCCTACCGCTTCCGCCTCGGCTATGACGGCGATCGCAGAACGGCCAGGAAGATTGCAGAAACAAGTGTGTACAACGGCTGGGGACTGATGGAAATGATGATCGAGAAAAGCTCGCTGGATGCCGTTTTCGCCAGGTTATCAAAGAAAACTTCCTAAATAAAATAATTGTAAAATCAGCTACATGAGACGTGTTTATAAGATAGCCAAGGCTGAATTATTCACCTTGTTCTACTCACCCATAGCCTGGTTGATCCTGGTCATCTTTGCCTTCCAGACCGGGATGGGCTTCCATGAAAAACTGCAGGGCATCCTGCGGACACAGGAATCCGGTTTTCCCAATGGTTTCCTGACAGCCCAGATCTTCTCCGGCCAGTTTGGGCTTTTTGCCTCCGTACAAAGCTACCTCTACCTCTATATGCCCCTGGTGACCATGGGCCTGATGAGCCGTGAGTTCAGCAGCGGATCCATCAAATTGCTCTATTCCTCACCTGTTACCTCCGCCCAGATCATCTGGGGTAAGTTCATGGCCATGATGGCCTATGGCCTGCTGCTGATGGGCGTATTGTTAATATACCTGCTCATTGGTTGGGCAACCATCGGAAATTTTGAAGTGCCAGCCGTATTGTCCGGCATGCTGTCCCTTTACCTGCTGCTCTGCGCTTATTCCGCCATCGGGCTGTTCATGTCCTCCCTCACTTCCTACCAGGTAGTGGCGGCCCTGGGCACGCTGGTCCTCCTGGCAGGACTGAACTATGTGAACCAGGTCTGGCAGAGTATTGATTTTGTCAGGGACATCACTTACTGGCTTTCCATTTCCGGTCGCTGCAATGAAATGATCAGCGGCCTGGTCTGTAGTGAGGATGTACTCTATTTTATCATCGTGATCTGCATGTTCCTGTTCCTGAGCATACTGAAGCTCCAGGCCAACAGGACCCATACCTCCTTCTCCATTACCTGGGGCAAATACGTCCTGGTAGTAATAGTGGCCATGGGACTGGGTTATATCACTTCCCGCCCCATCTTCATGGGCTATTATGATGCTACCGCCACCAAGGTCAATACCCTGACGCCCAAGAGCCAGGAGATCATGCAGAAGCTGGATGGCGGACTGACCATCACCACTTACGTGAACCTGCTGGACAGGGAATACTATCATGGTATCCCCGAAGCCGTGAACAGGGATAAGGAACGCCTGAAGCAATACATCCGCTTCAAGCCCGAGACCAAAATGAATTATGTGTATTATTATGATTCACCCAGTAATAACCCCTGGATCAATACCCGCTTCCCTAAAATGACCCTGGCAGAACAGGCCAAGGGCCTGGCGGAGTTGCGGGAAATAGACCTCAGCCTGTTCATGCCGCCGAAGGAGCTGAAAAAGACCATTGACCTCACTGATGAGGGCAACACTTTTGTGCGCCTGGTGCAACGCGGGAACGGTCAGAAAGCTTTCCTGCGGATCTATGACGATATGATGAAATTCCCCGGCGAAGCCGAAGTGACCGCCCTGTTCAAACGCATGGTGATGAAACTGCCCCGCGTAGGATTCCTGGAAGGCCATGGGGAACGCTCCATTACCGGTGACCGATTCAAGGATTATACCCTGTTCTCCAATGTGAAGACCTTCCGCTACGCCCTCACCAACCAGGGCTGTGATGTGGAAACGCTCAGCCTTGCGGGCGATAAACAGATCCCCGACAGTGTGGACGTGGTCGTGATTTCCGATATGAAGACGGAACTGCTGCCCGAAGAGAAGGCTAAACTGGACGCCTATATCGCCAAAGGCGGTAACCTGCTGATCACCCTCAAACCCGGATCGCCCATCATGGAAAACTTCATCAGCCAGTTCGGTATCAAAACCGTTCCCGGTCAGCTGGTGCAGAACAGGCGTGACCAGCCCGGTAATATGGTGCTGAGTACTGTTACGCCCGAAGCCATCGCCCAGGGCAGCGAAGTGTTTGACGTGATGGAAAAACGCCGCCAGGTAGTAGGCATGACCAATGCCGCTGCACTGGTACAGGCCGAGGATAAAGGATTCACCGCTGTGCCCATCCTGAGAACAATAGATACCGTGAGGCATGCTGATACCGTGTTCACCTTCAATGAGACCGAGACCATCGACTTTGTGAATGACAGCGCCATTGTACATGGATCCGCCGGTGAAAAAACAGGTGTGTTCACTACCGCCATGGCCGTGTCCCGGAAGGTAGGCAACAAGGAACAGCGGATCATGATCATGGGTGATGCAGACGCCATCAGCAATGCCGGTGTGAGTCCCAATACCCGCCGCTATGCTACCGCCAACTTCAACATGATCCCCGGCTTCTTCCACTGGCTCTCCTATGGTACTGTCCCTGTGGATGTAAGCAGGCCCCGGTCCAAAGACAACGAGATCGATCTGACCAAAGGCAGCCTCAAGGTTGTCAAGATCGCCTTGCTGTATGTGATCCCGGGCGTGCTGATACTGGCTTCGGCTATTATATTGATCAGAAGAAAAAGAAAGTAAAATCATTGGTATGAGCTTACTGACCGATAAACAGACGCTGGACGACCTGAATATCTTTGGGAAGAAGGGCGGCAATGGCTTGTTTGCCCTTTTCAACCGGACCTTTACCCGGGGTGGATCTGAATTGCTGGAAGAGATGTTCCGTTACCCGCTGTCCGATGCACAGGCTATCAACGCCCGCAGCACCGTGATCAGCGCCTTCGCCAGCCTGGGTATCGGTTTTCCCTACAATACCGAATTGTTTGACGGCGTAGAGCAATACCTCCAGAATACAGATGAACGCAGCCGGTTGAATGCGGCCGACAATACCCTGGCCCGGAAATTCAACCAGCTGATTGCGGCTGACACAGAACTGAAGACCATCCAGAAAGGGGTAGGCGGGCTCATCGGTATCCTCCAGGCAACCAGGACCTTTGCCGATACTATCCGGCAGCAGGTGGCTGACCTCCCCTATAAAAAGGAGCTGGACGCCCTTGAGCAATTGCTGGCCCTGGAAGAGCTGCAGCCGGTATTGCAGGAGAACAGCAAGCAGAAGCTCTCTTTTGAGAAACTGGCGGAATATGATAAACTGCTGCGTTTCCGCCAGCGGAACGAGATCAAAAAACTATTGAATCATATTTACCTGGTAGACGTGTATGTCTCCGTTGCCCGGGTAGCCAGGGACCGGAACTTCGTGTTCCCCAAAGCCCTGCAGAAAGAGTTGCAGACAGTAGTGCTGGAAGATTTCTATCATCCGGCGCTGACCAAACCTGTGGTCAATTCGCTGACCATTACCCCGGACAGCAACATCCTGTTCCTGACCGGGGCCAATATGGCCGGGAAATCTACATTTATGAAGTCGCTGGGAATCGCCATGTACCTTGCGCACATGGGATTCCCCGTGGCGGCTTCAAAGATGGAATTCTCTGTAAGGGACGGCATCTTTACCACTATCAACCTCTCAGATAACCTGAGCCAGGGCGCCAGCCATTTCTATGCGGAAGTGCTGCGCATCAAAAATGTGGCTGCTGAACTGAGCCGCGACAAATACCTCTTCGTCATTTTCGATGAGCTGTTCCGCGGCACCAACGTTAAAGACGCTTACGAGGCAACCGTGGCCATTACCTCGGCCATTGCCCGCCGGCGCAACTGTATGTTTGTGGTGTCCACGCATATCATTGAGGCCGGCGCCGTGCTGAAAGAAAAAGCCGGTAATATCAATTTTATTTATCTGCCCACCCTGATGGATGGCAATAAACCGGTGTATACCCATAAACTGGCTTCGGGTATTACTTCCGACCGCCACGGTATGGTGATCATCAACAATGAAGGTATTCTGGACATCCTGAACAGGAAAAAATCAACGGAGAAGGGCGAGTTATGAGTTTTATAGCTGACAAACAAACACTGGACGACCTGCAGCTGCTGGGAAAATTCAACAACAGCTCTGTGTTCAGTCTTTTCAACCAGGTGAGATCCCGGGGCGGGGAAAAACTGCTGGACGCCCTGTTCCTCCATCCGCTCAAGGATCCGGAACAGATCAACCAGCGCAGCAGCGCTTTCCGCTGGATGCAGGAACATCCTATCCCTTTTCCCTTTGATGAACAACTCCTGGGGAAAATGGAAGCCTACCTGGATGAGGCGGGCAGCAGCAGTATACTGCTTTCCTTCTGGCATATCGGCCGGAAAAAAGCAACGGCGGTCTTGCTGAAGGATGAAGCCTACGGGCTTCAGCTGGAAGGGATCAATACCTGTGTGGATGGCCTTCAGGGCTGTGCAAGGCTCCTGCAGCAACTGGAAAATAAAGGCTGGGACAAAAACAGTCCCTGGGAAAAATGGGCGGTGCTCACCAGGAGCGTGTTCCAGAACAAACAGCTGTCGCATTTGCTGAAAGAAACAAGCTCAGCAACGAGGTCTTTTTTGCAAATAGCTTCGCTCCATCACCTCTTCTCTGGTGTATTGCAGGATAAGCTCCGCAATATGCTGCAGCACCTCTACGAGCTGGATATGCTGACCGCTGTTGCCGGCGTGGCCCGCGAAAAAAAGTTTGCCTATGCCACCGCCTGGCCTGCATCCGCCAATAAGTTTGAAGCCAGAGGCATTCGGCATCCGCGGCTGGAAAAAGCTGTGGCCAATGATCTCTCTTTCCAGGGCAGCAGCAACGTGCTGTTCCTGACCGGCGCCAATATGGCCGGTAAATCCACCATCATGAAATCCACTGGGATCCTGCTCTACCTGGCGCATATGGGTTTCCCTGTTGCTGCTGAAAGCCTGGATTTTTCCGTGCTGGATGGTCTCTATTCTTCTGTGAATGTCCCGGACGATCTGAGCCAGGGCTACAGTCATTTCTATGCGGAAGTATTGCGTGTGAAAAAAGTAGCACAGGAAGTGGACTCGGGTAAGAACCTGTTTGTGATTTTCGACGAGCTTTTCAAGGGCACCAATGTGAAAGACGCTTTTGACGCCACCCTGGCAGTAACGGTCGCCTTTGCACAGTTCCCCAATTGTTTCTATATCATCTCCACCCATATCATTGAAGTAGGAGAGGAGCTGAAAAAAGTAGGTGATAATATCCAGTTCGGCTTTATGCCTACCGTGATGGAAGGACATCTGCCCCGCTATACCTATCGCATGCAGCCTGGTATTACGGAGGACAGACAGGGTATGATCATCATCGAGAATGAAGGTATATTGGAGATGCTGTAGAATTCCTGTAATTTCCCTGCTTGTACGTTATCATTAACTGCTATAACTATAAGCAATGAATCTGTCCCGGTATCTTCTTGCGGCCGCTATCTGTATGGGCGCCGCCCATTGCAGCGTTGACAAAACCGCTCCTGCGGCCGGCGTGCCGCTGAGCCTTGCCCAGCAACGCAAAGCACAACTTTCCCAACCAGTATACAGCCTGCGCTTCCAGGTGCCGGCGGACAAAAAGCAGCCCGTAGCTGCCGAGGCACAGATCAGTTTCAACCTGCTGTCGGACAGCGCCGACCTGGCGCTCGATTTTAAACAGGCCGCCGGATCAGTCAAAAAAGTTATGCTCAATGAACAGGAAATACCCGTCCGTCATGAGAACGAGCATATTCTTCTCCCCCAAAATAAACTGGTAAAAGGCCCTAACAAAGTAGCCATTGTTTTTGAGGCCGGTGACGCCGCGCTCAACCGCAACAATGATTATATGTACGCGCTCTTTGTCCCTGATAAAGCAAGGACCGCCTTTCCCTGTTTTGATCAGCCGGACATGAAGGCGGTCTATGCGCTGACCCTGGATCTGCCTGGCGACTGGCAGGCCATGAGTAATGGCCCCGTCCTGCAATCCACGCCACAGGACAGCTTCACCCGCTGGCAGTTTGCACCCAGTGATACCATCAGCACCTACCTGTTCTCCTTCGCCGCAGGCAAATTCAGATCCGAGACAAGAATGGCCGGGGGCCGGGAAATGCAGTTCCTTTACCGCGAAACAGACAGCAGCAAGCTGGCCGCCAGCATGTCCGCCATTTTTGATATCCATGTGCAGTCGCTCGCTTTCCTGGAAAAATATACCGGCGTGCCCTTCCCTTTTAAGAAATTCAGTTTTGCCGCTATCCCCGATTTCCAGTTCGGAGGCATGGAACATCCCGGCGCTATCTGGTACAATGCCAGTTCCCTCTTCCTGGATGGAAGCGCTACTAGATCGCAGCTGATCGGTCGCGCCAACCTCATTGCCCATGAAACGGCGCATATGTGGTTCGGCGATCTGGTGACCATGCAATGGTTCAACGATGTATGGATGAAAGAAGTGTTCGCCAATTTTATGGCAGATAAGATAGTGCCCCTGGTGCTGACCAATGAGCTGGCCGATCTTAAATTCATGACAGATCATTTTCCCGCTGCCTACAGCGTGGACCGCACGGCCGGCGCCAATCCTATCCGACAACCGCTGGATAACCTGAATGAGGCCGGCTCCCTCTACGGCGCCATCATTTATCACAAGGCGCCCATTATGATGCAGCAGCTGGAGCGATTGATAGGAGCGCAGGCCCTGCAGGCTGGCCTGGGTACTTACCTCAAAAAATATGCATTCAGCAATGCCAGCTGGCCGGACCTGATAACCATTCTGGACGAACCAGCTGCGCAGGACCTGGTGGCCTGGAACGATAGCTGGGTGAATAAAGCCGGTCGCCCCGGCTACAACGAACCGCTCACTGATCCCAAAGGCAATACCTATGGCCTTTTCCCGGTGGATACCGGTACGCTCAGCAGCATTCCTTCCATTAAAGATCCTGTACTGCGGGCTTTCAGCTGGCTGAACCTCTATGAAAATGTGATTGATGGGAAGGCCGTCAGCCCGCAACGCTGGCTGCAGCTGGCCATGACCGGTATGCGGCAGGAAAAAGAAGAGCTGATCACGCAGCTGCTGCTGAATGAACTACAGAGCATTTACTGGGTTTACCTGACGCCTGCACAAAGGACCGCAGAAAGCGATCGGCTGGAAGCAACGCTGCAGCAGTTGCAGCAGCAGGCGGCACAACCTAATCTGAAAAAACTGTTCTTTAAATCCTGGATGCGCATGGCCCTGAGCGCCGGCGCCCGGGAAACCATCTATCGTACCTGGAAGCACCAGGAACCTCCGGCCGGCGTAAAATTATCGGATGATGATTATGCCGAGCTGGCGGCGGAACTGGCCATCAGGCAGCACCCTGATGCGGCGGCTATCCTGGAAGAACAGGCCGGCAGGATCAGCAATCCTGATAAAAAAATGCGCTGGGCCTTCCTGCAGCCTTCGCTGGCGCAGGACCAGGCTACCAGGGATAAGTTCTTTGAATCCCTGAAACTGCTGGACAACCGGCGCAAGGAGGCCTGGGTCAATACAGCAGTAGGTTACCTGCATCATCCTTTGCGGACGGACAGCGCCGTAAAATATATTCGCCCTTCGCTGGAATTGCTGCAGGAGATCCAGCAGACCGGTGATATCTTCTTCCCTGCCAATTTCCTGGCGGCCACCTTAGGCGTGCACCAGAGTGCGGCGGCAGAAAAGGAAGTAAAGGATTTCCTGGCCGCGTATCCGGATTACAATCCAAGGCTGAAGAACAAATTGCTGCAGGCTGCCGATCCGCTGTTCCGTGCCCGCAAGGTGCAGGAGCAGGGGGCTATGCAATAGTCATCTGCTGACCGCATCCTGATTTTAGCCTGGCAATAGTATTGCAATCAATAGCTCACGTTGCGATAAAAAGCGCCGCTTTGAGCAGGGGGATCTGCTGCAGCGGCTATATAACCCCGACGTATAGATGGCCATAGGGGAAGTGGCGCCAATAGGCCTGGCAAGCCGACCCTGATGAAAAGCACCAGCTGGCCATTTCGTTTTTTATGCGCCCGTTCTGAACTTTTTGCTATAGTTTGCAAGGGCAACCAATCAACGAAAACACTATTGCCCAACCAGCCAGCCAATAACGACCATGACCTGCTGGTCCTTGCCGGCAAAGGCGATCCCGCAGCTTTTGCTGAATTATTCCACCGCTATGCCCGGCTGGTGTACAGCTTTCTCTATGAGCATACTGACTCTGCCCAGTTGGCCAATGATCTCCTGCAGGAAGTCTTTACCCGCCTCTGGATCACCCGTGAATCGCTGCCGGCCATTCGTAATATCAGTGCCTACCTCTATACTATTACCCGCAACCAGGTGATGAACGAGCTGAAGAAAAAGATCCGCGAGCGGCAGCGGTTGCAGCAATGGACGCAACAGCAGGAGGTGGCCGATGCGGAGGCAGACCGCTGGTGGGTCCAGCAGCTGGACCTGCTGGACCAGGCCATCAGCCAGCTGCCGGAACAGCAGCAGCGCGCCTGGCTGCTGAGCCGCCGGGAAGGACTATCGTATGTAGAGATTGCCGGCAGCATGGGCCTTTCCCGTGAAACGGTCAAGAAATATATCGGGTATGCCAATGCCGCCATCATCAAATTCGTGAGCGAAAGGGCGGGACTGGCCCTCGCCTTGTTCCTCTATAAAATAAGTTGAAAATTCTTTTAAGCGGATAGCCCCTTTTTGCGCGGGGCGTTGTCTATTGTCGTCAGCTTATGGATCAACATATCAATACCATACAGGAGCTTTACCGGAAATGGGTGAGCAGGTCGGCCACGGAAGCCGAGCTGGAGCAGCTGTTCCGGCTGCTGTCCGACGGGTCCGGGCTTGCCAGCCTCGATGCGCTGATGAAGGCCCGCTGGCACTCTGGCGCTATCACGGCAAACCTCACCGATACAGACCTGGAAAGGATCCTGGCGGCTGTGCTGGCGAAGGGGCCGGTAAACGAAGCGCAGGAAAGCTCCGACGCGCTTGCCCCTGAAGGGGCGGAGCTGGTGGTTGCTGCTGAAGAACGGGAGCAGCTGGCTGCTGAGGGACCGCAACCAGCAATACCCCGCATATCATTCTGGCGCCGCCCCCTGCTGCGCTATGCGGCAGCGGTGCTCCTGCTGGCCATCGGTGCAGGCTGGCTCTACCTGCGGCAGGGCCCTATGCCGCCTGCCCCGGAGGGTATGGAGAAGATCATGCCGGCGGCTATCGCACCCGGCGCCAGCAAGGCCATCCTGCAGCTGGCGGATGGTTCTGTCCTTGTACTCGACAGTGCGGCCGATGGCCGGCTGGCAGAGCAGCAGGGCGCCACAGTGATAAAAAAAGATGGGCAGGTTCTGTATCAGGGCGTCGGGGGGCAGCAGCCCGAAACGATCGCCTGGAATACCATGTCCACCCCGCGGGGCGGACAGTACCGCCTCGTATTGCCGGATGGCACCAAAGTGTGGCTCAACGCGGTTTCCAGCATCCGCTATCCTACCCGGTTCACGGGCGGCAGCAGGCTGGTGACCATAACGGGTGAAGTGTATTTCGAAACGCTGGCCGACAGAGCCCGTCCTTTCCTCGTCAATACGGGAACGGAGCAGGTGGTGGTGCTGGGCACCCGTTTTAACGTAAATGCCTATGCGGAAGAAGGCAGTCCCCGCATTTCTTTGCTGGAGGGGATGGTGAAGGTAGACGGGCTGCTGCTGAAGCCGGGCCAGGCCTGCAAAGGACAACGCATCACGCCCACCAATACCGGGCAGGATATTGCCTGGATCAACGGATTGTTCAATTTCGACAATATGCCTTTCGAGCAGGCTATGCGAAAGCTGTCGCGCTGGTACGATGTCGACATCATTTATGACAAGGGAATTCCCGAAGCGCAGCTAAGCGGCGAAATGGACCGCAACCTCACCCTGCAGGATGCCCTCAAAGGGCTGGACAGGATGGGTGCGCGTTTCAGGCTCGAAGGCAGGACAGTTCATGTGATCGCTCTATACTAAGCCTCATCTTATCGATCCGGTTTTCATACCTGTTCCGCCAATAAAAACCGGGAATGTTGACGTCATTCCCGGAAGATCGTTTCGGGACAGTATGAAAAACCATTGACGGAGTATTTCATCATCAACCCAAAACTGTTACAAAAGTATGTCTTTAACTGCTAATTGTAACCAGTATGCTGCCGCCTTGCCATTACTCAAACGGAAGCAGCGCTGGTTGTTAACCAAAACCTGGCGGGTTATGCAATTGACCGCAGCATTATTGCTCATTGGCTGCCTGACGGTAAGCGCCGCCGGCAGCTCACAGACCATTACGCTCTCGGGCAGGGACATCGCCTATGAGCGCATCTTCTCCGCCATCAAGGAGCAGACCGGCTATGTGGTGATGAGCACCAGAGGGAGTTTCAGCAGGTCGGACAAACTAACCATCAGCGTGGAGCAGATGGGTCTGCTGGATTTCCTGGAGCTGATCTTCCGCGACATGCCCTACGAGTACGAGATCCGTTCGCGCACCATTTTTATCAAGGAACGGCCGGTACCTAAGCCGGTAAAGCCATCGACCGACTGGCTTAGCCTGCATGAACCGCCGGTGAGCGGCGTGGTGCGCGGCCCTGACGGCCAGCCCCTGGCCGGCGTCAATATCATGTTGAAGGGAACGAAAAAAGGGACCACGACCAATAAGGACGGCAGCTTCAGCATCGACGCCAAAGAGAATGATGTGCTGCTGATCAGCTCCGTGGGCTATGCCGAGAAGCAGGTGACCGTAGGTAAGAACGGCGAGATCGGCGACATCCTGATGGTGTTTTCCAACAGCAAGCTGGATGAGGTGCAGGTGATAGCTTATGGACAAACCAGCCGTCGCCTGAATACAGGTAACGTGACCACCGTTACCTCGGCCGAAATAGAAAGGCAGCCAGTCTCCAATCCGCTGCTGGCCCTGGCCGGCCGGGTACCGGGGCTGGTGGTGACACAAACCTCGGGATTGCCGGGCGCGCCTGTTATCATTCAGCTGCGTGGGCAGAACAGTATGGCCCGCAATGGCCAGACCCTCATCCCCACGCAACCCATGTATGTAGTGGACGGGCTGCCTGTTGCCGGCAATGTGCTTACTTTCAACGGCCCCTTCGCTTCCAGCGATGGAGGTTTCGCCAATATGTCCGCCTTCAGCTATTTCAATCCCAATGATATCCAGTCAATAGAAATATTGAAGGATGCCGATGCCACCGCCATCTATGGCTCCCGGGGGGCCAATGGCGTGATCCTCATCACCACCAAAAAAGGAAAAGCATCGGCCCCCAAATTCGATCTGAATGTTGAATCCGGCATAAGCTGGGTAGGCAAAAGGATCAGCCTCCTGGATACAAAGCAGTACCTGCAGATGCGCCGCGAGGCTTTTTACAATGATGGCAAGACCGACCTGGAAGCAGAGATGGCTAAAGACCCGCGCATCACGGCCATTCTGTACAAAGAGTTTGCGTACTGGGATAGCACCCGGAATGTGGATTGGCAGGACCGGCTCATCGGGGGCACCGCACAAAATCACCGGGTACAGGCCTCGCTGGGTGGGGGCGCCAATAATTTCTCTTATCTGCTGAACGGCAGCTATAACAAGAGCTCCACGGTGTTTCCGGGTGACAAGGGCCAGCAGCAGGCCAGTGTAAGCCTGTCCGTCAATTCCAGCTCGGCCAACCAGAAGCTCAAGCTCAATGCCAGGGCTTCCTATCTCTCCGATTGGGTGGAATATCCCCGCCAGGACCTTACCGCATTCATCCTCATGGCGCCTAATGCGCCGGAGCCCTACAATCCGGATGGTACGCTGAACTTCGGTGTAGTACAGGTAAGGAATGCTACCGGTCTGCATACCGTGAGCCAATATGATAACAATCCCTTTACCTATACTTTACGGCCTTATACCAACAAGACGGCTAACCTCACCGGTGCGGCGGATATCTCTTACCTGCTGGCAAAAGGATTGTCCATCAGCACCACGGTAGGGTATAATGAGATAAGGGCCGACAACTATACCGTACTGGTCAATTATGCTTCTTTGTCCGAGCCCAACCAAAACTCCTGGAATCCACGCCTGGCCAGCTTCGGTAATACGTATAGCAAGAACCTCAGCATAGAGCCACAGCTCAATTACCATAAGGCTTTTGGCCGGGCAAGCCTGGACTGGCTGCTGGCCGCTTCTTACCAATATACCAGCAGCTCCAGCCTTGGCATTACGGCTTCCGGGTATAGTGAGGATGCGATCATGAACACGCCTGCCACTGCGCCCACGCAGCGTTCTTCCACCAGCTTTACCGAATACAAATACAATGCAGGATTTACCCGTATCTCATTCAACTGGGCCCAGAAATACCTGCTCAACCTCAATGCCCGGCGGGATGGCAGCAGCCGTTTCGGGCCTGGCAGGCAGTTCGGCAATTTCGGCTCGGTGGGAGCGGCCTGGATCCTGACAGAAGAGCCCTGGCTCAGGAGCATGGCTTCTTTCCTGAGCTTCGCCAAGCTGCGGGGTAGTTTCGGTACCTCCGGCAATGACGGTATTGGCGATTACCAGTATATCGAACGTTACTCCCCGCTCTACTGGCCTTACCAGGGCGCCAATGGGTATATCAGCTCCGGTCTCACCAATCCCGACTACCGCTGGGAAACGACCATCAAAGCGGAACTGGGCCTGTCGCTGGGCTTTTTCAATGACCGCCTGTTGATGGAGCTCAGTCTTTACCGGAACCGCGCAAAAGACCAGCTGCTGCCTTTTCCGCTACCCAGTCTTTCCGGTATTGGCAGTGTAACGGTCAATTCCCCCGCCGTGCTGCAGAACCAGGGGTTGGAGCTGGCCCTGACCAGCACCAATATCCAGACAAAGGATTTTCGCTGGTCTACCGGGTTCAATATCAGCTTCAACAGGAACAAGCTGGTTGCTTATCCCGGACTGGAGAAATCCCCTTATTATTTTATATACCGGATTGGCGAGCCGGTGGATATGATGCCCATTTATAAGCTTGATGGCGTGGATGCGGAGACCGGGTATTTCGTTTTCGATGATGGCAGCGGTAAAAGTGTTTTTGCCGATGAGCTGAGATACGAGGATGCTATTCGCCGCAAGCGGGTAACGCCGGATTATATAGGCGGGTTCTCCAACAGCTTTTCTTACAAAGGCCTTAGCCTGGAGCTGCATTTTCAATTCACGAAGCAGGTGGGTATGAACTATCTGTTCACGCCTCCGTATATGCATGGCGCCGGCTCCAATGTGCCGATAGAGGTAGATAGTGAACGCTGGCGCAAACCGGGTGATCAGGCCAAACTGCAAAAGGCAAGCGCTTATACAGGCGGGGCTATTTCCGATCGGATAGCGCTGGGCTACAATTATGCCCGCATGAGCGATGCAGCCTACACCGATGCCTCTTTTATCCGGCTGAAGAATGTGGCCCTCAGCTATATGGTGCCGGCCAGGCTCCTGTCCCGCCTGCACCTCGGCAACCTGCAGGTCTATATGAATAGCCAGAACCTGCTCACCATCAGCAATTACCTGGGGCCTGATCCCGAGAACCAGACGATCACCGCGCTGCCACCCCTCAGGAGCATTGTGGCCGGCATAAGATTAACCCTCTAATTTTTACTCATGAAGCATTTGATCAACTATAGGAAGAATGGCCGTTGGTGGCTGGCTTGCTGTCTGGCGGGCCTCCTCTTCACCAGCTGCAAGAAACTGATAGAGATAGATGCGCCGAGAGGCGTCATCGTGGGCACGGAGATCTACAACAAGAAATCAACCGCCGCCGCCGTGCTGACCGGTATCTTTTCGGATATGGCTGAATTTGGCAGTGTGTATGCCGGTGACTATTCGGTTGCCTTGTGTGCCGGCTTTGCCGGCGATGAGCTGGCGCCTACTTTTTATGACAATGAGTATTACATGTGGTTTTATACCAACCAGCTTTCCGGGCTGAATGCACCGATTTACTGGACAAACCTGTACGCGTTAATATTCAGGGCCAATGCGGCCATGGAAGGATTGAAGGCTTCCTCCCTGCAGGAAGACCTGCGGGACCAGCTGATCGGGGAAGCGCTGTTTGTTCGTGCCTTCGCTTATTTTCACCTCACGGGTCTCTATGGTGCTGTACCGCTGGTGCTGTCTACCGACTGGCAGGTATCCGGGGTGGCAGAAAGAGTGCCGGTGGCTACCGTGTATGATCAGCTGATCACCGATCTCAAAGAAGCAAAGAGCCTGCTCAAAACGGATTATCTACAGGCTGATATCGGCCTTGTAAGTGATACCAGGCTTCGCCCCAACAAGGCAACGGCCAGCGCACTGCTGAGCCGGATCTACCTGTACGCCCGCCACTGGCCCGAGGCAGAAGCCGAAGCCACCGGGCTGATCGATGATCCCCGTTTTGCCCTGGAATCCATCGACCGGGTGTTCCTGGGCGATAGTAAGGAAGCTATCTGGCAGTTCGATAATGTAGATGCCGCCTACAATGCGGCCCCTGCCCGCTTATACCAGAACAACTATTATCCGATGTTCATGCTCAGCGATGCATTGATGGATCAGTTCGAGCCGGATGATGCCCGTAAGGAAAAATGGATCCGGACCACCCCGCTTCTTGATCCGACTATTACCGTGCCGCCACATCCCTATAAATACAAGACGATCGAGGCCGGGACCGGTCCTACGGAATACCAGATCGTTTTCCGGCTGGCCGAGCAGTTCCTGATCCGCGCAGAAGCACGGGCTGAGCAGGAAAAGCGCACAGGCGCCAACAGCGCGGCGGCCGATCTGGATGCCATCCGCCTCCGGGCCGGGCTCCAGCCTGCCACGGCTGCTACGCTGCCACAACTGCAGGAAGCCATCCTCAAAGAAAGGCAGCTTGAATTGTTTTCGGAGTTCGGGCATCGCTGGTTCGATCTCAAACGGACCGGTAACGTGGATGCCGTGATGACAACCGTAGCGCCTACCAAGAAAACCAGCTGGAAAACGGAATACCAGTTATGGCCTATACCGCAGAATGATATCCTGCGCAACCCTTCGCTGGCCGGTCAGCAGAACCCCGGCTACTGATCATACCCGAGTGAATCGTGAACACCTTGTCCGGTACAGGACCGGACAAGGTCTTTGTTCCTGGCTCCCTGCTGTTGCAGTGAACAGGAACTGCTATGCCGCACCATCATAAACAGACACTATATGGATCCAATCGTTCGCATTGCCGGACTTTCACATCGCTACAATACTTCCTGGGCGATCCGCAATATCAATATCGAGATCAGCAGGAAGGGCATCTATGGGCTGCTGGGCTCCAACGGGGCCGGTAAGTCCACCACCATGAATATCCTTTGCGGGGCGCTGAACCAGACCCAGGGGGAGGTGTACATCAATGGCATCGATGTACGTAAACGGCCGGTGGCCGCCAAGAAGCAGATCGGCTTTCTGCCACAGGTGGCGCCCCTGTACCTCGACCTCACCGTACAGGAATATCTTTTCTATTGTGCGCGGCTGCGCTCCCTCTCCCCCAAAGAAGTTCCTGCCGCTGTGACGGCCGTTATGGAACGGTGCGGCCTCACTCATGTAAAGGACCGGCTGCTCAAGAACCTTTCCGGCGGCTACCGGCAACGGGTGGGTATTGCGCAGTCCATCATCCACCAGCCCAGGGTGGTGATCCTCGACGAGCCCACCAACGGGCTCGATCCTATGCAGATCATCGAGGTGCGCAACCTCATCAGGGAGATAGCCAATGAGCGCACCGTGATCCTCAGCTCACATATCCTCACCGAGATCCAGCTGCTTTGCCAGGAGATCATCATGATCGAGCAGGGCCGGCTGGTCTTCTCCGATTCTATCCATGCCTTCAACAACTATATCGCCCCGCAAAGCATGCTGCTGGAGCTGGACAACCCACCGGCGTCCGAAGCGCTGGCCGCGATCAGGGGCGTAAGCCGCGTGGAAGGCCTGACGGAAAAGAGCTTCCGCCTTTTTTACGATGGCGAGCGGTCCGTGAGCGATGCCGTGGTCAATGCCAGCGTGCAACAGCAGTGGCGGCTGGTACAGCTGGTCATCGAAAAGAATTCGATAGATGAGATCTTTAAACAATTAACCCGTAAAACCACCGAACAATAAGCTTATACCGATGAGGAAGACATTTTATATCGCCCGCAACGAGCTGTATGCCCTGTTCTATTCGCCGATCGCCTGGATACTGATGCTGGTGTTCCTGGTGATGAGCAGCGCCGAATTCTTTGGCCTCTATGGATACCTGGTGGCCGCCCATGAGCGCGGCGGCCTCGAGCTGCTGAATTTCCAGAACCTTACCAGGACCATGCTGCAATGGCCCATGCTCCAGGTGATCCGCAGCCTGTATATCTTCTTTCCCCTGATCACGATGGGGCTCATGAGCCGGGAAACCAGCAGCGGCACCATCAAGCTGCTTTATTCTTCACCGCTGCATATCCGCGAGCTCATTTTCGGGAAATACCTGGCTATCCTGACCTTTGCGCTATGCCTCATTGCCCTGCTGGCGCTGACGCTGCTGGTGCTGCTCTCGGCCATTCCCCATGCGGATTACGGGCTGCTGACCGGCTCCCTGTCCGGTATGTTCCTGGTGCTGGCAACCTATTCGGCCATCGGTCTGTTCATCTCTTCGCTTACCTCCTACCAGATCGTGGCGGCCATCATTACCCTGGGCGTGTTTGCCTTGCTGGGCAGCATCGGCGGGATCTGGCAGGAATATGACGTGATCCGGTATATCACGGCCTATATCAATATCGGCGGCAAATCACACAATGCGCTGCGTGGCCTGCTCAACCTGCGGGATATTACCTACTTCCTCATCGTGATCGCGATCTTCCTGTCCTTCTCGATCCTCCGGATCAAATCGGCCACCGAATCCATTCCCGCTATCCGGAAAGGCATGCGCTACCTGCTGGTGCTGGCGCTTGCCGCCATGCTCGGGTATATTACCAGTCAACCGGAAGTGAATGTCTATGCAGACACTACCCAGAACGATATCAACACCATTACGCCGCCTACGCAGCGGATGCTGGCGAAGCTGAACGAAGGTCCGCTGGAGGTGACGGTCTATGCCAACCTGTTCACTGGTTTCATGCGCTTCAGCCCGGCCGCCCAGCTGGCTGTCATCACCCAGAACTGGGAGCCCTATATCCGTTTCAAGCCGGATATAAAAGTGAATTTCGCATATTATTATGCGTTGGATACGGCTGCCTATCAGTACAAGGTGAATCCCGGCAAATCCTTGCAGGAGATCGCTGCCCGGGAAGCGAAGACCTACGGGATGGGACTGGATGCTTTCCTCGATTCGGCCACAGTGAGCAAACAGGTCGATATCCGGGAGGAGGAGTTCAGGTGTTTCTTTGTATTGAAATACAAGGAAAAGACCAGCATTCTGCGCACTTTCGATGATATGGAATTTTGGCCGCAGGAAGATGAGACCGCTGCGGCCCTCAGCCGGCTGATCGACACGCCGCCGCGTATACTGTTCCTCTCCGACGAACTGGAACGCAGTCCCTTCGGTTTCAGGCCCAGGGATTACCGGGGCCTCACCAGCCTGCGGGGCAACCGCTATGCGCTGATCAACCAGGGCTATGATTTTGATACGCTTTCGCTGAAAAGAAGTCCGGCTGTGCCGAAGGATATTTCGGCGCTGGTCATTGCCGATCCGCGCACAGCGATACCCGCCGAAAGCCTGCAAAAGATCGGTGAGTATATCGATAGGGGAGGTAATGTGCTCATCACCGCCGAGCCTGACCGGAAAGCCGTGGTAACGCCGCTGCTGGCCCGGCTGGGACTGTCCATGCGCGACGGCATGCTGGTGCAGCCCGGCGATAAGACTGCCAACAATATCATATTCGCCTACATGAGCGATACGGCGCAGCGGCTCTCTCCACAGCTGTATAAACAGCTGGACAACGATCATAAATATATGGGCGATTCCATTTTTGCGGTAAGCTGCCAGGGCGCGGGCGTGCTGGAATACCAGGCCCGTGACGGTTTCCGGGTCGATCCGCTGCTCCGCACCCGGAGGCAGGATGGCTGGAACCGGCTGGATCCCGTAAGCGATGACGAGCTGCTGTTGCGGCTGGAAAAACGGCCCAATGATGAGACCGGCGATTTCCTGACGGCGGTCCGCCTCACGCGGCAGCAGGGCGGCCGGCAGCAGCGGATCTTCGTGATGAGCGATGCGGATTGCCTGCTCACCCTCTTTATTCCCGGTCCGCGCTCCTACAATTATGTGTTCGGTTTCTGGTGCTTCAGCCAGTTTGCCTATGGGCAGTTCCCGGCCAATACCATGCGGCCCGACAGTCCCGACAGGACCTTCACGATCGTGGTGGATGATATCGATAACCGAAAAACCCTGCTGTACTGGATCATTCCCGGTGTGATAGCGCTCTTCAGCGCCCTGCTGCTGATCCGGCGGAAAAGGAAATAATTGATTACAGTTAATACTGCCGTGCATTCCGGAAAAGGTGGCAACCCGCGTTGCCACCTTTGTGCTTTTCTTGCCAGCCTCCTGCTTAAATACGCTTTCAAACCATTAACTTTGGTTAGCATGAGTGTGGAAAGTAATATAGCAGAGCGGTCCTGGAACAGTTTACGTGAAGGTGATATGCAGGCCCTGGCAGCGCTGTATGACCAGCACTATGTGGGGCTGGTGAACTACGGCGCCCGGCTGATAGGGGACAGGGACCTGGCCAATGATTGTTTTATCCAGGTATTGCTGGACCTCTATGCCAAACATGCCACTTTGCCGCCAGTGACCAATGTCAGGAGCTACCTGATCACCTGCCTGCACCGCAAGATCCTGCTGGAGCTAAAACTGAACCGCCGCGATAAGGCCGCCCGGGCCGGCAGCGGGGAAGAGATGGAACGCTGGGAAACCTCCTACGAAGACTACCTTGTCCTGCTGCAGTCCTCCGAAGAATGGAAGCAAAAGCTTACCCGGGCCTTTGCGGTCCTGACGGAACGCCAGAAAGAACTGCTCAGGCTCCGTTTTTTTGAAGACCGCGACTATGACTATATCGCCGTGCAATGCGGCATCACCCGGCGCACGGCCTATAATATAATACATGATGCGCTGAAAAGTCTCCGGGCCGAACTGGCCCTCCGGAACAATGACCTGCCGGAAAATAAACTACCTGATTCTATGGTACTCATGTTGTTGGCAACTGCACTTTTCGCCTCCTGAGGAAAAAAGAAAAAAAATTTAACGATTCCATAGTAAAAGACCGTCATCCTGTGCTCCATTAGGTAAGGAGTAATGCTTTACCAGAATTACAATACAGAAGATTTTTTGCAGGACAGCTCTTTCCGGCAGTACTGTGCAGGCACTTCGCAGGAGTGTGTACAGTTCTGGGAAGACTGGCTGCGGGCGCACCCCGAAAAGAAAGACGAGGTGGCTGCTGCCCGACAGCTCTATGCCCTGCTCAGTGGAGGCGTTACCGCCCGGAGCTTCCGGGCCCATCGCCGGGTGCTGGAGCAAAAGCTGGCCGGCAAAGGCTGGCAGGACCCCGCCGGGACAGAAGCGGTACCACGCCGTACCGGTCGCCTGAACAGGGCCTGGTACTGGGCCGCTGCTGCATCACTGGCTGGTCTGACCCTGATAGCAGTACTCCGCAAAGCGCCGCTGCCCGAGCCGGAGCCGGTGAAGAACCTGGTGGTATTTGCCAGTGAGCCGGGAGAGAAAAAAGAGATCCGCCTGCCCGATGGCAGCAAGGTATTGCTCAACGTGAGCAGCCGGCTGGAACTGTACAATAATTTCAATACCGGTACCCGGGAACTGTACCTGGACGGAGAAGCGTTTTTTGATGTGGTGGATAACCCCTCCGTCCCTTTCATTGTACACAGCAAACGGTTTGACGTCACTGTACTGGGCACCACTTTCAACGTCCGCTCCTATGACAATGATAAAAAATCCGTTGCCGCCCTTATCCAGGGAAAAATTGGCCTGACCTTTTCTGCGCTGGGTAACAGCCGCAAACTGGTGCTGGCCCCGGCCCAGCAGATAGTGATAGAAGACGGAGAGCCCGGGAAGGAAGAAGAAAAGCAGGTATCCGGAGCCGTTGCCAAAAGAGCCGCAACCCCTTCTACCGTCAGCGTTACACCGCTGCAGGTAATGAGCTATGATAGTTCCGTAGTGGAAACATCCTGGACCGAGAACAGGCTGGTGTTCAACAATGAATCTTTTGAAGAAGTAGCACGGAAACTGGAAAGATGGTTCAATGTGACCATCATCATTGAAGATGAGAAATTAAAACAAGTTCGCTATACAGGCAGTTTTGAAAAAGAAAACCTCCAGAGCATCATTGACATCCTGAAACTGTCCAAGCCTTTTCAATACCATATAACAGACGATCAGCGATTGCACATCCGCCAGTAGGTAGTAACAACTTTGAGACAATAAGACAAAAAAATGGGGAAAATGTTAGCAGCATTTTCCCCGGGTAAAGCTTTAAAACAGGGTCAAGTTGACTGCTGACCTGTTTTGTATTGTTCACTAAAACCCATACGAAGGTATGCAAAAAAACCGACTGCCGCAGCGGGGGTGGCAACCCCCTGCGCTCTTAACCAAAGCTCTCATCGTCATGAAACTAACTGCCATCTTTTTGCTGGTCGCTTGCTTGCAGGTATCGGCTAACACATTCTCGCAGGAGGCGAAGGTCACCATGAACCTGCGGCATGTGTCTATTCTCTCCTTATTTAAAGCTATTGAAAGCAAAACGGATTATCGTTTTGTGTATAGCAATGACCTCATTCCGTCAAAGTATACGGTCAGCATCGAGGTACGGGAAACACCCGTTTCCGAAGTGCTGAGTCATGCACTGGACAATACCGGTCTTGATTTCAGGTTGATGGACAATAACCTGATCGTGGTGGCGGATAAGGACAATATCAGGAACTTCCTGCGCATCACCGGTAAGGTAACAGATATCAACGGTGAACCGCTGGAAGGTGTCAGTGTTACCATCAAAGGCTCCAGCGGTGGCGCCCTGACTGATACGGAAGGGTTCTTCTCGCTCAACGCCAATGCCAATGCAGAACTGGTATTCAGCTATGTAGGGTATGAAGCGCAGACCATTGCCGTGAATAACAGAAAGTCCATTACCATTATCCTGCGCGGCGCACGCGAGCTGGAAAATGTTATTGTGGTGGCCAATACCGGTTACCAGAATATCTCCCCGGAAAGGGCTACCGGCGCTTATGATGTGATAGGCCGCAATGTGCTGGATAAACGGCCTGTATCCAATCTCTCCACCGCGCTGGTAGGCATGGTGGCCGGTATGCAGGGTAAAGAGAACGCCGATGGTACCGCCAGTTTTCTGGTACGGGGCACCAGTTCTCTCTATTCTAACACGCAACCGCTTGTTGTAGTCGATGGCTTCCCGATAGCCGATTATGACTTCTCCACTATCAACCCCAATGACGTGCAATCTATTACTGTCCTGAAAGATGCGGCAGCCGCGTCTATCTGGGGCGCCCGTTCGGCCAATGGGGTGATTGTGATCACCACCAAAAAAGGCCGGGCCGGCAAGCTGCGCATTGAAGGCAATTATTTCACCCGTATTTCAGATAGGCAGGACCTGGACCAGATACTGGTACAGGCTAATTCTCCGGATCATATCCGCTATGAGAAACTGGCCTGGGACAATAACTGGATGTTGAGTCCTTATGCCGGTAACCTGCAGCAGGTCACTACCTCGCCGCTTACCCTGGCACAGGAATATATGTGGAAGTTCAAACAGGGACAGATCTCCCAGGCGCAAAGAGATGCCGGGCTGGACAGTCTCAGCAATGTCAGCAACCGCGGGCAGGTCAATGACTACCTCATGCGGAGGGCCGTGCTCAACCAGTTTAACCTGACGATGTCCGGCAGCACCTCGCAGACCAATACTTACCTCTCGCTCCTGTACGAAAACGATAAACTCAGTATGCAGAAAAGCGGGAGCGACCGCCTCATGGTGAACTTCAATAACCAGTACAGCCCGGCCAAATGGCTGAAATTCTCTATCGCTTCCACCATTCAGTATAAAAAAACGGATAACAGCGGCGCTACCATTTCCGAGATACAGGGCCTCTCTCCCTATGAAACCCTGCTGGATCCCAACGGCGCTTATTCTGTTAACCTGACCATGAACCGGGAACAGCTGGCTACACTGCCGCTTGAAAAATTCCCTTATGCTGACTGGAATTATAATCTGCTGCGCGAGACCAGGGGACGTAAATTTACAAACGAAAACATCAGCGCCCGTTTCCAGGCAGGGATGAATGTGGATATCTTCAAAGGCCTTTCACTGGATGTCCGTTTCCAGTTCGAGAAAAAGAAGATCGAGACTGAAAACTATTATAGTGACGATACCTACTATGCCAGGAACATGGTCAATACCATGGCCAAATACAACCAGGGTACACAGCGTATTGACACACTATACATTCCCAAAGGAGGGATACTCACTTCCGGCAATAGCAATCAGAACAGTCACGTATTGCGTGGCCAGCTCAATTACGACAGGAGTTTTGGTCGGCACAATGTTACGGTCATAGCAGGTTCTGAGATGTCTCAATACACCACTACAGGTCGTACCAATCCTACCGCCTATGGGTATGATCCGGAAACCCTTCAGTCAACTGTTCCGCAGTTTGGCTATGGCAGCTCCGTGGACCTGATGAAAAATTTTCTTAACAATGATGCAACCATAGCAGGTGGGAACAGCACATTCAGTTGGGAACGCGACCGCTACCTCTCTTTCTATGGCAATGCAGCCTATACGTATAATGGCAGGTATACCCTTTCCGGCAGCGCCCGTAGTGACGCCTCCAACTTTATCACTGATGACAAGCAGCTGCGCTGGGCGCCATTATGGTCTGTAGGCGCCATGTGGAATATTGGCCGGGAAGATTTTATGCGTTCTTTTTCCTGGATCAATGTCCTGAAACTGCGCGCTACCTATGGCAGGAACGGTAATGCGGAAAAATCAACTTCCACCAAACCGCTGATCTCCTTAGGTTCGTCCCTGAATGCTACTACCGGCACTTATATAGCCTCTGTTTCCAGCTATGGCAATCCTTACCTGCGCTGGGAGAAAACAAACACTACCAATATCGGGGTTGATTTTGCTTTCCTGAACAGCAAGATCTCCGGTAAGCTGGACTACTACAATAAACATGGCCAGGATATTATGGGTACCATTACCCTGCCCGGTGCTACAGGGGTTACCAGCCAGCGCTTCAACAATGCTGAAGTGATGAATACAGGCATAGAGCTGGAGCTGACCACTAATGTCAGGATCGCCAACAAGTTTGGCTATTCTCCTACCTTAACCTATGCCTATAACCAGAACGAGATCAGGAATCTTTATTTCCCCAATCAATACGCCTATGCGCTGGTAGCGGATCCTTATGTGCAGGGCAGGCCGGTAGGCGCCGTGTATAGTTACACCTACGCCGGTATGATTGATGGTACACCGCATGTGGAAGGCCTCAATAAAGCTCCGCACTCCTTTAATGTAGTGTCCCTGCACAATACAGCGCTGGGGCTGCCATTCATGAACTATGAAGGCACTAATATTCCACCCCATACCCTGGGCTGGTTCAACCAGTTCACGTATGATAATTTCTACCTGACCGCACTGGTGGTGGGTAAGTTTGGCGGTGTATACCGCAACCCCATTTTCAACTATGCCACTGGTGTAGGCAGCAGCAAGACATCGGTCAGCAAGCTGGTATCGGACGTGTTTGCCGGCGACCAGAATATTCCTGAATTCGGTCTGCCCAATAATGCCCAGTACTACCTCTGGGACCGGTATGCTCCCTACCTGGATGTACTGGTGGAGCGTTCAGATTATGTGGAGCTGAAGGAACTGTCGCTGGGATATAATCTGCCCACTGATCTCATCTCACGCGCCAGCTTCAAGTCGGCCCGTGTTTTCTTCCAGGTGCGTAACCTGGGGCTGTTGTACAAAGCCAATTCAAAAGGGTATCATCCGGAATGGTTGCCCGGCAGTATCCGTCCTGTAACTACTTACACTATCGGGGCGAATGTTCAACTCTAATCTTGTAAACATGAAGAAACTATCATCTATATTTTGCTTGTGGGCCGTGCTGCTGAGCTCCTGCGAGAAATACTTATCGGAAGAACCGAAGAAACAGGTCACTATTCAGAATGCAGAGCAGCTGGATGCACTGATGAATAACGTAAATCGTTATGAAACCAACTACGCAGCTGGTTATGCCACGGATGATACCGAAATACCCAAGGACATTTTTGCGGCCAATACCACGCGGTTTACCCTGGCCTATATGTTTTATTATGTCCTGGACCCGGAAGCCATGGCCACAGCAGCTACCGATGCGCTCTGGAATGCTGAGTATACAAAGATCCTGCAGGCCAACCTGGTGCTGTTCAACCTGGACAAGATCACTGGCACCGAGCAGGAAAAGAATATACTCAAGGCCGATGCGCTCTTTATCCGCGGCTATTCCAACTGGTTGCTGGTAAACCATTACGCCATGCCCTGGAAACCCGGTGTTAACGATGACGCTCAGGGTATTCCCCTGAAGAAGAGCATCGATTATGCCGAGTCCCTGGAGCGGGCCACACTGAAGCAAACCTATGATGCTATCCTGGAAGACATTACCACTGCCGCCAGCCTGACGCCTAATGATGATGTACAGGACAGGCTCCGCTGGCGGGTTAGCAGGAAAGCGATCAGCGCCTTTCTCAGCCGCTACTACCTGTTCCTGGGCGATTATGATAAAACCATCCAGTATGCCGATGAAGCACTCGGCTCTTCAACGGCCAAACTGTACGATTACAAGACCATCATTGCCGGTAATTCAGCCTCCTTTACAAATCCCGTGGCAACGCTGACCTATTCCGAGCTCAATGACTGGGCTGCCAGCAAGTTCCTTTTCTGGAGTGAATTTTATTATACACGCTATAGCTATATCGCTACGCAGTGGTATGTGCCCAGTGCAGGCCTTCGCAGCCTGTATGATCAGGGCAATGACCTGCGCTTCAAATGGTTCTTTATTCCCAACGGTGGCCGCCGGATGAGCGTGGTGGACGCCAATAGCTGGCGCTACACCGTTTTCAATGATGGCCGCTACCTTCCTTCCGGTCCTACTATTGCCGAAGTATTGCTGAACAAAGCCGAAGCCATGGCGCGGACGGACAAGTGGAGTACGGCCCTTACTCCGGTGAATACGCTCCGTGAAAAACGGATGACCACCCCGGATCCCCTGGCAGCAAGCTCCCAGGATGATGCCATTGCCAAAGTGCTGCAGGAGCGCCGCCGCGAATTGCCCTTCGCCTACCGCTTCCTGGATATCCGCCGCTTCAGCGCCAATAATTACCCGGCCGATGATGTTACGGTAACCCGTGATTTCTGGCAGGTGAACCAGGGCGGTGTGGATGTCACCACCCCCAGGACCTATACCCTGGAGCCCGGTAGTCCCCGCTATGCATTGCCCATCACTACTGTAGAGATCAATAACAGTCAGGGCGCTCTCAAACAGAATCCTTATTAAATAAATGAGGGGCTGACCAAAAAGCGGTACGGGTGATGGAGACGAAAGGTCGTTTACACCATGCTCGGCGCCTTCACAAACCTTTTTGGTCAGTCCCCCTCTTCAAATGCTGCAATTATGAAGAAGACTTTCCTGTTGTTGTGCTGCTTTTCAATGGCGTTGGCTGCCATGGCGCAGCAGCAACCGCTCAAAGTATTGTATGTAGGCGGCTCCGCCAACTGGGAGAATGACGCCTTCAAAAAGCCGGAAGATAAACAGCAGGACGTATTGCGCCGCATGCTTTCCTTCCGGGATATGCTGCAAACCTATTTCAGCAAAGTGGACACTATCAGTGCTGCCGCTTATACCCAGCAACTCTCCGATAAGTACGATGTAACCATATTTGATGGCACACCAAAGGCCATCTCCGAAAGAAAGACCATCAAGGATGCCAGTGGCCGTGTGACCAAATATGAACCTGCCGGTTATCTGACCGAAGACTTCAGCAAGCCGGTATTATTTATTGGTGAGCTGGGGGAGAAGATGGGCCGCAGTATTGGCCTGAAGCTTGACTGGTACTGCCTTTGCCTGGATGCACAGGCGCATAGTTTTAAGAAAGAGCATGCTATTTTCAAAGGACCTTTCAAAGTGGCCATGACCCTGGAGCAGCAGCCCACGCCCGAAGATGCTTTCCATTACGAGTATTTCCTTGGAAAGAAAACACCGGCCACCCTGCCTATGTGGCGGGTACAGACCAAGGGATACAAGACGGATAAGAATTTCCGGATCGGCATGGTAGCCCGCCCCTGGGGATTTGAAGATTCACCCGATGCAGAAAGTATTTCCAGTGGCGTCTGCGCCAAAACCCTGGATGCAGTGGCCCTGGGCCGTCATGGCAATTTTTTTCACTGGGGTTTTGCCGCCTCTCCTGAGTACATGACCAAAGAGGCACAGGCCGTGATGGCCAATGCTATTGTCTATATTTCAAAATTTGATGGTAAAGGCGTTATCGCCCGTAAATACCTGGACCGCCGCGCTACCCGCGAGTACCTCAAGGAAAAGAAATACTACGCTACCAAAGATGCCTACGAGATGAACCGTCAGTCTAATATTCGTTTCGATAGCATGATGCTGGCGGAAAAAAAGGAAGCTGAGGTCAAACAGGCCAAAGGCGATAGCCTGAGCAGCATGGAGCAACGTTCTCTTTCGTATACTACACAGCCTCAGCTATCCTTCGGGGATTTCCTGAAGAAGCAGCAGAAAGACCTGTTCCCCAAATTCGGAATGGATTCAAAGGCTTACCTGAATTACTATGACCAGAACAAGGATTATTTCTACTCCCACGATGCCATGTATGAGATCAGCATTGACGAGGACGTAAAAAGCCTGGGCGTTCCTTACTATGACCTCCGCCTGCTGGACAAAGCCATTGGCCTGCTGGAAAAAGGAACGGATACCGAAAAAGCAAAACGCATTCTCAGCCGCTATACCCTGGTGCAGTTTGATACGCCGGCTGCCTGGAGGAAATGGTATGAGGCCAATAAGAAACGCATGTTCTTCACCGAGACCGGCGGGTATTATTTCATGATCAACACCTATGATAGATCGGTGGAAGGAAATGATTATAAGAAAAAGGAACAGTCGGTTACCCTGAATAAGATTGAGCCCGGTGATACGGATCATAACAATGCGGTGCGCCTGGCCGCGGGTGTTGTGGATAAAGGGAATGATGTAAAACAGATTGTGGTGAAGTTCAGTATCCATCCGGGCTACCACCTCTATGCTTATGTATCAGACCTGGATCCATTTATTCCTACGGAGCTGTCTATACAGCTGCCGGCAGGTTATACCGCCAGGGGTAAGCTGGTAAAGCCTTCTTTCAAATATTACAATGAGTCCGGTACTACCATTTACACCGATGAGATCACGTTCACACAGGATATCACCGGTTCCGGTGCAGGTGAAGCGGTGTGCCTGGTCAGCTACCAGTGCTGTGATGATCATATTTGTTTTCCACCGGTGAAGGACGAACCCTATAAAGTGGTCCTGAACTGATTGTACTGTACGTTAAAATAAATGCACTATGTATACTATTCGTTGGAATGCCGGGATCCGCTGCCTGCTGGTAGCCTGCCTGTTGTTGCAGTCGTCAGCAATGCTGTGGGCGCAGGAAGGGAAGAAAAAAACGCAGGCTGATCCTGCTGAGATTGCTGAGCTGAAAAAAGCGGTGGAAGCGGATCTCAAAAATGCGGAAGCGCATGCTGCTTATATCAAAGCAGTAGGCGCGGAAGATACCAGCCTCAATACCCAGTATCAGCAGTGGAGCAGTCAGCATCCTGACCTGTTTGAAATTCCGCTGGCCTATGCCGAAGCCCTGTACCGGGCGGAGTTGCCTGCGGCCAAGCCCTGGCTGGAAAAGCTGGTACAGCTGAATCCCGGTTATGCCAAAGGCTACCAGATGTTATGGATAGATGCCGAGCGCTGGGGCGATTTTGCGGCCGGCAGGGAGTTCCTGCGCAAAGCCGTGGAAGCAGATCCTTCTTCCCCCGATCATGCTTTCTATTATGCCAGCTCTTTTAATAATGTAGATTCTGCCAGGCACCACCAGCTGATGCTGGCCATGGACCAAAAGTTCCCGGGCACGGAAAGGGCTGCGCAGGCGCTGTACTGGCTGGCCAACAGGAGTAAATCGCCCAAAATAAAAGAAGAAGTGTACCAGCTGACAAAATCCAGGTACAACCTGGTAAGATCCAACTGGGCTTCCGGTGCTATGTCGGAATATTATGATTTCCTGCTGAAAGATAAACCAGCTAAAGCACTGGCGTTGAGTCAGCATATGCTGACGCTGGATACGGCGCAGAATTTCCGCAAACCCTGGGAACAGCGCCGTGATATCAGCAAAGCGCTGACAGAAGCCGATAAGCTGATAGCCGCTAAAAAATATGCAGCAGCATTTGACCTGCTCAACCCGGTAAAACCTATGCGCTATTCCAGCTCCAGTGAGGTATTGCTGAATGCCAAGATGAAAGCGCTGGCAGGGAAAGGTGAATACAGCAAAGCTTATGATACGGTCTTAGTTGCCTATTCTATTTCACCCACAGATGAGCTGATTGGCCTGCTGAAACAATATGCCCGCAAACTGGGCAAGCCCGAAAGCAGCATTGAGCAGGAGGTCTGGGCCAAAAGAAAAGCAGCCGGTAAACCCGCCACCGTTTTCAACCTCGACAATTACCTGACACCCGGAAAAACTTCCCTGGCCGATCTGAAAGGCAAGGTGGTCCTGGTCACTTACTGGTTCCCGGGTTGCGGACCATGCAGGGGCGAGTTCCCGCACTTTGAAAATGTGGTGCAGCAATTCAGCAAGGACCAGCTGGCTTATATCGGCATCAATATGGCCCATGAGCAGGATCCTTATGTGGCGCCCTTCATGCGGCAGAGCGGTTACAGCTTTGTCCCTGTACGGGATGAGCCGGACAACCGGGGTAACCTGGAAGCCCGTGGTGCGCCTACCAATTACCTGATTGACAAGAACGGGAATATCATCTTCGCTAATTTCCGGACCCATGCGCACAATGAACGTACGCTGGAACTGATGATCCGGGAACTGCTGGCTGCGGGCGTGTAAGCGGGCCATCCGCTTTCACCTGTAACCTTTGCTAAAAAGCGTAAAAGGGTGTATCGTACTACCGATACACCCTTTTTTTTATGGGGGATATTGAAAGTTGATCAGTTAATAGGTTCTTCCTGCAGGAATTCTTCAAATTCCGGATTTTTGGGGTCTGGTCCATAGTTGTTGGGACCTGTGTCCCCTTCCATTAAAGTCAGGATGAAACTGTAAATGGGGATGAACATATACCATGCACTCTTGCCCACATCGTGCATTCTGCGGGCGTTAAGGGCCAATATTGGCAATAAGGTTGCCAGCGCGTACAGGGGATAAGTAAGGGAAAACTCAAGGTATAGGTCGAATACAGAAAAGAAAATGACAAAAATGCCATGGAAGAGCATAAAATACCAGTATTCTTTTCTTCTGGCTCTTCCGCTGAATGTGGCATACTTCTCTAATGCGTTGAAAAAATACTTCATAGATGCAGGTTTGTGTTAAGGGGTTTATTAACACCGTAATCCTATGAAAAATTCTCAAACAGAAAAATGAGCCTGGTAGTTTCCGGAAAAAATTACGCGGATCTGACGAGCGCAGTATCTGCGAGGGTGTTTATACCCACCCTTCACTCAATGTTTTGGAGATCAGTTCAGCCAATGTCTGGCAGCCGGATTTGGCCAGTATCTTTTTGCGATGGGTGTTGACGGTATGAACAGATAGGAACAGCAGCGCTGCAATCTTTTTAGTACTGTTGCCGGCTGCCATCAGTTTCAATACCTCCTGCTCCCGCCGGGTAAAACGGCTGGCGCTGGCTACAGGAGCCTGGTTGATGGGTACATTGTAAAAGGAAGGTTCCCCTTCCAGGCCGATAAAGGAAAGGCCGGAGGGTTTGTTGTCCTGTTTGAGATGGGTAATATCAGTCTGTACGCCCAATACCCGGATCACCGCGCCATTCATATCGGTTTGAATGGTGGTGGTCTGCATCAGGATCCACTTGTAATCGCCGTCCATAGTGAGTAGGCGGTAATCATAGCTGACTTTGTATTTCATCACCTTTTCCATCGGGAGGGCATTAAAGAAAGCGGTCACCTGCTGTTCGTGGGCTACAAAGCGGGGCTTGTCGTCCGGGTGTATGTTATTATAAATATATTCTACCGTGAATTGTTCTTTGCTGGAGCAACGCATTACTTGCAGCACGCTGTCACTGATGAACTCAAATTCAACCCGTGCAAGATTAATGATATAGTAATAGTAATCCCCTACATGAAAGATGTTGAGCAGCTTTTTGTGGACTTCCAGCTGAAAGCTGGGATCCGCCTCGGCGTCATGGTGCCTGGCGATCTGGTGCCAGGTCTTTTTCATTTCGTCGAATTTGATCAACTCCATAAGCTGCAGATAAAGGGATAGACCGAAAATACAGGAAACTGGTAAGAAATACCGCAGCGGCGACCGTCAATTTGGCTTTCAGGCATGTTATTGCTGCGTATGCTGCGCCTTTTTTAAAGACTTCAATTTCCAATACTGAAAGTTTGCACCCCGCAAAGGTCCGTCATGTCAATAGTTTAGGTAAGCGGTTAAGAATACCCATTTGCCCCGAAATTCCCAATACCGTAACCGCCTTTTACTAAATCCGTAAGAGTCAGCAGCTGATCTGGGGCCAATTTTGCGGCCAAATTAACTATTTATGAGAATACTGGTTATGGTGACTGCATTTGTGCTGTCATTCTTTATAAGCCTGAACCCATTGGCGGCCAATGAAGAGCCCGGCTCCGTGATCCGGGGCAAGGTGCTGACGGCCGATGGTCAGCCTGCACCCTTTGTTACTGTACAGATCAAAGGGCAGAAGAAAGGGGCTGTTACCGATGAGAACGGTGAGTTCATTTTCAAAAAGCTCCAACCCGGAACCTATACCCTGCTGGTGAGCCTGGTAGGTTTTACCCCTGAAGAAAAAGAAGTGCGTATAGGCAAGGATGAGGTCCTGGCCATTGTACTGAATATACAGGTATCCGATGAACAGCTGGCAGAAGTGATTGTGTCTGCCGGTGGAAACAAGTTTGCCAAAAAGGAAAGCAGCTATGTATCCAGGATGCCGCTCAAGAATATTGAGAATCCACAGGTCTATAACGTGGTAGGTCGCGCCCTCATGCAGGAGCAGGTGGTCACCAATTTTGATGATGCCCTGAAGAATGCACCTGGCGTGAGCAGGCTCTGGTCTTCTACCGGTCGTCCCAGCGATGGCGCCGGTTACTTCTCCATGCGTGGTTTCTCTGTTCAGCCCACTATGATCAATGGTATCCCCGGACTTACTAACGGCGGCATTGATCCTGCCAACATTGAACGTATTGAAAGTATCAAAGGCCCTTCCGGCACCCTGTTTGGCAGCAGCCTGATCTCCTTTGGCGGTCTGCTGAATATTGTTACCAAAAGGCCTTACGAAGATTTTGGCGGCGAACTGAGCTATACAACGGGTGGTTTTGGCCTGAGCCGTATTACAGCCGATATCAATACGCCGCTGGACAAGGAGAAGAATGCCTTGCTGCGCGTCAACGCGGCCTATCATAACGAAGGCAGCTTCCAGGATGCCGGCTTCAAGAAGTCATTTTTCTTTGCACCTTCTTTCTCTTATAAAGTGAGCGATCGCCTCTCTTTCCACCTCAACACCGAGTTCTACACCAGTGAGTCTACCAATACCCTGATGGTGTTCCTCAACAGGAGCCGGGCGCTGATTGCCCGTACGCCTGCTGAGCTGAACATGGATTTCAACCGCTCCTATACCAGCAATGATATCACCTATAAGAATCCTACCATGAACCTCTTCGGGCAAATGGTCTATAAGCTGTCCGACAAATGGACCTCCCAGACCAATCTGTCCCGCAGCGTGCGCAAGAGCGATGGTTACTACTCTTATGTAATGTTCCTCGACAATACGCCTCCGGGTATTACACCCGCTTACGCGGCCAATGACACCCTGATCACCCGCTATGCCTATTACCAGAATTCCACTTCCACTACCACCGATTTCCAGCAGAATTTCATCGGTGATTTCAAGATCGGCAATTTCCGCAACCGCGTGGTGGCCGGTGTGGATGTCCTGAATATCCAGTCAGTGAATGACAACTCTGCCTATGCCGTATTTGATTACGTGAATGTGACCCGTAACAATGATCCCCGCTATGGCCAGCTGACCCGTTCTGCTGTTGACGCCAAACTGGCTGTTACACCCGGCGCCAGCAAGGGCAGCACCAATAACTATACGTATAGCGCCTATGTATCTGATGTATTCAATGTAACGCCCCAGTTGAGCGCTATGCTGAGCCTTCGTTTTGATTACTTTGATACCAAGCCCAGCGTGAACTACCTGACCATGGCCAAGACCGGCAAATATGATCAGAGCGCCTGGTCGCCCAAGTTTGGTCTGGTATACCAGGTCCTGGAAGATAAGTTGAGTGTGTTCGGCAACTATATGAATGGCTTCCGCAACGTATCCCCTGTTACCGGCAACCTGGCTGCAGGTTACGAGGTCAACATGAAACCCCAGCAGGCAGAACAGCTTGAGGCTGGTGTAAAAATGGACCTGTTCCAGCATAAGCTGACCTTCACTGCCAGCTACTACAATATTGAAGTGGATAATATTTCCCGGGCTATCAGTGTGGCCGATCCCAATGATGCCAGCAAGATGCTGAACGTGACCATCCAGGATGGCACCCAGCGCAGCCGTGGGGTAGAATTTGACATGGTAGCCAATCCGCTGCCTGGTCTGAACATTGTGGCGGGTTATAGTTATAACGACAGCAAGATCATTAATGCCGCTCCTGCCACCAAGGGCAGAAGGCCCAATGCTGCCGGTCCTGCTTCCCTGGCCAATGCCTGGATCAGCTATACTGCCCGTGCTGGCAGCCTGGCCGGCTTTGGCGCGGGTATCGGTGGCAACTACGCCGGAGAAAACAAGATCACCAGCTCACTGGCTACCGGTGATTTTATCCTGCCTTCTTACACCATCGTGAATGCAACCCTGTTCTACAATGCCAGCAAATTCCGCATTGCTATCAAGGCGGATAATATTGCCGACAAAGAATATTTCGGCGGCTGGACCACCGTTGAAAAGCAAATGCCCAGAAGGTATTCTGCTAACCTCACGGTTCGGTTCTAACCAGTATTGCCTTCGGGCGTAGCCTATAAGCAAAGGCGGCTGTATCCTGGATACGGCCGCCTTTGTATTTACAGCTTGTCTCTTAATTTTTCGTCACCTTGATCCTGGTATGCAAGGTGATCTTTGATTCACCCAGCGCAGAGGATTCAGTCAGCCTGATATTCTTGGTAAATATTTTGGACGAACCAGGGGTCAGCTGATCAATGTCCGATTGCACATCGGCAAGGTTGAACTTCAGTTCGGCCGAGGAGTTCTCCCGGTAAGCCGGTGCTGTGGCCAGTTCCCAGTCGTACATAGCCTGGGAGAAATTCAGGATAGAGTTTACCAGGTCGTTCCGGCTCACATTGTTCATAGCCACTACCTGTACATCATCTGAATCCCTGCCGCCCGCTTTTTTGGAAATGGCCCTGTCTTTCGGAATGTTTTTCAGCAGCAGGTCTTTGGAGGTGGTGCGGCCATTGGTGGATACGCTGGCCAGCGTGAATTTTCCATAAATATCTTCCATGTCGTCCGGCGGGAATTCCAGCACTTTGTTAACCGTGAAGCCGTCGTACAATACTTCCACTTTGTATTTGGAGGTGTTGCAGGATACCAGTTCATCAAAGCTGCCGGTAGAGCGTACGGTGAGCAGGGCATTGTCTGATATCCTTCTCAGCGTATAATGCAGCGGCATGGCGCCGGTAGTAGCTGAAAAAGTGCCGGCGGAGCTGGACCGGATATAGTTCCGGAAAGCATCCCTGAAAGCGACAATATCACTGAATATACGGTTGGCCATATCGCCTTCGCCGCCATAGATGGTGGCGTGGAAGCTGCTGGCTACCTCCTTGAGGGAAACGCTGGTTTCACCGTTTGAGCTGGTGCCCACATCTATGTCGGCTCCTTCCAGGCCATTGATCTCTGCGCTCAGGGCGGCGCTGATAGCTGCCTTAACACGGGTAACACTGGAAGAAGAGCTGATGATGATGCTCACCCTGCGCCCATAGGTAACAGATTCCACATACCCTGCATTGCTCAGGCTGGTATGTGCATTGGGCGATTGGAAAAGCTGGTCGTGATTGGTGAGTACATTAATGGTATACATGGGCTGTATGAAGGATACCAGGTAATGGGAGCGGTTGGTTTGCGTAGACACGCTGCCTGAAGCAGCGAAACCTGCGGTCACCTCGGCCGGGATACCAAATTCCTGGAGGGGCAGGAAGATACCCTGGCTCGTTTCGTACTTGGCTTTCAGCATCATGGTTGATTTTATTTCCACCATATCAAATACACCTGATGCGGGGATCGATGCGCTGTAGTTGGGCGCCAGCAGTACCCGCTGGATCTCAGGCAGGGGACTACGCGTGAGATCGGTAACATTGAGCATGCCCGGACCGGGATTGTTGGCGTTGAAGATATTAATGCCTAACTGGTAGGGCTTCCGTGCGGGGGTAGGTATGGAGGAGAAAGCACCCTGCAGCACCGAGGCGATATTGTAGAACTGGCCCGGGTAAATAGGCGTGGAAGCCGCAAACAGGTTGAAATTGTCCGAGGTGGCAAAGTTGACCCGGTAAGGTTGGATAGTGCAGACGGTATTGCCATTCTGTTCCTGGCGTGGGCTGCCATTGGCCGAGAACCCGCTTTCGGTACCGGTAAGGCCTACACCGATCTCTGTCCGGTTGCCGGCTGCATCGGACTTGCTGCCCAGAACGGCCGTGCCGGTGACCTTTGGTTTTGCCGACAGCTTTTTCAGCGTGCTGGCATACCAGGCCAGCCGGGGATTGGAAGAAACCTTCAGCAGGTCGGCCCTGGTTTTCTGGATGGATTTTACCTGGGCATGACCGCCTAACGCGCAGGCCAGGAGCATGGGTAAGAATAATTGTGTTTTTTTCATGATGTCATTTTAATGGATAACTGATTGTTTTATTTATTGTATTCGTTTGATGGTGACAGATAGTGTTCCGCTGTTGTTCTCGTAGCCGGTCATCACATCGTTTACAAACAGCACCAGCTGACCACTGGCGGCAGGTTTCAGGCGTAGGGACCTGCCGATGCTGAACTGCTGTACGGCCAGCAGGTTTTTAAAGTCGCCCGAAGGCTGGTCGTACAAGGCGGCGGTGAGGCAAAGCCAGTTGCTTTTTTTATCTCTTTTCAGTGCTTCCATACCAGCCAGGGTCAGGTCAACATTGGGCAGGGGGCTGCCGCAATCACTGGCTTTGAAGCCCGCTGCATCGCTGTCCTTGCAGCTGCCTTCACGGATGCTGCCGGTAGCGCTGATCTCATACAGTACGCCTTTCTGGAGCCAGATGCCGGAGGGATTAAAAGGTTCCCGGGCTTTCACTTTACAGGATGCTGAACTGGCGGGTGGCAGTATCCTGCCGGCCTGGTAAGGTTTGGCCTGTATGGCCAGGCAGCTGATCAGCAAAAGGATGATTGTCCTCATGTGTTGTTGTTTAGCGCATCATGCAGGCAATAGTGGCTACCGGGGTGAATGTGCGCAGGGTCCATTGTTTGTCGAACACACAGCGCATGCCGTAGTTGATCAGTACGCTGCGACTGATCCGCCAGTCGCCCCCGATGCTGATACTGCTGGGGTGTACAATATCCCAGTTCACGGTGGCGTCAATAATGGCCGTACCCGGGTCCGCTGTGAAATTTTCCTTCAGCGCTTCCACTGGTGTCTTGAGTCCTTTCCTTTCATACAGGAATTCAACAAAGAAGGTATAGATGGGGCTGCCATAGCGCAGGTTCAGGCCCAGGGTGAACAAGGTGTTTTTGGCAAAGGCCTGCCGGCTGGTCTCCTCGCCGCTGTCTTCATTGCGGACCAGGAAATTCAGTTCCTCTTCATACCAGCTGCTGCGGAGCAGACCGGAGAGCAGGAATTTTTTGCCTATGCCCAGGCTGCCATTCATCCAGGCGCCAAAGGCCGTACTCCTGTTCTTGCGCAGGCTTTTCAGGGAGCCGGCGCTGTCCTGCAGGTAGGAGTTCACTTTGCCAAGGGCTATATCCAGGGAAGAGGCGTTCCAGTGTTCCGCAACAAAAACGCGGGCCCGATTGCTGATCTCCTCATTGCGGCGGCGGTTTACAGTGCCCAGCTGTTCTTCTGCCGACTGGAGGCGGCTGCGCAGATCAGGCTTGGCCAGCAGGTTGGTAGTGGTGTCCAGCTCGTTGGTGAGTTCCCGGATACTGGCATTGATCTCCTCCCGCTCCCTGTTGTATTGCTCGGTGATGCCGGCATACAGCTCCCGCGCCATCAGCGGATCCTCTGTTTTCAGGAGGTTCATCTTGACGGCAAAACCCAGCCGGCGGTCGGAGTTCTCATCCTGTACAGAACCTACCGAAAGGTCCAGCGAAGCCAGCCGCCGCATGAACGGACTGGCCGCCTGGTATTTCTCCAGGTTCTTCCGGTGGTATAATAGTTCCCAGATGGGCTGCGACTGGATCGCCAGGTTGGGGTTCAGTTTCCAGGATTTAAAGGACCAGTCCACCTTGAAATCCTTGATATCTGAAGTCCGGTTCACCTGTGAAGTGGTGACGCCCATCAGGTCAAAAACAGGTGTGGCCGGTATCGAGAATTCTTTGGGCGTGACCCTGCTGCCAGTCTCTTCTTCCTGGGCCATAGCCGCCACCGGCATCAGCCAGCAGAGTACAAAAGATAAAAGAACGGGTTGCTTCATGTTGGTTGCGTTTGCGTGTTGAACAACCCAAAACTACCTGTACAGGCAGCCCCGGCGAATACCAGTGTTCCGTGAATTATCACTACCTGAAATACCTAAAAACAGGTAGTCGCCATGAAGGGGAAACGCTTATCTTGTGCCATCGCCCAATAAGTAATACCAACATGAACCCGAGTCTATTAAAAGGCAGCCTGCTCGCAGGAGCGCTGGCCCTTATGAATACTATTTTTGCCCAGGAGCAAAAGGAGATCCTGCAGTTAGAGCAGCAGCTGTCCAAAGCCAGGCAGGATACCAACCGGGTAAAGCTGCTCATCGACCTCGGTAATGCCTATGCCTACTCAGACCTGCCAAGGTCTATCGGTTATCTTCAGGAAGGCCATACCCTCAGCAAACAAATAAAATACCCCTATGGTATAGCACGCAATGCTTACCTGCTGGGTGTTTCCTATACGGACGCCGGCGAATATGCACGCGCAGATTCCTTTATCCGCCTGGCAGAAAAGGATTTCCGGGAGCTGGGTTATACGCGTGACCTGGCCAAAGTGCAGAATGCCTGGGGCTCTATTATGTTCAGGCAGGGGAACTATTATGCCGCCGGTTCCCATTTCTCTGCATCAGCTGAAATGTTTGACCAGGTAAAGGATACTACTTCCTCCCTGGCGGCCTACCAGAACCTGATAGCGGTACTGGGCAGGGCAAAAAGCTATGATAAAGCAGTAGCTCAGAGTAGGCGGGTGCTGCGCATGGTGGAAGAAAGAAAGGACAGCTCCGGCATGGCCTATGCCCTGCAGGGACTGATAGCCGACCTGACTGCCATGAAAAAATTTGATGAGGCTTTCAGTTACCTGAAGAAAGCGCTGGACCTGGCAGAAACGCAGGCGGGCCAGCCCATTGCCGCAGAGATCTACAGCTCCGTTGGCGCTTATTATTTTGCCCGGGAGAACTATGCCAACGCCCTGCATTATTTCCGGACCGCGCTGAATATGGCGGAGAAGCAGGGCGATCTCTATGCCGTTACCAATCACCATAATTCCGTAGGACAATGTTACCTGCTCACCGGCGATGTCAGCAGCGCCCGCAGGCACCTGCTTAAAGGCATGGAGCTGGCCAGAAAACACCAGCACCGCATCGGCATCCAGAACCTGGCTGTATCGCTCAGTGATCTCTATGATTCCACCCGCGATTATCGCAATGCCTATGCAGCGCTGCGGGAACATACCCTGGTCAAGGACAGTATCCTCAACAGTGAGATCCGCAATTATACGTCCAGCCTGGAAGCACAATATGAAAGCAACCGCAAAGAGAATGAGATACTGCAGCTGCAACAGGAACAGGCGGAAAAGAATTTCCAGATCAGCCGGCGGAATACGCTGATCACCACCGCCAGCATCCTGATCCTGGCCCTGCTGGTGACCTTCTATTTTGCCTGGCGCAATTTCAGGAACCGGCAGAAGCTGGAAAAGGAGCGGGCCGATCTGCTGGAAGAGCGGGTAAGGACCATGGAAAAAGAAAAACAGATCGCCTCCCTGCAGGCCATGGTCAATGGCCAGGAAGCGGAGCGCACCCGCGTGGCCCGCGATCTGCACGATGGGGTAGGAGGCCTGTTCTCTACGGTACGTATGTATTATGGCGCTCTTTACCATGATACGCCCGTCATCAAAGAAAATCCCCTGTACCGAAAAACCGGCGACCTCATTGACAATGCCGCAGCAGAGCTGCGCAAAGTAGCCCACAATATGATGCCGGAAGTGCTGATGAAAATGGGGCTGCCCGCAACACTCAAAGATCTCTGCAACAGCGCCAGCGCCGGCCGGCAGCTGGCTGTCCGGCTGGAGACCTATGGCGCTGAACAGCGCCTGGAACCCTCCACGGAGATCATGCTGTTCCGCGTGGCGCAGGAACTGGTCAACAATATCATTAAACATGCTGATGCTACGGAAGCGCTGATCCAGCTGAACCAGGACCCGGACCGGCTCAGCATGGTGGTGGAGGACAATGGCCGGGGTTTTGATACGGCAGCGGCTGCGGCCGGTGCTACCATGGGCATGGCCAGCATCAGCAATCGTGTGCAGTACCTCCATGGAGAATGGTCTATTGACTCGCAGCCAGGTGTGGGTACTACGGTGACCATTGAAGTGCCCTTGCATGCCTGATCAACCCGAATCCATATATTGCATAACATGATACGTATTCTCATAGTGGATGATCACCCGCTGGTAACTGACGGCATAAGAATGATGGTCATGCCCCATACCTATCTCAGCATTGCCGGCGCGGCCCGCACCGGAAAGGAGGCGCTGGACTTCCTGGACAGCGAACCACCGGTGGATGTGATCCTGCTGGACATCAACCTGCCGGATATGGATGGCCTGCGTATCTGTGAGCTGATCCGCGAAAAAGATAAGACAGTCAAAATACTCGGTCTCACCTACCTCAATGAGGCAGGCATCATCACCCAGCTGATCCGCAAAGGCGCTAATGGGTACCTGCTGAAAAATATGGATGGCACTGAGTTGCTCAAAGCCATTGACGAGGTCATGAATGGCGCTACCTATCTCAGCAAGGCTGCCAATGAAAAGATCATCCAGCAGTTGCAGCACCACGACCTGCCTGCTACGGGTGTTCCCCAGCTTACGCGCCGTGAGCGGGATATCCTGGAACTGCTGATGAAGGGACTCACCAGCCAGGAGATAGCCACACAACTATTCCTCAGTAGCTATACGGTAGACACCCACCGCAAGAACATGCTGCAGAAGTTCAACGTGCGCAATACCCAATCCCTGTTGAATGTGGTCCGTAACCTGGGTGTATTGCCCGGCTGAGGATCACCGCCATCCATCCGATCCGGTTATTGCTCAGGCTGTTTCAGCTCCGAATTAGCCAGCCCCAATTGGAATTTTTAATATAGTTTGCAGGTCAGGCTATTAACAGCATACTATTGTCGTCCAGCTCATCATACCGTGAAAAAGAACTGCTGCCGCGCATTGCGGAAGGGGACGAGCAGGCCTTTGCCGAATATTTTTACCAGAGCTCTCCCGATCTGCTGCTGACCATCCGGCAGCTGGTCAAAACGGAAGAGGCGGCGCTGGACCTGGTCCAGGAAGTATATATCAAGGCATGGCTGCACCGCGCTGAACTGGTGCATATGGAGTTCCCCACCGCCTGGCTCAAAAGAGTAGCCGTTAATAAAAGCATGAACTACCTGCGCCGTGCCCGCATAGAGGCCAACTGGGTGCGCAGCGCCGCCGCCGGCGAAGAACCCAGGCAATTCCGTATGGAGGGCGTCCTGCTGGCCCGAGAACTGCAATTGCTGATCCGGGAAGCGGTAGACCGCCTGCCTGGCAAAAGGCGGGAAGTCTATATCCGCAATCGCGAGCAGGGCCTGGACCGCAGCGAGATTGCCGCCGCCATGGGCCTCAGCGAAAATACAGTGCGTAACCACCTGGCGCTGGCCACACAGGAGATACGTGATTTCCTGCTCAAAAAAGGCGTACTGCTCTGGGTAGTGGTAGCCGGCATCAGATTTTAAAAAACCTTCCTGGATTTTTTTTCTCCCATTGGTACAAAGGGGTTCACCAGGTGTTAAGTAGTATACCATGGTCAATAGAAACCAATTAAAGTCTTTACTGGAACGCTATATGCAGGACAGTGCTTCTGCTGAAGAAGTAGACCTGCTGCTGCAATATGTAGTAACAGAAAAGGACCCGCAGCTATGGGAGGCGCTGGTGCAGGAGATCACGGCGGACCGTGAAGTACTGCCGGCAGCGGACAGCAGCACCTGGCAGCCCTTTGTTCATTCGCTGGTGCAGCAGGCAAAGGTCCAGGAAGCGCAGTCCGCTTTGCTCCCCGGAACAGGAAAGCTGCGCCCTCTCTTCCCAATCAAACGCTGGGGCTGGGTGGCAGCAGCCGTGCTGCTGCTGGCGGTGGCCGGAACTTACTGGCTCACCCGTCCTTTTGTAACGCAACAACAGCCCATAGTACAACAGGCTATTGATGTGCAGCCCGGAAAGCAAGGCGCCATTCTCACCCTGGCCGATGGCAGCCAGGTATCACTGGACAGCCTGCAGAATGGTGTGGTAGCGCTGCAGGGCGGCGTACAGGCCAGGTTGCAGAACGGTCAACTGTTGTATGAAGGGACCAGCCAGGAGCTGGCGTACAATACCACGGCGACACCCAAGGGCCGTCATTTTCAGCTCAGCCTGCCGGATGGTACAAAGGTCTGGCTCAATGCCGCCAGCTGGATCCGTTATCCCCTGCAATTTGAAGGAAAGGAGCGGGTGGTGACTATTTCCGGCGAAGCCTATTTTGAAGTGGTGAAAGACAGCCGGTTTTTTATAGTGCAGGCTGCTCTTGGTTCGTCCATAAAAGTATTGGGTACGCATTTCAATGTGAACAGCTATGTCAATGAGCAGGCTGTTACCACCACGCTCCTGGAAGGATCAGTAAGTGTCCGGAAAGGAACGGAGGAAAGAAGTATCCGCCCCGGAGAGCAGGCGCGTGTAACAGGAACTATTGAGCTCAATAAACAGGCTGACCTGGATAAGACGATGGCCTGGAAGAACGGCATATTCAATTTTGAAGGAGCAAGCCTGGAAGAAGCCATGCGGCAGCTGGAAAGATGGTATGATATACAGGTTCGTTATGAAGGCGGCGTGCCCAACGTACGTTTCTTTGGTAAGATGAGCCGCAAGGTCAACCTGTCTACCGTGCTGACCGCACTCAAAGGCTTTGGCCTGAACTACAGGATGGAAGGCAATACACTGATCGTTACCCAATAATACCCGGCAATAACCATTAAGCAGCAACGAATACAGAACCAAAACCCGATTGGCCAAAACAAAACCGGAAGTGCTTGAGACCACTTCCGGAAGGTTGTCCGGCTGATTGAATGTAGATGGATACACTTTAATAAACCAAACAATGCAATTTATGCAAAAAACTGCTAATTGCAGCTGGAGTGATCTTGCTGTAACTGTACCTGTTGTGCAGGCCCCTGTTGAGCCATCAGCAGCTGATCCTGCACACAGGAAGAAGAGACCAGGCTCATTCCGGTTGCCCGACCAAACGCTGCGTGTTATGAGACTAACTACATTCTTTTTGCTGGTGTGCTGCATGCATATTTCTGCCAGCACCACTTCCCAGACCATTACATTGACTGGCAGGGACCTCTCTATGAAAGAGGTGTTCTCAGCTGTTGAAAAGCAGACCGGCTATATGGTCTGGGGTAAAACAGATTTCCTGGAACATGCCAAAAAAGTAACGGTATCCGTACGTGATATGCCGCTCAACAATTTTCTGGTACTGGTACTCCGGGAACAGCCTTTTACTTTTACCATTGCTGACAATACCATCATCCTGTCGCAGCGGCTGGCAACAGCAGTCTCACCACCTGTGTTCATCAATGTAAAACCTGCGGCTGAGCCTGTGTGGATAACGCTCATGGGCATGGTGATCAATGCAGAAACCAATGAAAAACTGGAAGCGGCTACCATTGCTGTCAAAGGCACTGGCAACGCCTTTCGTTCAGACAATGCCGGTAATTTTGCAATGGTAGGCCTGGATGCTGATGCTGTCCTGGTCATTTCTTCTGTTGGCTACCAGAAACTGGAAGCGCCGGTACCGGTACTGATGCGGATGCGCCCCGAGCAGACCGTTAAGCTGGCGGGCGGTTCAGTACGCAAGATCCCTAACGGTCTGTACCTGTTTTATATGCAGCCTGTAAAAACAGTGCTGAAGGAAGTGGTCATCAATAACGGGATGTTCAGCAGGAACAAAGAAAGTTTCACTGGCGCTGTAGCCGTTTTTTCCGGCGCTGACCTGCGTTCCGTTGGCACCAGGAATGTGCTGGAAAGCCTGAAGACACTGGACCCTTCTTTCATTATGCTGGAAGATAATCTCCAGGGCTCCAACCCCAACCGCTTACCCAAAATTGAGATCAGGGGCCGCACCACGCTGACCAATGCCAACCTGAACGATCAGTTCAATTCCGATCCCAATCAGCCACTTTTTATTCTTGATGGTTTTGAGACCACCCTGCAAACCATCTACGACCTGGATATGAACCGGGTGGCCAGCATCACGCTGCTGAAAGATGCGGCCTCTACTGCGCTCTATGGTTCCAAAGCCGCTAATGGTGTGGTGGTAGTGGAAACCAAACGTCCCGTGCCCGGCAAACTGCAGGTCAGCTATGTAGGTGATTTCAGCGCCAACCTGCCGGACCTGTCCAGTTATAACCTGATGGATGCAGTGGAGAAATTGCAATGGGAAAAACTCACAGCCTATAACAATACGACCGATACAAAGGCCTGGGAAAGAGAAGAAAGAAATGCGGCAAGGCTGGCGGATGTACAACGGGGAGTGAACACTTACTGGCTGCATGAACCTGTGCAGACTGGTTTTACCAATAAACATTCTTTGCAGCTGAATGGCGGTAACTCGGACCTGGTCTTCAACGCTGGCGCCCTATACAGCCGCCAGGACGGTGTCATGAAAGGCTCGGGGAAAGATAACTGGGGTGGCAATATGAGCCTCTCTTACCGAAAGGGTCGGTTAAATGTGACCAACCTGCTTACCGTGGCCGGCAGCAAGGGCAAGGAATCGCCCTATGGTTCCTTTGCCAGTTTTGCAGCTACCAATTCCTACTACCGGAAAACAGATGCTGCTGGGTTTATACAACGGCAGCTGGATCCCATCTATGACACAGCCGTCATCAACCCATTATACAATGCCTCGCTGTTCAGCATCAATGAGAGCAGGGCCTTCAGCTTCGCCAATAATATCAGGGGCGTCTATTCACTGACCAATACCCTGCGTGTGGAAGGCGGGCTGCAACTGGGTAAGGCCAATGGTACTACCGTACTATTTATCCCGCCCGATAATACCCTTTTCGATGGGGTAGAAGCTCAGAAAAGGGGCAGTTATTCCAACAATCATATGGAGGTAAAGAACGTTAATGCCAACCTCTCCCTTTCCTATGGCGAGGTGATTGGCAGGGGCCAGTTCAGCGCCAACGTCCGCGGCCAGATTGAAAGCAGCGAGTCCGAGTCCATCGGGTTCTCACTGGTGGGCTATCCTTATGGCACCAACGGCAACCCGGCTTTTGCCTATGGCTTTACCCCTTTTTCTGTGCCTGCCACCAGCAGGGTGAAAAGTCGCGGCACCAGCTTTACCGCCAGCGTCAACTATATTTTCAATGGCCGCTATATGATAGATGGCGTCTATACCCTCAGCGGCGCCAGCGCTTTTGGCAGCAACAAAAGATACAAGCCCTTTGTGTCCGCCGGGCTGGGCTGGAACCTGCACCAGGAAAATTTCCTGAAGCAGTTCACCTGGATGAACCTGCTGAAACTGCGGGCTAACCTGGGCTATTCCGGTAACCAGAACCTGGGCAATTTTACTTCTGTTTCTACTTATGCCTATACAGGAACGGGCAGCAACAATTTTGGACAGGGCCTTACGCTCATGTCCCTGGGTAGTCCGGACCTGGAATGGTCAAAAACGCTGCAGGGAAGTTATGGTCTTGATTTCTCCTTCCTCAACAGCCGCATCACCGGTACCCTGGAGTATTTCAGGAAACATACTGATCCGCTGTCTGTTGGTGCAGAAGGCACCCTGCCTTCTTCTGTAGCGCTCAACAACAGTTATGTGATCAATATCGGCACGTTGACCACTACCGGCTGGAACATGAACCTGCGCTACTCACCCATCTACGACCTGAAGAACAGGATCATCTGGACTATCTCCGTATCAGGGGTGAAGAACAACAGCGAGTATGGTGGCTTTGCCAACAGGCTGGAATCCCTGAACAAGGAAGAGCTGGAGAGCAAAGGACTGGCCAGGTATTACGACGGCTATAGCCCGGACGATATCTGGACGGTGATGTCATTGGGCATTGATCCTGCTACCGGCAAAGAGATCTTCCAGAAGCGGGATGGGACCATCTCCTTCATCTATGATCCCGCGGATATTGTTCGTGTTGGCAATACCAGGCCGAAGCTGGAAGGAATTGTTAGCACCAGTTTCACCTATAAGGATTTTACTTTTGGCGCTAACGCCCGTTACCGGGTAGGTGGTTATGTATTTAATAATGCGCTCTACAGCAAGGTGGAAAATATCAGTGCTGTTGCGGGTATAACACAGGGCAATGTGGTCCCCAATCTTGACCGCCGCGCCCTGTACGACAGGTGGCAGCAACCCGGCGATGTGGCCGAATTCACTTCCATTGCAGCATTCAGCAGCAATCCCATGTCGTCCCGCTATGTACAGGAAGACAGTCATTTTATTGGCGAATCTTTCAGCATTGGCTGGCGCAGCAGCGCGGGCTGGGTGCGGCGGATGAGCCTGCAGACCATTGGCGTGAACTTTTACCTGAATGATATTTTCCGGATAGAGACTGTGCAAACAGAAAGGGGACTGGATTATCCGTTCTCCCGCTCTGCTTCCTTGAGTGTCAACCTTTCGTTTTAATACCAAAACTACTGCCATGAATTTTCGATATTCCCTTGCGTTTTTATTCGGCGCCCTTTTCCTGCTGGGCAGCTGCAATAAATACCTGGATGTGCAGCCGGAAGCTGCCTATACTGAGGTGCAGGTCTATAGTAATGAAGCGGCGCTGCAGCAGGCTTTCAACGGGCTGTATATTGACCTGTCCTCCCGCTCGCTTTATGGGGCCAACCTCAGTACTACCCTCGTTGAGCTGCTGGCGCAACGGTACAAGCCCATGAATGACGGCGGTTATGGCCTGAGTGTATTCAACAGGTATACTTATTCTTCCCAGGTGGCCATCAATCACCTGGATACTTTATGGCGAAAAAGTTATTCCCTGATCCTGGCCACCAATCTGTTCCTGTCCAGGATCGATAATTCCATCAGCGGCCGGGTGATCTCAGAGACCAATGGCCAGCTGCTGAAAGGTGAAGCCCTGGCCATCCGGGCCATGATGCATTTTGACCTGCTGCGCCTCTTCGGTCCCGTGTATGCTACCGGCAGCGCACAACCTGCTATTCCTTATTATACCGTAGCCGATGGTAAAATGCAGCCTGTCCTGCCTGCCACCGAAGTGATGGATAAGGTTATGACTGATCTGCGCGAGGCTGTCAGCCTGTTGGCCAATGACCCGGTGATCAGTCAGGGAATTGTTGCCGGAACTGATTTCTATGGATCCGCCAGAAACCAGCGGCTCAATTATTTTGCCGTAAAAGCGCTGATGGCCCGCGCGTTTTTATGGTCGGGCAATAAGCAGGCAGCTCATGATGCCGCCCTGTCTGTACTGACAGAAGGCGAGAAATGGTTTCCCTGGGTAAGCACAGAAGCTGTTACCACCGGTACTAATCCGGACAGGATCTTTGCACCGGAGATACTTTTTAGTATTTATAACCAGCAGCTGTATAATCAGTACGACCAGTACTTCAATCCCTCCCTGCTGGATGGCTATATCCTGGTGCCGGATCCTTTGCGCCTGACGGAAGTGTATGAAGGTTTTCAGCAGGATTATCGCTTTGTGCAGACCTGGCTGATCGGCGGCGGAAAAACCTACCGCAGTTCCTATAAATATGCACCCATTGCTGCCAGCGCATCCTGGCGCTTCCTGCAGCCCCTGCTCCGCAAATCAGAATTGTATTTTATCCTGGCGGAAACAGATCCTGATCCCGCTGCCGGGCTGGATTACCTCAACACAGCCAGGCGCCGGCGGGGACTGGCCAACCTGGGCAGCACGGTCAGCCTGTCGGCAGAACTGCGCAAAGAATACCAGAAAGAATTTTGGGGAGAAGGGCAGCTGTTCTTCTTCTATAAGCGGATCAACGCCAATAATGTGCCTGATGCCGGTCTGCCCTATGTATGGGCTACGGTAGCGCCCACTTATATGGTGCCCCTGCCGCTTTCTGAAACCAGCACCCGCTAACGCCTATTATCAAAAACAGGAAACATGAACAGAACTATCTATAGCCTCCTGCTCGGGTTAAGTATCCTCCTGGGTACCGCCTGTAAACGGGAATCCCTGATGACCTATGTTTCAGCGGACAATATTTACTTTGACTATATCGCCGGGGCTGATCCCGCCACCGATTACCTGGGCCGGTATACTGATTCCATTGAGCTGACCTTTTCTTTCAGTGATGGGTCCGTGCAGGATTCAACTATCGGCATTCCCGTATCGGTAACGGGTGTGGCGCAGTCCTACGACAGGACCTTTCGCCTCATAGTTGATCCTTCTTCCACCGCCAGGCCCGGTGTGCATTATGAGCTGCCCGCTGCTTTTGTGCTGCCGGCCGGAAAGATCAAAGACAGTGTTTTCATTCATTTCAAAAGAGCGGCTGATCTGAAGACCGCTGCTCAGACCCTGCTGCTCCACCTGGAAGACAGCGACCAGCTGAAAGCGCAGCTTAAATTCAGGGGCACTAACCCACGGGAGTCCAATATGTATATTTCAGATACTGTACTGATGACCAGTTTCAGGATCAACCTGACGGATATGCTCTCGGCCGGTCCCTACTGGAGCATGGACTACGAGTATTCCTTCGGCACATTCAGTGAGAAGAAGGTCCGGCTGATGAATGAGATAGTGGGCATGCCGCTTGATTTCTGGTCGCGCCCGGCCACTACCAACGAGCAGCGGGCTACTATCACCTATTACGGAGGCTTCACTGCCCGTTATCTGAGCGACCAGGCTTTTGCCGGTAATACCATCCTGGAAGCAGATGGTGTAACGCCTATGAAAATGGGCTCCCGCTTTCCTTAAACTCTTTTTGCGAACAATCTAACAGATCGGAATATGAAGACATTTTTTTACAGCATACTGTTTGTCTGGCAGTGCTGTTGCTTATTGTCCTGTTACAAGGACAAAGGGAATTATGCCTACCAGGATATCAACGAGATCAGTTTTTCCAATATTGACACTACTGCCGGTTATGCGGTGTTCATTGGCGATACCCTGTCTATAGCGCCTGTACTGAACAGCAGCCAGTCGGGCAAGGAAGCCAACTATACCTATGAGTGGTCTTTCTTTGACAATATCAAAGGAGATCGTATCCTTTCCACGGACAAGAACCTGAAGATCAGGATTGCTGAAAATCCGGGAAGCTATTCGCTTCAATACAGGGTAACCGATAAAAGTACCGGTGTTCTCTTCCATGTCAGGACCAATGTGCTGGTGCGCACTTCCATATACGAGGGCTATATGGTGCTGAATGAAGTGAATGGTAAGTCGAGGTTGGATATGCTGTCCTACGATGCCACTAACGGCAGTTTTACCCAGCTCACAGATGTGCTGGCCAGGATGGGCTCTTCACTGCCGGAGCAGGGAGCGCCTATCAAAGTGGTCTGCACCCGGGTATCTAATGCCTTTAACTGGTCTGATTCCACGTATGGCATCTACCTGCTCACCGCCACGGGCACCAACAGGATACACCCAGAGACCTTCGACTGGCGGCCTATTTACGATATCCGTTATGAGATTGCAGGTGATATCCCGGCAGATTTCAAAGCGGACAACCTGATCCCCGATCCTGCTTTTTATTATGTCACCATCTTCCTGTCGTCCGGCAATAATGCGTACCTGCGTTCCGGTCCCAACCCCATGTACAGCCTGCCGGTGAACAAATTCCTGGGCCAGGAGCCTTTCAAAGCGTCTCCCTACATGACGTCCACCAGTTCGCAGTACCTGATGATGTATGATATAGAAAAGCGTTCCTTCGCCATGCTGTCTGACCACAGCAGCTTTACGGCACAGCCGGCGCCGGTGGCAGATGATCCCGGCGAGATCCCTTATCCATCCGGGCGCGATCTGCTGTTCATGCAGAAAACAGCCACAGGGTATGCCTATGCCATTACCAGAACACCTGGTGGCACGGATTGTTACCTCACCAAATTCATCCCCGGTGCTTTGCCGGTCTATTCCCGGAAGATCAACGGCACTGATATTGATAAGGCCGCCAACTTCGCCATGGGCGCCACTCCTGAATATTTGTTTTATAGCGTAGGCGGTAAGCTGTATGAGTACGACCTCTACCTGGAATCCAGCAAGCTCATGCTGGACAAGGGCGGCCTGCCCATCACCTATCTGGCCTTCCAGCCTTTTTCTGCCAACCGGAATCCGGCGCTTTATGGCCAGTGGGCCCGCTGGTTAACGGTAGGGTTTGCAGATCCTTCCGGCGAGGCAGGTGCCAACGGTACGCTGGAACAATATTCGGTTCCTGATGCCAACGAAGCGCTGGTACTGCAGAAAAAATGGACCGGCTTCGGTACTATCAAAAGTGTTTCCTACAGGGAACGCTGATCCTTATACCATATTCACCACATTTATACCAACCATGATGGACAAGACTATTGTCAGAATAGAGAAGCTATCGCACCGCTATACCAGTTCCTGGGCTATCAGGGACATCAATATGGAGATTGGCTCAAAAGGTATTGTAGGATTGCTGGGCTCCAACGGCGCCGGCAAATCCACAACCATGAACATTCTCTGCGGCGCCCTGAACCAGACCGAGGGCAATGTTTTTATCAATGATATCAACCTCCGCGAAAAGCCGGAGCTGGCCAAGAAAGAAATTGGCTTCCTGCCCCAGAACCCGCCGTTGTATATGGACCTTACCGTGGATGAATACCTTACCTATTGCGCCGGGTTGCGGCTGATCCCCAAAGAGCGGAAGAAAGCGGCTATCAAAGAAGCCAAGGAGCGCTGCGGCATTGATCATTTCAGCAGCCGCCTGATCCGTAACCTGTCCGGTGGGTATAGGCAAAGGGTAGGCATAGCACAGGCCATCGTACACAGGCCGGCCCTGGTTGTGCTGGACGAACCAACCAATGGCCTGGATCCTAACCAGATCATTGAAGTGCGGGCGCTCATCAAAGAGATTGCTGAGGACAGGGCGGTTATCTTTTCTTCCCATATCCTTTCAGAAATACAACTACTCTGCAAAGAGATAAAAATGATCGAGAACGGTAAGATCGTTTTTGCTGATACCATGGACGCTTTCAATAATTACGTAGAGCCGCATAGCATGCTGATCCATTTTGAAAATACGCCTGCTGAAGGGGAGCTGAAAGAGATTCCCGGGGTATCCAAAGTGGACTTCCTCACCGAAAGACAGGTGCGCGTGTACTTCAATGGCGACCAGGAGATCACCGAACGCGTAGTAACGGCCAGCGTCCACAAGGGCTGGCGCCTTCGGGAGATCAGCCTTGATAAAAGCGCGCTGGACGAGATCTTCCGGCAATTATCCCATCAAAACAATTAACAGCCGAGTCGCAGGGTTTTTCTTTTACTGCAAAAGCCCTGTTCAGACGGCCCATCAAAAAATAGCATTTCAATGAAAACAATCTTCAGGGTTGCGGGTACAGAGCTGCGTATGCTGTTCTACTCGCCCATTGCCTGGTTTGTATTGATCGTATTCCTGGTACAAAGCGGCATCATGTATTTCGGCAGTTTGGAAAGTATGGCTACCCAACAGGAAATGGGTGGCATCCGCATGCGGTATCTTTTTGATATCACCAACAGGGTGTTCCTTGGCAGATCGGGTCTCTTCCCCCATATTATGGAGAACCTGTATCTCTACATACCCTTGCTTACCATGGGCCTGATCAGCCGGGAGACTTCCAGCGGCACCATCAAGCTGCTCTATTCTTCGCCCATCAAAGTGCGGGATGTGGTATTCGGTAAATACCTGGCTATGATGCTCTACAGCCTGCTCCTGTTGCTGATTGTAGCGCTCTTTGTGGTGACAGGGATTTTCCATATCAAAGAGGCCGACAAAGGCATGTTGATCACCAGCCTGCTGGGCTTTTACCTGCTGTTATGTGCTTATTCCGCCATCGGCCTGTTCATGTCCTGCTTGACCACTTACCAGATAGTGGCGGCCGTTTGCACTTTTGTCATGATCGGCGCGCTGAGCTATATCGGCAGCGTCTGGCAGCAGTATGATTTCTTCCGGGACATCACTTATTATCTTTCCATTGCCGGCAGAACAGAGAAAATGCTGTACGGGCTGGTCACTTCCAAAGATGTGATCTACTTCCTGGTGATCATTTCCATTTTCCTGGGGCTGAGTATCTATAAGCTGCGGTCGGGTATGGAGTCCAAACCCGCTGTGGTCAAGGCCGGAAGGTATGTGGCTGTAGTGGCTGTTGGCCTGCTGATAGGCTATATCAGCTCGCTGCCGCAGTTTATCGCGTATTATGATGCCACGGTGTACCAGCGCAATACAGTACTCCCCAATGTGCAGAAGATCATTGAAGAATTAGGGGACGAACCATTGGCCGTCACTACCTATAATAACGTGCTGGCGGGTAGCGCACAGATGGGCTACGACAGGTCCTATAACATGATACAGTCCACCTGGGAGCGCTATATACGCTTCAAGAAAGGCAGTAATATCATTGTGCATAAGGCCATCAATTATTATGACAGCACCCTGGACAATGAGTATATGATGCGGGGTTACACGGGCAAGAACATTGATGAAATAGCACAGCAGATCACCAAGGCCAATAAGATGAGCCTGAAAGGCGTGAAGACGCCGGCCGAGATCAAAAAGATCATTGACCTGCGCCCGGAAATGAACCGGTTTGTGATGCAGCTCAAATACAAGGATAAGACTACTTTCCTGCGCATCTTTGACGATCAGCAGGTATGGCCCAGTGAGACTGAAGTGTCTGCTGCTTTCAAGCGGCTGATGCAGGCCAGGCTGCCTAAAGTGGGTTTTCTGACCGGTCACCTGGAGCGTAATATTTTCAGGAAGGGGGATCGGGAATATGCCCGTATTGCTACTGCCAAGGCATTCCGTTATTCGCTGATCAACCAGGGCTTTGACGTGGATACGCTGACGGTGGAAACGCAGCAGGTGCCGGAAGATATTTCTGTCCTGGTGATTGCTGATCCCAAGCTGGAGCTGAGCCCGGCTGCTGTGGCGAACGTTAAACAATATATTGATCGCGGCGGCAACCTGGTGGTTACCTGCGAGCCTGGCAAAGAGGTGGTAATGCAGCCTATCCTGGATCTGCTGGGCGTGCAGCTGATGCAGGGTAGGGTGATACAGGAAGACAAGGACCGCGCGCCTGATATGGTGCAGCTCAGCTTTACAAAGAAAGCGGGCTCCTTGTCGAAGTATGTAGAGGATATGCGGGTAGATACAATGGGAGAGAAACTGCCGGTATCCGGCGTTGCCGGTCTGGCCTATGCGGATGCCGGTCCTTTTACCGTAGCGCCCTTGCTGCAAACTGATGGCAAACTGAGCTGGAACCGGGTACAGCCGCTGGACCCGGACCTGATGACCTCGGCAGTCGGTGGCGGTGTAGTGATGATGGGAGGTAGTAGTTATGGAACAGAGGACGAAGTGGTGGACGCGCCTGCTCCACCAGCGCCTAAGACAGGTCAGAAGCCGGGATCTGGGCAAAAGCCGGCGATTGCGCCCGGGCAAATGCCAGCCGGGTCTTCAGTGAGGCCAGCGACACGGCCAACTATGCCTGCGCCGGGTAAAACTGTGGATAAAACAAGGCCCGCAGCAATGATCAAAGCAACTGTTGTACAGCCAGGTTCGGACGCTGCTTCATTCATGACCGTGGCCGACAGGGGTGGCAGGTCGCAGCCTATAGGATCTATCATGTTCTCGCCGCAGGATGGTGATACCAGGGGACCGATCACTACTGCTGTTGCTTTGTCGCGCAAGGTGAATGGCAAAGAGCAGCGTATTATGGTGTCCGGTGATGCCGACTTCATGCGCAACGGGGCGTATAGCACAGCAGGCCATTTCTTTACAACAGGTGTGTTCAGTTGGCTGGCCTATGAGGAGTTCCCCATTGACAGTTATCGTCCAAAAACAAAAGACAATGCAATTCTGGCTACCAGTGATCAGGTGGGTATGCTGCGCACAGTGTATCTCTGGGTGCTGCCATTGCTGTTGGCGGCCGGTGCGGCGGTACTGCTGATCAGGAGGAAGCGGAAATAAAATGTTGTTGCAACAATTAGTGAAGGGCCTCTCTTTTGGAGAGGCCCTTTTGATTTAGTAACCAGCGATTTATTATTTCCGGGCAGTAAAAGAAATGCGCTTATTGCGAACCGGTATTGCGGACCTGCTCAGAAGACCTGGTATTTTAGGAATATATTGCTTATTTTATAAGCCGGTCAACCAATTATAAACCGCGCTGTCCTTCTTTCCCAATAGAAAGGCAGCGTAAAACCTATTTTATGAAGATCAAAACACCCACAGCACTCACTGTGGTTTGGTTGCTATCAGCGACAGCTTGCCAAAAACAAAATCAGCAGGAAAGTTTTAATGCCGGCGAAGGATCACTGGGAACGCAAGACGTTCAGATCCTGGCGGCCCCTGTAGCCGGGACATTGATTGATGGAGCTACTTACCGTATCAGGGGTATCACCTCGTCTGCGCCGGCAGGACCCGTTGTAGAGGTCACCGGAAATTCATCGGCAGAAGGCCAGCAAATTCAGCAATGGTTATGGTTCCCTAACAATGGTCAGAAATGGAAACTGGTAAAGATTGACGCCACCTATTATAAACTGGTGAACGTGACCAGTAACAAATGCCTGACATCCCCTTCTTCTACTGAATCAGCTATCCTGCTGCAGAACACGGACATTGGCAGCGATGCACAAGCCTGGTCCATTGCCTATACAGGTAGCAATTATGCATTTTCACTGACCAATAAGGCCACCGGTATGAAAATGGTGCTGGACCCGCAAAGCACTACCCTGGGCGCCAAGATCCGCCAGAAAACCACCATCACCGGTAACCAGGATCAATTCAATTTCCATAACCTCAATTATCAGAATCCGCTGATCAATGCCAGCAGGCCGGATCCCTATGTGGCGGAAAAGGATGGGTACTATTATTTCATGTACACCAGGGGTAATGTGATTGGCCTTCGGAAGACCACTTCCATGTCCCTGTTGTCCAATGCACCGGAATCGGTGATCTGGACGCCGCCAACCGGCCAGCCCTATTCTTCCAATATATGGGCGCCTGAACTGCATTTCCTGTCCGGGAAATGGTATATCTATTTTGCGGCCAATGATGGCGGTGGTGATTCACACCGCATGTTTGTACTGGAAAATCCCAATGCCGATCCCATGACCGGCACCTGGACCTATAAAGGCAAGATCTTTGATGCTACTGACCAGTGGGCCATTGATGGTTCTGTACTTACCATCGGATCTGCAAATTATTTCATCTGGTCGGGATGGGAAAGTACCGCCACCAGGTATAAACAATACATCTATCTCGCTGCCATGTCCAATCCATGGACTATCAGCGGTCCAAGGATCACCATCTCTTCTCCTACCAATACCTGGGAGAAACATGAGCCGAGTTCAATTGGTTTAGGAGTGAATGAAGGACCCATCATGCTGCAAAAAGATGCCAGCAGCCCTGTATTTGTCATCTTCTCGGCCAGCCGGTATACCAGCGATAACTATTGTCTGGCGCAGATACAGCTCAGGACCGGAGGTGATCCCACTGTAGCGTCCGACTGGATCAATAAAAAGCAGGTATTCGTAAGAAATGATGCCAACTCTATTTATGGTCCCGGGCACAACGGGTTCTTCACCAGTTCCTATACAGATCCCAATGGCGTGGTTAAAAAAGAAAATTGGTTTATCTACCATGCACGCAATGTGGCTGCAACTACCAATGGGCAAAGAGCGCCAAGGATACAGAAGATCACCTGGAACAGTGATGGATCACCGAATTTTGGTGTTGCTGCTGCAGATGGTGTGGATATGGCGATCCCGGTAGGAGAATGATGTAAGAAAGAGGGTGCCAATGTTGGTATCTCCTTGACAAATGACCAGTCCGCCTGAGATCACCTGTATAATCGACGTGCAAATACTCAAACATGAATAAGCTGTTTTGTGCAGGCGTATTATTACTGCATGGCTTTATTTTGAAGGCCAGGCAAACTGATACAGTCCGGATAAGCAACTTTATAGAAAAATCCATTTGCCTTTACAAGGAAAGGAATTTCGCGTTGGATCGGCGGAAAGAACTGACAGGCGCAGCACTATTCTCGGATCAGGCATTGTCAAATTTTGTCAATAAGGGGCTTGAAAAGGTTGTACTGTTAATTTTTAAGTCGCCGGATAAAAATGGTCAGAATAGATGCCGTGTATAGAGTGCTTATGTGGTGGGTTTTGCCGATAGGTAAAAATCCTTGATCGCTATTGTTCAGGGGCAGAAAATAAAAAAAGGGAATTTTCATTCAGCCAATGAAAATTCCTTTTTTTGTGCCGAGAATCGGGAAATTATCGAACCAGATAGTAGAGGATTTCTTGATTTTCAGCGAAAATTTAGCCTGCTATGATGGATTTTCTGACGAAGCGGAACCTGCCTGGGGATTTATCCCCAATACAATTAATTACTACATTTACACAAAGGACTTTATACTACCTTTTTTCCATTCTGCGGTTTGTGTAATTTTAGCTTAAGTTTACCACCTAATTATCTGACTACTTGAATAACAGGGATTTACATATTGACAAGGATTTATTCCGGCGTATTTCGCAAGATGATGTAGAGGCATTTTCTATTATTTTTCAATCCTATTCTAATCCTTTATACTGGCATGCGTTTAAATTAATGAACACAGAATTTTGGGCAGAAGAGCTAGTACAGGAAACCTTTGTTCAATTGTGGCTTAAAAGAAAATCCCTTATTGATATTGAAAATCCTTCATCTTATATATTTAGAATAGTTGCCAACAAAGCATTAGATCGTATGCGGCGGCAGGAGCTTGAAATGAAGATGCAATATGTTGTTGCCAATGTCTTACATAATTTCACAGAGGAAGGTGCAATGCAAAGTGATAAATGGGATAAAATACAAGAATTACTGAAAAAAGTAATTCAGCTGTTGCCTGAACAGCGAAAACGCATTTACCAGCTTAAATATCAGCAGGGCTACAGTTACGAAGAAATCGCTGAAGAACTTTCCATTTCAAAGCATACGGTCCGAAATCAAATGGCGAAAGCTTTGGAAACTATCCGTTCCTTTCTGATAAAAAATGGTGATTTTTTGTTGCTTTATCTATACTTTTTTCTTCTTATTTCAGAAATTTTATAAAGGCAGTAGTACTTTTCTTTCAAGCTGTTCGTCTCAATACTTCGTATTATGCAACTACCTAAACAGACTATATTTCATTTGTGGGAACAGTATGTTTCCGGACGGGCAAGTTCTGAGGAACTGAATCAACTTTATGATGCGATACGTAATGCAGCGCATGATGATGAAAATATTCAGTTGTTCCAGCAATCCATGGCTAAATATCCGCCAAGTAATAGCTTGTCTGATGATTCACAGGCGAATATCTGGAATCATCTTCTTCAATTAACAGACAAAATATCCAAGGATGAGATTGAAATAAGCCCCTCTGCTTTTAAGGCAGACTTGAAGTCTGCAGCTAATGGTCTCTCTGGTTCCAGGTCTCCTTCCCGTAGGGGGCATTTCCTGCGTACACCCTGGTCCCGTTATGCGGCTGTCCTGCTACTGGTAGTCGGAACAGCCACTTTTCTATACCTGAATCATCAACCACAAAAAGAAATTACCCTTAAAAAAACATCTGTCCAACGGGATATAGCTCCTGGTGGCAATAGAGCAATCCTAACGCTGGCTGACGGTAGCACTATTGTTCTCGATAGTGCCGCTATTGGCTCTTTAGCTGACCAGGGAAATACTAAGATCATGAAACTGGATGCAGGATCGCTTGCCTATCAGGCAGGAAATGCAGACCAGGAGACGATGTATAATACTATTTCCACACCCAAAGGCGGGCAATACCAGATTGTGTTGCCAGATGGAACAAAAGTATGGCTCAATGCCGCTTCCAGCATCACATTTCCAATTGCTTTTATCAAAGAAAGAAGGGTGAGTGTAACGGGAGAAGTATATATGGAAGTGACTAAGGATAAGGCAAAACCGTTTATTGTGAAAGCGAATGGTATGGATGTGCAGGTGATAGGCACCAGCTTCAATATAAATTCTTATCTCGACGAAAAGGATATCCGTGCAACGTTGATAGATGGGAGTGTGCGGGTAGAGGATAGAGACAGGCATGCTTCAGTGTTGTTAAAACCAAACCAGCAAGCCATCATAACAAAAAATGGAACCATGGTGTCGCCGGCAAATATTGCACAAACGCTGGCCTGGAAAAATGGCATCATTAATTTCCAGGATAAAAGTCTTCAGGAGGTGATGAGGCAAATCGCTCGTTGGTACAACATAGAAGTAGTATACGAAGGGAAAATACCTGACCTCAGTTTTATTGGCGAAATAGGCCGCGATGTAAATTTATCAAGCGTTTTAAATTTTCTTGAACAGTCCGGAGTAAACTTTAAAATGGAAGAAGGACAAAAACTGGTAGTGCTGCCAAGCAGTAAATAATCAAAGGTATTATCAATATATTTCGATTGCTTTCCTTTGAGCATCCTGAATAAAAAACCGCTCCGGGTCGTGTCCGAAGCGGCAGATGATTCAGGCTGATCCAAATTTTCATTGCAGAACGATCATTTTTAACAACCAAAACCAATGCAATTTATGCAAAAAACTGCTATTTGGTACCGGCACATCCATGCTTACAGAGATGTTTGGATGAACCGGACCATTATTAAAACCATGATGGTTATGAGAATAACTGCGATTCTGATCTTAGCAGCCTGCTTGCAGGTGTCTGCCCGGACTCATGGCCAACATGTAACCCTCCAGGCTAAAAATGTTCCTTTAGAAGTCATTTTTAAGGCGATTAAGGATCAGACCGGCTACTTCATTGTTAGTTCCAGGGAAATGTTAATGGGAGCCAGGCCGATTACTATCAGCGCCTTGTCTTTACCCCTTACTGATTTCCTTTCTCTTGCTTTTAAAGATCAACCTTTTTCTTACACCATCGATCATAACTCTATCTTCCTGGTAAAAAAGAAGGCCGTGGTTATGTCTTCCGGAGAACAACAATATCTAATAGAAGATCTGACACTCATTCGCGTACGGGTCGTAGACTCCGTAGGGCGGCCTCTTTCCGGTGCTTCCGTTTCTTTAAAAAATGGTAAACAATCGGGCATTACAGACGCTGAAGGTATATTTAGCATTAACGCCGGTGCTGGTGATGTGTTGGTATTCAGCTTTGTGGGTTTTGAAACTTCTTCGTACAAAATAACTTCATCCACTCCATCTGAAATTCTGATATCCCTTAAAGCGACCGTTACTCAACTGGAGGATGTTGAAATAACGGTGAACACCGGGTACCAGAATATTCATAAGGAGCGGTCGGCTGGTTCATTTACTCAGGTAAGTAATGAACTTATCAACCGTACTGTGTCCACGAGTCTTATAGACCGGCTCGATGGTATCGTAAGCGGATTAGTGCTTAATCGTAACACCAGTAGAAGTAATCAGAGCCAGGTATCCGCCATCACCATTCGGGGAAGAAGTACTATTTATGCAAATCCCAACCCCTTGATCGTTATCGACAATTTCCCATACAATGGAAATTTAAGTACGATCAATCCTGCCGATGTGGAAAGTATAACGGTTTTGAAGGATGCCGCTGCTGCTTCGGTATGGGGTGCTTTTTCCGGGAACGGGGTAATTGTGATCACCACTAAAAAAGGGAAGATCAATCAGCCGCTCAGTGTATCGGTAAGTTCTAATCTGATGATCGGTGAAAAGCCTGATTTGTTTTACATGCCCAGGTTAAGTTCGGCCAATATCGTTGACATTGAAAGAGATAAATATTTCAGGGGTGGATATAATTCCCAGATCAATAGTACCCGTGTCAGATCTTTATATCCTTCTGTGGATATTCTGGCCCGCCAGGCAAAAGGGCAGCTCACAGAAGCTCAGGCAAACGCCGAACTGGATGATTTACGCAACCAGGATTCCCGTAGTGAAATGAGTAATTATTTTTACCGGGGGCAAATTAATCAGCAATACAACATCAATTTTTCCGGCGGAAGTAAATACAATCAGTATTACCTGGGTATCGGCTTTGATAAAAATCTCGACGAATTGATCGGAAATGGGCTAGACCGGCTGACTGTCAATGCCAAACAGAGTTATCAGATCATTCCGGATAAATTGTCTTTTACTACCAATCTGGTATACAGCCGTTATAAAACGGAAAACAATGGATTGTCAGATCTTGCTTTTCCTTACCTGAAAATAGCAGATGAAAATGGCAATCCATTGGAAGTGCAGGGAGGCTCCTTATACAGACGTTATACTGATACCGTGGGTGGTGGTAAATTACTTGACTGGACTTACAAACCCTTGGCCGAACGTGATTTTAGAGATTTTTCTACCGTGACTCTTGATTACAGGATAAATTCAGAGCTTCGGTACCAGATCACTAAAAGCCTGTCTATACAAGGTAATTACCAGTTCAGTACAGGCAATTCAGTAAACAACAGCATATATAAACCGGAAGCTTTTTATCCAAGAGACCTTATCAATACATTCTCCCAGATTGACCCAGTTAGCAAAGCCGTAACAAGGGCAATTCCAGTTGGTGGATTACTTGACCGGATTATAAATAATTATACCGGGAATAATTTGCGTATACAGGCAAATTTTTCGTCATCATGGAACAAACATGCCTTCGACGCCCTGGCAGGATACGAAGTCAGTGACGTAGAAAAAGATTATTCGTTAGACCGATTTTATGGGTACGATCCTGAAACAGGGGGATCGGGAGTGATTAATCCATTGACCGATTATCCCACGCTCCCCATAGGGACGGTCACCCGGATAGATAATAGAAAGGACAAAACAGGTACTGCTTACCGCTTTCTTTCTTATTTCGGCAACGTAGGGTATACTTATAATAATCGCTACTCCATCAATGGCAGCATCAGAAAAGACGAGTCTAATATTTTTGGAGTAAATAGTAATCAAAAGGGAGTTCCCCTGTGGTCTGTGGGAGGTGTATGGAATATTGCCAAAGAAAAGTTTTACAAGATAGATTGGTTGCCGTATTTGCGGATGCGATTAACTACCGGTTACAACGGAAATGTGGATTATACCCTTTCATCCCAAGTCGTGATCCTTAACCAGAATGTTTCGTATCCGAATGTTTTTGAAGCACCTTATGCATCTTTATCTAATCCGCCAAACCCTGATTTAAGATGGGAGCGCATCCGGTCCACTAATATAGGTATCGATTTCGCTACCCGGAATCGCAGGGTAACCGGAACCCTGGAATTTTTTCGTAAAGACGGGCTGGACATCATCGGGGTTGCCAATATGGATCAGGCCACAGGTGTGTCCACCTTTAAAGGCAACAGTGCCAATACACGTGTTAATGGTGCAGACCTCAGTATCAATGTTAAAATATCCGATCGGAAATTGGGCTGGGACCTGATGGTGCAAGGCAGTTACGCGAAGGATAAAGTGACCAAATATCTGTTTCTGTCCAATTCTGTTTCCAATGGCCTTACGCCATCTGTTAATCCGGTGATCGGTAATCCATTGTTCTCCATCTACAGCCTTCCCTGGGCTGGGTTGGACAACACCGGCTCACCCATGGTATATTTTGAAGGGAAGGCAAGCAAGGAGTATGAAAATATATTTTATTCCAATAAACTCGAAAATGTTCAATATCACGGACCTGTAAATCCTACTTTGTTTGGAAATCTGCTCAATACGATCCATTATCAGTCGATGACTCTATCATTTAATATCGTTTACCGGGTTGGACATTATTTTCGAAATACCGGAGTTGATTACAGTTCTATCTTAATTGGGACATATACTTTTTCTAACGAAGAGTATGAAAAAAGATGGAAAAACCCTGGCGAT